>JBDHZN010000133.1:0-9971 GCA_039811845.1 Micropruina sp. | reverse complement strand
GCGATGAATGCGGCCAACCCGTAGGGGAGCAAAAGTAGTCCGGTCTTGATCGGCTTGTTTCTGCGGTTCTCAGTCTACCGTGATGGATGGATGGATGGATGCGGTAGCGGGTTTCCTCGGGCAGAACAAAGCCCCGCGGTGCCTAACTGACCAGAGCCAGACAGAGGACGGTTACCGCGGGGCGATGCTCATAGACTACCACGTATGACCGAGAGCGCGCCCTCACTGGACGCCGCGCAAGCAGCGCTGTGGCTGAGCGCGCCACGGTACCGACGCTACCTCGACGTCGCGGGCAATGACCACGGCTTGGCGATGGAGACGTATCTGTGGAACTCGGGGGTCGCTGCCGCTGGGATCGTGGACGTGGGGCATCTCGAAGTCGCGGTGCGCAACGCCTACGACCGGGAACTGACCAGACGGTTCCCCGACTGGGCTATCGACCCGCACTCGCCGCTGTTCCACTTGGAGCAGGGCGTGCAGCGCGCCCGCGCCCAGCAGCGCCGCCGCAACCAGACGAGCCTGGCCCGCATCACCGACGCCAAGCGGGGCCTGAGTTCCGCGCCGACGCATGCGGAGGTCGTGGCAGCGTTGACGTTCGGATTCTGGTCGAACCTGACCGTGGGCGAGCGGACGCCGACGCTGTGGAACTCGATGCTGCACCGCGCTTTCCCCAAGGGCACCGGGCGAGCGCGAGTGCATGAACTGGTGGCCCGTGTGGTGAAGTTTCGCAACAGGCTGGCGCACGTGCGACATGAGGTCGCACAGTTTCAGTGAACACATTGTTTGGAGGTGGTGGCCCTTCGGGGCGTTGAGTGTGTTCCGGGTCAGTGTCCGTGGGACCTGTCTCCACCCGTGGCGTGCGCCGTTGGTAACGACGGGGTGCGGAGCCTGCGGGAAAGCCGAAGTCTCTTGGTCAGTCTGCCGACCGGGGACGGGCGAGGAGAAGACCGGGATGGGTGAACGCAAGTGAATCTCTGTTGAGTCCTCGTTACACGGAGGCCCCCTTTACGGCAGGCGCCGGGGGTTTCAGGGACCGGCCGGTGAGAGCCCGGCGGGTGGCACCCGTGATGTGTGCAACGGGTGCGTGGACACCACTGTCCCCGGGGTTGAAGGAGGCACCCTGCCCGGTCGTGGCTGGACTGTGCGGAACATGGGAACCCCGTCACGCGCCGAGGTGACTCGGTGGGCGTGCCCGTGAGGGACGCTGATGTGCGCGGCGGGAACAGGATGGCTCAAGAAGCGAATGCCGGTATGCCGAAAGGCGATGGGAAACGCGTGGTGATGCTGCTCCTCCAAGCGGCGGCCAGGCGATAACCAGCCGGATACCGGACCTTGTGTGTCTGGACGCGAAAGCGGGCTGACGTGAGCCGGGTGAGTCGTGAAGGGAGGATGACCGTGGACACCGAACTGCGGGAGATGTTAGACGCTTCGGCGAACAGACTCGGAGGCGACGGGTTCGACTGGTGGCCGGATGTGTTCTGGCGCGAGGTCGAAGACGACGTACGTGCGCTGCGGCAGCGGATCTTCACGGCGGCAAAGAACGCGGACCACAAGCGGGTCCGCAGCCTGCAACGCCTGATGCTGCGTTCACGGTCGAATGTGCTGTGGGCGGTGCGGAGGGTGACGCAGGCCAACGCGGGGCGCAACACCGCCGGGGTTGACGGCATGGTGATCCTTGATGATGAGTCACGAGCCGCGATGGCGACATGGCTGATGAGGAACGCGATGACCACGAAACCTCGTCCGGTGCGGCGCGTGTATATCCCGAAGGCTGGCGGCAAACGCCGACCATTGGGGATCCCGACGCTGCTCGACCGGGCGGTCCAAGCGATCGTCCTCAACGCGTTGGAACCTGAGTGGGAGGCCCGGTTCGAGCCGGATGTCTACGATTCCGACCCGGACGCGGCTGCCATGACGCCTTGGCCGCGATCTTCGCCCAAGGTGCCGGGAAGACCCGGCATCGCATGTGGGTACTGGACGCAGACTTGAGAGCGGCGTTCGACAACATCGACCACGATCATCTGTTGTCCATGCTGGACGGGTTCCCTGCCAAGGGGCACGTCGCCGCGTGGCTGAAGGCCGGGGTCATGGAACAGGGCGAGCTCGCGGCGACCGACGCGGGCACACCCCAAGGCGGGATCATCTCCCCGCTGCTGTTGAACATCGCGATGCACGGGATGGAGGAAGCCGCAGGGGTCCGCAGGAATCCCAGAGACTTGAGATTCCACGGCGACCGAGTCGTGAGAGGAGCGCTGGTGTTGATTCGTTACGCCGATGACTTCGTGGTCTTGTGCCACTCACGTGAGGAGGCCCAGGCACGGGCAGACTGCGGATTTCGTCGGCCTCAGCACGGGCTACATCGGCTCGCGTGCGAGCGCCGCGACCCCGCCGAATGCGGTGCTGCGACATGACATTTACGATCTTGCGAAGCCGCTCGCCTCGTTCGTTCGCGGGCGCACGGTGCTACTTGGCGATGCCGCCCACGCAATGACACCGAACCTTGGGCAAGGAGCCGGGCAGTGCATTGAAGACGCCGCAACGCTGGTGCTCCTGCTCCGCAGCGCCAGCACTGCCGGACTCGAAGCTGCGCTTGCCCGCTACTCGGCCCTGCGGCAAAAGCGAACGAAGGCCGTCATGCAACGGTCACGCGCGGCAGGCCGAGCATCGCAGACCACAAACCCGGTAGCGGTCGGCCTACGCAACACCGCGTTGAGGCTGATGCCAGGCAAGGCGGTGGGTGCGCTGACCGGGCGCATCCAGTCATGGCCGAAGCCAACCGGATAGGCCTTTCCCTCCCAAAGGCATCCTCATGGGTACGACGTCATCAACCTCCCCACCACCACGGGCGAGGAGCGACAAGAGGGCACGGAACCGTGGCCGCACCACCCGCCGCACTTTCACGCCGGTGGGCAGGGTGATGGTGCACTGCTTGAACGCCGAGGTGTCGTTCTCCCTGAACACGTCCACCGACCGAACCGGCAAGCGCGACGTGTCTCGACATCGATCTGGGCCGCCCCGATGATGAAGCCATGACGACCTATTCAGGTACGAAGGAGTTCGAAGGCGCGACCTTCGTCAAGGCCAGTTTCAAGGGAGCCACACTGCGGTTCTCCGATGTCAGCGGCGTCACGATGCGCAGTGTCGACGTAGGCGGACTCGACATCGACAGCCACGACCTGTTCTTCGGGAGCCTCCTGGTCAACGGGGTCGATGTGGTGCCGCTGGTCGATGCCGAGCTCAACCGGCAGTTCCCGGGGCGCGAGCTGCAGAAGGCGCAAACCCCGGAAGGCTTGCGCGACGGCTGGGTCGCCGTGCAGTCTGCCTGGCAGACCACCGTCGAGAGCACGCCGCGGAACATGGTCGACGCGCATGTCGAGGACGAGTGGTCCCTGGCCCAGACCCTGCGGCACCTCATCCTCGCCACCGACGCCTGGCTGCGCGGCGGGATCCTGCGAATACCGCAACCCCTGCACGAGATCGGTCAGATCTTCACCGGCGCCGAGCAGATGGGCTTCGACATGTCGATCTTCCGTACAGACACTCCCACCTATGACGAGATCCTTGCGGTGCGCGCCGAGCGGCAGCAGCTGGTCACCGACTTCCTTAGCACCGCGACAGCCGAACTGCTTGCCGAGGAACGCCAGGACCCCTGGGGCGGCGACTGGAGCCCCACAGTGGGCGACTGCATCCGGGTGATCCTGGAGGAGGAGTGGGCGCACCTGCGCTACATCCGACGGGATCTGGCCCTGCTGAGCTGACCTCGGGCCGGCCGGTCGCCGCCCTCACACGGCGCCGATGCGCTCCGAGAACTCGACCAGGCGGTTGGAGAAGCCCCACTCGTTGTCGTACCAGCCGAGCACCTTCGCCTGGTTGCCCACCACTTCGGTCAGGGGTGCGTCGAAGATGGATGAGTGCGGATTGCCCACGATGTCCACCGACACCAGCGGTGCTTCGGAATACTGCAGATAGCCTCGCAGCGGGCCCGCTGCGGCTTCGGCGAAGGCCTGATTGATGTCCGACACGGACGCCGTCCGCCCCAGAACAACCGTGAGGTCCGTGATCGAGCCAACCGGCACGGGCACCCGCAGCGCGAACCCGGTGAGCCGTCCCTCGAGTTCGGGAATCACCTTGCCGATGGCTTTCGCGGCGCCGGAGGAGGTGGGGATCGTCGACATGGCTGCGGCTCGTGCGCGCCGCAGATCGGAATGCGGTGCGTCGTGCAGCCGCTGATCGCCGGTGTAGGCGTGAATCGTGGTCATCAGTCCGCTCTCAAGGCCGAAGGAGTCGTTCAACACCTTGGCCAGCGGCGCCAGCGAGTTCGTGGTGCACGATCCGTTCGAGAACACGTCGGACGCGGTCGGATCAAGTCGGTCATCGTTCACACCCAGCACAAAGGTGGGGACATCCCCCTTGGCCGGAGCCGACACGATCACCTTTCTGGCACCACCGCTGAGGTGGGCGAGCGCCGAGGAGCGGTCGGTGAACCGGCCGGTCGATTCGATGACGACGTCGGCCCCGTACTCACCCCAGGGAATGCTGGCCGGATCAGCCTGCGACAGCACCGCGATCCGGTTGGTACCTACCGTGATCGTGTCGCCGTCGACGCTCACGCCGTCGAGGTGCCCGGCGATGGAGTCCCACTCGAGGAGTGTCGCCAGAGTGCCGGCGTCGGTAAGATCGTTGACCGCGACCACCTCGACGTCCGCGCTATTGGCCAGGGCCGCTCGCAAGTAGCTGCGCCCGATCCGTCCAAAACCGTTGATTCCGATTCGCACTGTCATCTCAGTGCTCCCTTCCTAGTGGTGTCGATGTGGCAGTTGGCCGCGCATCCAAGCTGAGGCCCGCAACAGGTCGAGGGCGCCGGCGCGCGCGTCGTCGAAGGGGCGCGGATCCTGCGCCGCAATAGCCAGCACGTACCCGCCCTGGATCGTGGCGGTGAGTAGGTGGGCCACGCGGTCCGCGTCCAGGGCGGCGCTGAGTTGTCCCTGCTCTATCGCCTCCCGGACGACCGCGGTCAGTGCCCGATGAACAGCCGCGAAGGCCTGGGCGACAGGCGCCAGTAGGCCGGCGTCATGCGCTACCACCGGATCCTGGGTCATCCGCCCGACCTTGCAGCCCTTGAGCGTTGGCAGGGGACGCGTCAGGTAGCGAGTCAGCTTCTCCATCGGGTCGCCGGGAGCAGTCAGCAACTCCTCGGTCGAGGGCAGCAGGTCGGCGCAGTTGCGCTCCAGCGCCGCTAGGGCCAGCTCACGTTTGCCGGGGAAGTGGTGGTACATGCTGCCCTGGCCCACGCCGGATCGTTCGCGGATCTCACGTGGGCTGGTCGCCGCGTAGCCGCGCTCCCACATCAGCTCGCTCATCGCCGTGATCAGGCGTTCCCTGGACTCCACGCGACCACTGTACCTACTAATAGGTACAGAGCAATAGCCGAGAGAATCGCGTCCGGTCGTCGATGGCGACGCGATCGTCGACGCCAGGGTGACCCACAAGCACCGATTCACTTGGACGTGAATCATCCGCCGACTGTCGAGGGAAAGGTCCTGGATGCGGACGGAAGGCAATTGGCCACGTGTCCGAGCTGACATGGTTCGACAAACCCAACCCGCGGGCCGCGTTTCGACAAGAATGGTCCGCTGTGATGCTCATCCGGCCTGACCAGCAGCAGTGCGATCCGCCGCTCGGCGGTGGTGGTGCGCAACATCTGCAGCGACTTCTGGTGCTGGCGCCGATCATGGCGCTGCTGGCTGTGATGGGTTGGACGGCGTCAACCGGCATCCCCGACTCGCTCAGCAGCTATCACGGCGGCCAGTACCGTGACCTGTTCGTCGGCGGGTTGATCGGCACCGCCGTCGCGCTGCTCGGCTACTGGGGAGTGACGCCGATTGAGGACTACACCCTGAACGTCGCAGGCTTCTACGCCACGATCGTCGCCCTGGTACCGAACGACATCGCCACCCAGATCAGCGAGATGGCGACCTCGGGACAGACGTCGCCGCGCGATGTGGTCCGGATCATCCTCGGTGGCGCATTGGTCACCGTCGTGGCTTTCGTGTTCGTCGACTACACCCGCAGCGGCTGGTCGATGGGCTGGCTGGCCAAGGGGTCGGGCCTGCTGCGGAACCTGACCCTCACCTCGCTCGCCGTCCTGGCGGCCTACGCGGTGTGGCTTGCCGTGAACGTCGTCAATCCCTCCACCACTTTCGCCTGGGTGCACACGCCGGCCGCTGTGCTGCTGTTCATCCACCTGGGCGTCGCGGTGGCGGCGCAGGGATGGCAGTGGATGCCCCAAGCGATCGAGCCGAGCCCGGCGCGTCGGCGGCTCTATCGAGGAGTCGTCGTCGGGATGCTCGTCACACCGGTCGCGGTGTGGCTACTGCTGGGGCTGTGGTGGAAACTGCCGCAGGCGGTGCTGGTCCTCGAAGTCATCGAGGTACTGCTCTTCGCGGTCTTCTGGATCAGTGAGATCGGTCGGTTCTGGAAGGTACGGAACACGTAGGAACGTTCTGATGATGAACCCGGTGCAACGCGACAGCCTGGCGGGGCTCGCACCCGAAGCGATCGCGGAGCGGCTCACGGCGGCGACCAACCGGGCCTTCGACCTGCTGCAGGGACCGATCGCCACCTTGGGCGGAGGAACCGGTCCGCACAGGTAGCGTGGCCGGCATGGACGCGACGGCGTACTGGACGATCGCAGCAGGGCAGGGTGAACTGCGCCGCGAGCAGCTTCCCGAGCCCGAGGCCGATCAGGTGCGGGTGCGCACTCTGGCGTCGGGGATCAGCCGGGGGACCGAGCTGCTGGTGCATCGGCATGCCGTCCCCGAGCCGGTGCGGGCGCTGATGCGTTGCCCGTTCCAGGCCGGTGACCTGCCCGGGCCGGTCAAGTACGGCTACCTCAGCGTCGGCGTGGTGGAGGCAGGGCCAGCTCGGCTGCTCAACCGCCGAGTGTTCTGCCTGCACCCTCATCAGGACGTCTACGTCGTCCCGGCATCGGCGGCCACCGAGGTACCCGACGACGTCCCTACCGAGCGCGCCGTTCTCGCCGGGACGGTGGAGACTGCGGTCAACGCGCTCTGGGACGCCGCACCCCGAATCGGCGATCGGGTGGCGGTGATCGGTGCCGGCATGGTCGGCCTGAGTGTCGCCGCCTTGCTGCGCCATCTCCCGCTCGGACGCCTCCAGTTGGTCGATATCGATCCGGCGAAGGCGGCGATCGCGGCGCGGATTGGCGTCCCGCTCGTCGGACCGGACGCCGCAGCGGGCGACTGCGACTTGGTGTTCGAGGCGTCCGCGCAGGCCGACGGGGTGGCGACGGCGTTGCGGCTGTGCGGGGACGAGGCCGAGGTGATCGAGCTGTCCTGGTTCGGCGAGAACCGGCCGAGCATCCCGCTGGGAGCTGACTTCCACGCTCGGCGGCTGACCCTGCGGGCGAGTCAGGTCGGCCGGGTGAGCCCAGCCCGGGCGGTGCGGCGGAGCACGTCCGACCGGTTGGGGTTGGCGCTCGAGCTGTTGCGCGACGACGCCTTCGACGGTCTGCTGGCACCCCCGGTCCCCTTCGCCGATCTGCCCGGCACGCTGCGCGCCATGGACGCCGGCCGCGGCACCACCCTCTGCCAAGTGATCAGCTACCCCCGGGAGGGCGCATGTACGAGTTGACCGTCCGCGACCACGTGATGATCGCGCACAGCCTGCCGGACGCGTTCTTCGGCCCCGCCGCGCGACTGCACGGCGCGACCTTCGTGGTCGAGGTGACCTGGAGCCGTCCGGACCTGGACGAGCACGGCGTGGTGATCGACATCGGCGAGGCGTCGGCCCGGCTGCAGGAGGTTCTGGCCGACCTCGACTACCGCAACCTGGACGAGCATCCGGCGTTCGCGGGCCGGTTCAGTACCACCGAGGTGGTGGCCGGGCACATCGGCGAGCGGCTCCGGGCAGCCATGGACCTGACCGGTTTCACCGCGCTGTCGGTGCGGCTGCGGGAACATCCGGACGCCTGGGCCAGCTACCGACTCGAGCTGTAGATGACGGTGCGGTTCGTGGTGCCGCGACCCTCGGCGCCGTCCGGTGGCCACGGCTACAACGCGGCCGTGCTCCGCCATTGGCCCGGTCCGCCGCCGAGGCTGGTGGAGCTCGATGGCCCCTGGCCGCGCGGGAACGCGGCCTCTCGCGAAGCGCTGCGCGCCGTCCTGGATGGCTCGGAGGTGATCCTGCTGGACGGATTGGTGGGCGCGGCCTCACCGCAGCTGATCGAGGAAGCGGCCGGACGCGGCGTCCGGATCGTTCTGCTGGTGCATCTGCCGCTGGGCGCCGAGGGTGGACTGTCGGACCCCGAACGTCGCGAACTGGCCGAACTGGAGGAGCGCAGCATCCGAGCTTCATGGCGGGTGGTTGCGACCAGTAGAACGGCCGCCAGCGAGCTCGCCCGGCAGGTGGGCCGCGACGACATCGCGGCCGTCCCGCCCGGAGTGACGACGGCAGAGCCCGCCGACTCTCATGACCCGCCGCAGCTGCTGCAGGTGGGTTCGATCGGCCCACGCAAGAACCAACTCGGCACGGTCGCAGCACTCAAGAGCTGCCTCGATCAGTCGTGGACGGCCACTTTCGTGGGCCCCGTTGCCGACCCTGACTACGCCGAACGGTTCCGCGAAGCGCTGCCCGCGACTCGGGCGAGTTGGACGGGCCCGTTGCAGGGGGCGGCCCTCGACGAGGCCTACGCCGCGGCGGATCTGTTGCTGCATCCGGCGCAGGCCGAAACCTGGGGGATGGTGGTCACCGAGGCCCTCGCGAGGGGAATCCCGGCGATCGTCGGGGCCGGCACCGGGGCGGTGGAGGCGCTCGGTAGCGGGTCGACACGCGGGCTGCCCGGAGCGGCCGTGCCGACCGGTGAAACCGGCCCGCTTGCCCGCGAGTTGCGGCGCTGGCTGACCGATCCGGCGCTACGCCAGGAGTGGCGTGCCCGGGCGCTCGACGCCCGGGCAGGTCTTCGCAGCTGGGACCGGGTCGCCTGCGAACTCGCCGAGGTGGTGGGGCAGTGACCCGGCCGGAGCGTCCGATCGCCGCCGACTGGCTGGCGCTGCGGCGTACCGCTGACACCGCAGCCCGGGATGGCGCCCCCGAGTTGGTTGCCGCCTGGGTCGCGGCGGCGGTCGGCGGAGATCCGCTGATCATCGTGGACGTCGGCGCGGGGACGGGGGCGAACCGGGCCTACCTGGCGCGGCGGCTACCGAGGCCGGCCCGCTGGGTGTTGCTTGATCACGACGCGGAACTGCTGGCGGCCTCGGCCGGCGAGCGTGTCGAACGTGTGGTCGGTGGCATCGGTGAACTCGGCGACCTGATCCGCAGGTGCGGTGCCCGGCTGGTGACCTGTTCGGCCCTGCTGGACCTGTTGACCACCGCCGAACTCGACGAACTGGCCGAGGTGCTGGTCGCCTACCGCATCCCCGCGTTGTTCAGCCTGACCGTGGACGGCACCCTCCAGCTCGACCCGCCGCACCCCGACGACTCGGCTCTGATCGCGGCATTCAACGAACATCAGGCGCGCGACGGACGTCCGGGCAGCGGCGCCGCCGGTTATCTGGCCGACCGATGCGAACACCTGGGTCTGCAGGTGCAGAAGGCGGGCACGCCCTGGCTGCTGGACACTGATGCCGCGCCACTGATCCGTCGCCTGCTGACCGAGCGCACCGAGGCCGCGGTCGAGGCACGTCCCGAGCTGGCGAACTCAGCGGCCGACTGGCTCAGGGCCAGGCTGAGGCTGCTCGACCAGGGAGCGCTGCGCGTCCGAGTCGGCCATGTCGACCTGCTGCTCACTCCTGGCAACCCCGCTGGTTGAGCTTGTCGAAACCATGCCGGTACAGGTCTCGACGTAGAGGATGTAAGTGCCTCCCGGCAAGGGGGCGTGTGACCCTGGTCTCGACTGGCGTACCCCCGGAAGGGGTCTGCCTTGGGTTTGATCCGTCCACGACCCTCTTGCC
>JBDHZN010000132.1:0-9986 GCA_039811845.1 Micropruina sp. | reverse complement strand
TGAATGGTCCCAATCCCTTCTAGCCCAAGGGGTCGGGACCATTCTCCCTTGTCAACACCACATTACCCGGGAGACACACCGCAACCACACCCCGACTTTTTCAGGTCGAAGTAACTAGTTCAGCCCTCCCGTCGACGGGAGGGCTGAACTAGTTAGGGAGGGTTTTCTGGCGTCAGCCAGTGGTAGGGAGCGGTCTCCGCATCACGCCGTTGCGGGCGAGCCCACGGTCGCGGCGGCGACAGCCGCCTTCTCGCGGTCGCTCTGCTTGGTGTCGTCGATCTCGTCGAGCGTCAGCTTGCCGGTCTCCTTGGCGGTGAGCGCAGCTCCGGCCGCGATCACACCCAGGGCGATCGCGAACACGGCCGGGCCCACCCACAGGGTGACGTCGGCACCCGCCAGAGCGGTCGCGATGATGGGGGCGATGGCGCCGGAGATCGCGAAGCCGATCTGGGTGCCGACCGCGAGTCCGGAGACGCGCACCCGGTTCGGGAACATCTCCGCGAAGAACGACGGCCAGGCCGCGTTCGCCGTGGAGTAGAAGAGACCGTTGCAGATCACACCGAGGGTGAAGATCAGCGGCCAGTTGCCCTGAGTGATCGCCCACAGGTAGGGCAGGGTCGTGGCCGCGGCCCCGAAGGCGCCGATGACGAACACGGTGCGGCGTCCGATCTTGTCGGCCAGGTACCCGGCGAGCGGCGTGTAGACGAGCGCGAGCAGGCTTGCCAGCACGGGCACCCACAGCATGGTTGGCCGGTCCAGTTTGTAGCCGGTGGTGGCGAAGGCGATCGAGAAGGTGGCGAACATGTAGCTCACACCGGCGACCATCGCACAGAGCGCGACCCGGATGATCGAGCCCCAGTGGAACTGCATGGCCTGCTTGAGCGGGGACAGGTGCACCTCGACGGCCTGGGCCTCGATGAAGGCGGGCGGTTCTTCCAGGGTGCGACGAATGATGTACGCGACGAGGACGACGATGGCCGACAGCCAGAACGGCACCCGCCAGCCCCAGCTCATCAACTGCTCCTGGGGCATGGCGACGAACGGAATGAAGATCGCCGTGGAGAGCAGGCCGCCGGCGGCGGACCCGCTGGTGACGAAGCTGGTGGTGAACGCCCGCCGGTGGTCCGGCGAGTGCTCCAGGGTCATGGTGATCGCGGCCGCCTGCTCACCCGAGACGGACAGGCCCTGGATCATCCGGATCACGACCAGCAGGATCGGCGCCAGGGCACCCACGGCCGAGAACGTCGGCAGGCAGCCGATCAGGAAGGTGCAGGCGCCGATGCCGAACAGGGTCAGCATCATCACGAACTTGCGGCCGAACCGGTCGCCGAGCGGGCCCAGGATGAAGGCACCCAGCGGACGGACCAGGTAGCCGATGCCGAGCGTGGCGAGGCTGAGCATCAGCCGGACGCCTTCGGACAGTTCCGGCGGGAAGAAGATCTGGTTGAAGACCAGCGCCGACGCCGTGGCGTACACGGCGAAGTCGTAGTACTCCAGTGTCGTGCCCACCCAGGAGGCGATTGTCGCTTTCGCCGGAGTCTTTTTATGGGGTATGGGTTCAGTCATTATCGCCTCCATTGGCATTTCTCGGTGTGTGGTTTCGGTGAGACCCCGGTGAGCCGGGACCAAACTCGTGGGTGGTGGCGTTGCCCGCCGCCCGGTCGGTCACCGGCTCTGGTTGAAGGTCAACCCGCCGGGCACTTGGAGGGTCGGCATGATCTCGATCATTCCGACGTTGACGTGCTCAGGGGACTCCAGCGCGAACCGGGCCGCACCCGCGATGTCGGCGGTGGTGACCGACTCGTAGTGCTCGTAGAACTCTTCCCAGGCCCGCTTCAGATCGTCCGGGCTGCCGCCGAAGTTGCGGCCGAAGATCTCGGTCTCGACGCGGCCCGGGCAGATCTCGGTGACCCGCACCTTGTGCCCGAGCATGTCGTTGCGCAGCTGCCGGGACACCTGGTGGATGGCCGCCTTGGTCGCGTGGTAGGCGGTGTGGCCGAAGAAGTTGTAGGTGCCGGCGATCGAGGAGATGTTGACGATGTGGCCCCGGTTGCGGGCCACCATGCCGGGGGCCAGCAGCCGGCACAGGTGCAGCACCGCGCGCAGGTTCACGTCGACCATGGCGTCCACCGACTCGGCGGTGGTGTCCAGGATGTTGCCGGTGCCCGAAACCCCGGCGTTGTTCACCAGGACGTCGATCTCCAGGCCCGCGACAGCGGCCTCGATGGCGGCCGGATCGGAGATGTCGGCGATGATCGGGGTCATGCCGGTGGCGTCGGCCACCTGCTGCAGCTTGGCCGCGTTGCGGGCTACGCCGTACACCTGCACCCCGCCGTCGCTGAGCATGCGGGTGATCGCCTCTCCCATGCCGGTGTTGGCGCCGGTGACGAGAGCGGTCCGGTAGTCACTGATGGGCATCAGTTGGTTCCTCCTAGGACGATGTCGAAAGCTGTTCGGACTCGGATGGGACGGGGTGGTAGTCGGGGATCGAAGCCGTGGGGATTCGACGATCGTGCGCCGACATCAGCCGGGCGACGCGTCTGCTGAGGCCGTCGATGGCGGCCTGCTCGGCACGGGCGGCGGCAACGGCCTCGGCGAGACCGACCCGGACGAACTCGACGCTCTGTCCCGGACGGGCCTGCCCCAGCCGGGACAGTCCGGTCGCGGTGACCACAGCCAGCACCGGGTAGCCGGCGGTGACCCCGCGGCCCCGGTGCAAGATCAGTAGTTCGTCGCCGGCCGGAACCTCGACGGCACCGATCGGGACGCCGCGGGACAGCACCTCGCCGTGGTGTTCGCGCACCGGCAGGCGTGCGCCGCCGACCGGGGTGAGTCGCAGGCCGATGTGGTTGCTGTGGGTCCCGATCACGAAGCGCCCGGCGTGCAGGCGGTGGGCGCTGGCGCCGAACTCGTCGCGGTCGGGGCCGTCGGTGACCGGGATCCGCCAGTGGTCGGTGAACCGGGGTGGCTGGACGGCGCCGCGCACCACCGGAATGCCGAGGTGCGAGTGGAAGATCCGCAGCGGACCGGGTTCGACGCTGAGGTTGTCGTCGCGGTGCAGTGACCCGGAGAAGCCGAGCACGCTGTCCGGGGCGCAGCTACCCAGCAGGTGTGGCGCACCGAGTCTGCCGTGCACCGCCAGGTAGACACGCATGCCGAGCCGGATCGACCGCACGCTGAGCTCGGTGCCGGCCGGCCACCAGAACGGCTCCCACTGCCGCATCGGGACGCCGTTGACCGTCACGTCCGCGGGTGCACCGGTGAGCGCGACGAGCAGGTTCGCCGACGTCGTCGCGGCGAAGTCGGCGGCGACGATCTCGATCAGCGGCGCCTGCGGCGATGCCGCCACCAGGGCGTTGGCGGCCCGTGCGCTGTACTGGTCGAGGGCTCCGCCGGTCATCTGGCCGACCGCGCCGCCCGCGGGCCGCCCGAGGTCGGTGACCGCGCTGATCCCGGCGGTGCTGATCCTCACCCGTCCGGTCACGACAGCACCCCGCGATGCGCTTCGAACTCGGAGGCCAGGATCGGGTAGAAGTGCAGCGAATCGCCGGGCAGGTAGGCCGACAGTGGCTCGTGGGAGGGGTCGACCAGGCGCAGCGGTGTCGTTCCCAGGATCTGCCAACCCCCGGGGGCCGGGCAGGCGGACACCACCGCTTGGCGTCCGGCGACCGCGACCGCGCCGGCCGGCACGTGCGGCCGCGGACTGGACAGCCGCGGGATCGGTGCGCCGAAGGCCGGGCCGTCCATCATCGGGGCGCCGGCCGGCGAGCCGAAGCAGCGGATCAGCAGGGGTTCTGCGGTGTGCCGGGCGATCACCTCGGCGGCGGTCAGGTCGAGCATCGCGGCGACGGCGTCCAGGTCGGGGCCGTGGAACCCGCCGTAGGCGACCGGCACCCGGAAGGTGCGGGGCACCCGCAGCGGGACGCTGTCCACCCGGCCGACCAGATCGGCGATCATGCCGCGGATCACCGCGTGATCGGTGCGGACGCAGTCGAACTCGACCAGCAGCGAGTCGTAGGTGGGCAGCGCGCCCAGCAGCCCGTCCGGTGCGTCCTGGCGGAGCAGCGTGGCGAGTGCGTGGGCGGTGCGCCAGGCGGCGTCCGAATCGTCCGCGTCGACGACGACCCGGACGGCGGAATCCCCGCAGTCGAGCACCCGGACCTCGGGCGCGGCCGACGCGAGGCTCGTCATGTCAGCCCTTGTCCGCGAGGACGTCGGCCATGCCGGCGATGGTGACGCCGGCCTGCGTCAGTCCGTCGCGGATCGCGCGGGCGGTGGTGACCGCACCGGCGTTGTCGCCGTGTAGCAGCAGCGAATCGGCCTGCACCTGCAGCACGGTGCCGTCCACCGCCTCCAGGGTGGATTCGGTGGCGATCCGGATCGCGCGGGCGACCAGGGTGTCGAGGTCGTGGATCACCGCGCCAGGCTGCGAGCGGGGCACCAGGGTGCCGTCGGCCTGATAGGCGCGGTCGACGATGCCGACGATGCCCACCTGCAGGCCACGGCGCCGGGCCTCGTCGGCGAGTTCGCCGTCCTGGGCGACGATGATCAGCGAGTCGTCCAGCGAACAGACCGCGTCGACGACTGCTTTGGCGTAGTCGGCGCGGACGGCGACCAGGTTGCCCAGCCGTCCGTGCGGCGCGACATGCTTCACCTTGGTGCGGTGGGCCAGGGCGAACGCCGAGAGCGCACCCACCTGGTAGAGCACGTCGGTGCGCACCTCTTCGGCGGTCAGGTCCATGGCGCGGCGTCCGAACCCGACCAGGTCCGGGAAGCTTGGGTGGGCGCCGATCTGGATGCCGCGTTCCGCGCAGGCGCGCGCGGTGGCGTCCATGATCCGCGGATCGCCGCCGTGGAAGCCGCAGGCCACGTTGGCCGACGAGACGATCTCCAGCAACGACGCGTCGTCACCCATCGTCCAGTCGCCGAAACCCTCGCCCATGTCGGCGACCAGGTCGATCCGTGCCTGCATGACCCTCCCTCTTTCGATCGGATGTCCTGACCGTAAGGATTGGAAGCGGCACTGTGGTAAGACGGATTTTCACTGACGTGATAGTGCGTCGCGATGAATGGATCGGAGGTTCGATGGAGACCAGGCGGTTGGCGACCTTCGTCCGGATCGTCGACGTCGGCAGCCTGACCCGGGCCGCCGACGTCCTGCACATCGCCCAACCGGCGCTCAGCCAGCAGATCAACGCGCTCGAGGCCGACTTGGGGCAGCGGCTGCTGACCCGCAGCAAGCAGGGCGTCGAGCCGACCGAAGCCGGCGCCGCCCTCTATCGTCACGCGCAGGTCATCCTCAAACAACTGGACGATGCGGTCGCCGAGGTGGCCCTGCTCGGTCGCGAGGTGGCCGGCCAGGTGTTCGTCGGGTTGGCGCCGTACAGCACGGCGAACCTGATCGCATTGCCGCTGGTCGAGGCGGTACGGGCTCGCTACCCGCACGTTCTGCTTCGCGTCATCGACAACTTCGGCCTGGTGCTCAGCGAGGCGATGATGACCGGACGCCTGCACTTGGCGATCCTGTACGACTCCGGCCCGGTCAAGGGGCTGGTCTTCGAACGGCTGATCACCGAGGAACTCGTCCTGGTCTGTGCCGCCGATGCTCCGGTGGTGGGCGACGAGGTGCCGATCGAGGCACTCACCGAGCTGCCGCTGATGCTGCCCAGCCCCTTGCACACCATTCGCAAGGCGATCAACCTGGCCTTCGACGCGGCCGGCATCCAGCCCCAAGTGCTCGCCGAGCTCGAGTCGGTGGGGCTGATGGGACAGGCCGTGTCGGCGGGCCTGTGCGCCACGGTGCTGCCACGCTCGGTCGCCGACCGGCTGACCAACGGCTCCGCGCTGCGCCAGATCCGGATCGCGCCCGGCATCGAGGTGCACCTGTCGTTGGGGACGCCGTCCAGCCTGCCGCTGTCGCGCGCCGCCGAATGCGTCCGCGACCTGCTGCGGCATGTGGTCGCCGCCACCCTGCTGGACGTGCAGTGAGCCTGCGATGACCCAGGTCCGGGGACGGGTGTGGCGCGACGGCGAACTGGTCGCCACCGACTTCCCGCTGGCCGACCTGGACACCCATCTGGCCGATCCGGCGACCCTCACCTGGCTCGACCTGTACGACCCTCAGGACGAGGTGCTGGCGCAGCTGGCCGCCGAGCTGGGCCTCGACAAGCATGCGGTCGAGGACGCCGTCGCGCCACGTGAGCGACCCAAGACGACCCGGCATGCCAGCCACACCTTCCTCACCTGCTACGCGGCGACGTTGGTCGAGGGGGCACAGGGCCTGCCGGCGATCGCCATCGGCCGGATCTCCGCATTCGTGATGCCGCGTGGTCTGATCACCATTCGCCTCGCCCGCGGGGCGGAGGTCGATATGGACGAGGTGATCGAACGCTGGCAGGGCAGCGGGCTGCTCGGTCACGGCGTGGGCGCACTGGTGCACGGCCTGCTGGACGTGCTGGTCGACGGCCACTTCGAGGCCGTCCAGGCGATGGACGACAGGCTCGAGGAGCTCGAGGACCTGCTGTTCAGCGACACGGTGCGTACCCGCGAGATCCAGGTGCGGGTGTTCGCGCTGCGCAAGGCACTGGTGTCGCTGCGCCGGGTGGTGCTGCCGATGCGCGAGGTGGTGGCCGGCCTGATGCGACAGCGGCTGGTCGGCGATTGGGGGCGCTCCGCGGAACTCGACGGCGAATTCGCCGATCTCTACGACCATGTGCTGCGGGCCGCCGAATGGTCCGAATCGTTGCGCGACATGGTCACGTCGGTGTTCGAGACGAATCTGTCGCTGCAGGACGCCCGGCTGAACACCATCATGAAGAAGCTCGCTTCGTGGGGTGCGATCATCGCCGTCCCGACCGCGGTCACCGGCTGGTTTGGCCAGAACCTGCCCTACTGGGGTTTCTCCTCCGAGTGGGGACTGTGGCAGAGCATCGTGCTGATCGTGATCGGCACGATCGGCCTGTACTGGCTGTTCCGCCGCAACGACTGGCTGTAGTCACCGCCGGCTGAACTCGCCCACCGCCGGTTGAGCTTGTCGAAACCAGGATCTCGACAAGGCTCGATCAACGGCCCCACTGCTGGTTGAGCTTGTTGAAACCCTGCTGCGTCTCAGGGCGTCGCTATCCGGGCCAGCAGCCTGGCCGTCGTTGCGGATGGCGTCCACTGCCGTTCGTGACCGCCTCCGCCGTTGTACAGGAACCGTCCCGCGCAGGAGCGTTCGAGCAGGATCACGTCCCCGTAGCCGTTGCTGAGAGCAAGGCGCCACCGGTCGGATCGGGTGCTCGGCGGGGTTGGACAAGGCAGCTGCTGGGCGTCGGCGGAATGAGCGGCTACGTCGGCAAGGACCGCATGGGTATCGTCCGAGCTCAGCCGGGCCATCGAATCCCCCTTACCCTTCGCCGAGTAGCGACACAGCGTCACGGTGGTCATCGCATCGACGGTGGTCGGGATGACCGACCGAGGGTTTGAGCCGATGTCGCGACACAGCGTCGCTGGAGTCCACGCCGGTTCGGTCGGTTCGGTTAGCTCCCGCTGGCGCGTGACCTGCGTGAGGAACTCTTTCAGGACGGCGTCCGCGCCGGTGCGTATGTCGTCGCTGGTCCCGGCCTCTTCGCAGCCGAAGAGTTCGAGGTTCATCACAACCGGAACGGCGGTGTCGGTCTCGGCAACCAGCCAGAATGCAGGTCCGCCGTCCGCGCTGCAGAAGGGGGCGTCATGCGGCTTCTGGGCGGCCAGCGTCGCGAGTACGGCGTTCGCGCGGTCGCCGTCCAAGACCGTGAGCAGGGGGTTGAGCACCTCGGCCGTGAACGCGTCCGCACGACATAGCCACAACCGCTGAGCCGCGGGGGGCAGTGGTCCAGCGGACTGCTTCAGACCCCGGCATTCCGCCGGCTCGACATCGTTGGAGGGTGCTGGCGTGGTGGTGGCGGGTCGCGATGACCCGGCTGAACTCGGCGACGCCGCCGGGACGGCATTCCGTACACCCCCGTTCACCGATGGCCAGAGGAAGGCTCCGATCACGGCCAGCACCAGCACAGTGACTGCGCCGGTCATCGCCAGCCGGATCCGGCGGCCGTGCCGCAGTCGTGCCTGGTCCGCCCAGCCGGAGGCGTCGGGAGGTTCGGGGATCGCCGATCGCAACTCGGCGCGCAGGTTGTCGTCGTCCATCACTCGCTCCCGTCGGTGAGCAGGGGAGAGGCCCGCAGCTTCGCCAGCGCCCGGGACAGCGTGCTCTTCACCGTGCCGACGCTGATGCCGAGCAGGTCGGCGGCCTGAGGGCCGGTCAGGTCGTCGAAGTAGATCAGCACAACCACCGCCCGTTGCTGCCGGGGCAGCGCGGCCAGTGCCCGCCGGACGTCGTGGCGAACGTCCAGATCGGGTGTTGAAGTCGTGCCGGGATCAGGTGCTCCCGGTAGCTCCGCCGTCCATTTACGCCGCCACCAGGACAGATAGGTGCGATACATGGCGGTGCGCAGATAACCCTCGAAGCCGTCCGAGCCGATTCTGGCGAAGTGCGGATAGGTGCGGGTCAGCGCGGTCTGCACCAGATCCTCGGCGCGGTGACTGTCACCGGTGAGCAGCCAGGCGCTGCGCCACAACGCCCGCCCGCGGGTCGCGACGAAGCCGTCGAAGCTCACGGCCTCCTCGCTCGTCGCCACCCTCACCTCCGCCAGCATCGGATCCTCCTCAACCTAACAACCGGTCGGGGAGGCCGGATGGTTGCTCGGGAAGGCCACCCGATCCCGTCATTCGGTGGATCCCCGTCATCCTGGTGGACGCGTCATTCCGGCGAACGCCGGGATCTCCTCGGCTGGCTTGATCCGCGCCCGGCACCGGTCATTCTCGGGAGAGCGTCAGCGGCGTCTCTATCGCTGGTAGCGGCGAACCACCGTCCAGGTGTGGTGGGAGTTGATCCGCGGGTCGAAGTTCACGTCGTCAGTCTCGATCACCTCGCCGATCTCGTTCTGCCAGGTGACCGCGGTGCTTGAGGAGACGTACTTGGTGTTGCCCTCGCGGCTGTTCGGGTCCTCGATGGCCTCGACGCCGCCGAGTTCGTTGCGCCACGCCTCCTGCGCCGAGATGCCCGGGGTGCCAGCCATGGGTGGTGGCTGCATCATCCGGTCGAACTGGGCTTGTGCGTTCGACGACTGGGTGGCGCGCAGGTCTGCGGCGGCCGCACCGACGGCTGCGATCCCGGCCTGCTCGGCCTGGAAGGCCGCCCAGCGGGCCGAGGCGGCGCGGGCCGCGAAGGCGTCCGCGTTCTGCTGGCCGACCTGGTTCACGGCGGCCGTCCAGCCCGGGTTGGCGGTGGTGCTGTCGACGACCGCCGCCATGGTCGGCCGGAGCTCGTCGAACCGATCGGTGGTGGCCGCCAGCACGGTGAGGAACAGGCCGTGATTGGTGATCGTCGAGAACACCGCCTGGTTGGTCACCGAATAGTGGAAGCCGAGGATCTCCAGCCGGCGCGGCCGCCCACCGACGGACGCCTCGGCGACCGCCTGCGGGCCGGTGTAGGCCACGCCCGGGGTGATCTGCTCGACCGGGATGTGGAACCGTTCGGCCCAGTCGGGAAGCGGATGGACCTCGAACCGGCTGGGCTGCCCGGCACCCTGTCCCAGCAACTGGGGTAGTACCGCGCCGAGCGTCCGATCCGGTGAATCGGGCGGCAGATAGGTGCGGCCGTACCCGTTGGGCTGCCACGGCGCGCCGCCCGGCCAGCTGAAGTCGAACCGCGGCCACCCCTGCACCATGGCGGTCCGTTCCGGGTGCGTCACTTGGTACCAGTGACGCTCGGGTGATTCGTTGTGTTCGGGCACCCAGGTGACCTGACCCTGCGCCGTCCAGCCCGGTGGGTGCTTCAGCCCCAGCACCGGCATGCCCAGCCGCGGGTCGGGCAGCGTCCACGTCGTCCAACCGGTGGTGTCCATGCGCACGTCCCCTCTTCGTAGGGTCAAAGTGTGAGGTAGCGGTGGTCGGTCTGACCAGGG
>JBDHZN010000131.1:0-10024 GCA_039811845.1 Micropruina sp. | reverse complement strand
AACCCGGCGATCAGCACCGCGCTGTGGCCGGCCTTCCTGGAGACCCTGCAGATGGTGGGCCTGTCCGGCCTGCTGACCGTGCTGCTCGGGCTGCCGCTCGGGGTGGTGCTGTTCATCACCCAGCCCGGCGGCATGGCCGGCAACCGTCCGCTGAACATCGTGCTCGGCGGAGTACTGGTCAACATCACCCGGTCGATCCCCTACGCGATCCTGATCGTGGCGTTGATCCCGTTCACCCGCTGGCTGGTCGGCACCTCGATCGGCCCGATCGCAGCCTCGGTGTCGCTGACCATCGCGTCCGTGCCGTTCTTCGCCCGCCTGGTGGAGACCTCCCTGCGCGACGTGCATCCGGGCAAGGTGGACGCCGCGCATGCGATGGGCTCGACGCGGTCCCAGACGGTGTGGAAGGTGCTGATTCCCGAGGCGCTGCCGTCCCTGCTGGCCAGCATCACCACCACCCTGGTCGCCCTGATCGGGTACTCGGCGATGGCCGGCCTGGTCGGCGGCGGCGGGCTCGGCCGGCTCGCCTACAACTACGGGTACCAGCGCTTCCAGCCCGAAGTGATGGTCGTCGTGCTGATCGTCCTGGTGTTGATGGTGCAACTCGTCCAGGTCGTCGGCGACGCCCTGGTGCGACGCGTCGACCACCGCTGAAATCCCTAGCCAACCAACGATAAGGAGAGACACCCATGTCCAGATTCACTCGCTCTTTGGCCACCTTGGCGGTCGCTGTCGCAACCGTGGCGCTGACCGCCTGCGGCGGCTCGCCGACCTCACCCAGCAGCGGGACGGCGGCGCCGTCCGAGGCGCTTACCACGGTGAAGGTGGGCGCCAGCCCGGTACCGCACGCCCGGATTCTCGAGTACGTGAAGAACAACCTGGCCCAGGCTGCCGGCCTGGACCTGCAGATCGTCGAGTTCGACGACTACGTGCAGCCGAACGAGGCGCTGGCCTCCAAGGAACTGGACGCCAACTACTTCCAGCACCTGCCCTACCTGGAGGCCCAGATCAAGGAGCGCGGGTACAAATTCGAGCACGGCGCAGGCGTCCATATCGAGCCCTACGCCGCCTTCTCCAAGAAGTACAAGTCGGTGGACGAGCTGCCGCAGGGCGCGACCATCGCCCTCACCAACGACGCCTCCAATCAGATCCGCGGCCTGCGGCTGCTGCAGAACGCCGGGGTGCTGACCGGCATCACCGACTCCTCCACCGTGCTCAACCTGACCAAGGCACAGAACCCGAAGGGCTTCGTCTTCGTCGAGAACCAGCCCGAGGTGATCGTCCAGCAGCTCGACGACCCGAAGATCGACCTGGCCTTCGTCAACGGCAACTTCATCCTGACCGCCGGGCTGTCCACCGCCGATGCCCTGGTCGCCGAGACCGCCAAGGACAACCCGTACGCCAACTTCCTGGTCTGGCGCACCGACAACACCAACCCCGGGGTGGCAAAACTCGAGACCCTGCTGCACGACCCGAAGGTCGCCGAGTTCATCAAGACCACCTGGCCCTCCGGCGACGTCCTGCCCGGATAACCCACCCCCACTGCCCCGCCCCTCCGTCATCACGAACCCTTCCGTCATCCCGGCGGACGCCGGGATCTCTGCGTCAGCGCGAACAACCGGAAGAGATCCCGGGGCAAGCCCGGGATGACGGAGGGTGCGCGGCCGGAAGAGAACCCGGGGCAAGCCCGGATGACGGAGGGGCGCGCGGCCGTAGCACGTCGGCGTAAGCCAAAGGTGATTTAGATCACGAAAAATGCACCAAAAGACTGGGAATCACAACCGGAAATGTTCATTAATCGAATGCACAACCGGGTATTTTCGAGAGGACTGAAACTCCCACCGCGTACCCCAAACTGGAGGCAATGGTGCAGGTCGGCTCGGATCGTGCTCGGCGGACGTTGGCCTACCTGCGCCATCAGATCTCGTCGGGGGAATGGCCGATCAACTCCAAGATCCCCACCGAGACCGAACTGATGCAGCTGATCGGTGTGGGCAAGACGACGGTGCGCGAGGCGGTCCGGGCCCTGGCCAGCATGGGCATGCTGGAGCCGATGCCGGGCATCGGCACCTTCGTGCGCTCCCGGATGCCGGTCAGCTCGGTGCTCACCGAGTATCTGTCCGAGTTCAGCGCGACCGATCTGCTCGGCTACCGGCGGGCACTCGAACTCGAGGCGGCCCAGCTGGCCGCCCGGCAGCGCACCGATGAGCAGCTGGCCGCGATGCGGCAGGCGCTCGAGCGGCCCGCGACCCAGGCTGACCAGCCGCTCGGCGGACGCCGGGCCAAGGCTCCGGGTCAGTTCCACTTCCTGGTGATGGAGGCCAGCGGCAACGCCCTGATGGTCGGGCTGTACGCGGGCGTCATCCAGGCGCTGCGCCATGCGATCGCCACCGGCGCCGTCGCCGAGGGCACCGACGTCGCCTCACTGCAACGCGACCACCGCGAACTGCTGGCTGCGCTCGAGGCCGGCGATGTCGTCCGCGCGGCGCATGTGATGGCGCAGCACATCGAGAACGATCTGGTGCCGTCGAAGCAGGCCTGAGATCCGTTGGTCGAGCTTGTCGAGACCGGGAGTCCTGGCGCTGATCGGGGGTTTCGACAAGCTCAACCTGCAAGCATCGACAAGCTCAACCAGCGGTGGTCGCCAGAATCGCGCGCAGTCCGTCGGCGATCCCGCCCCGCCAGCAGGCGTAGTCGTGTCCACCGTTGAACTCGGCGTACTCATGCCGGACGCCGGTCTCGGCGAGCCGGGAATGCAGCTGACGGTTCGGCCCCAGCAGCACCCACTCCTGGCGTCCGACCTCGAGATAGCCGTGCGCGGACGGCGGCATCGCGGCCGCCCGGTCGGCCAGCCCCTCCTGCCACAGCGACGCCGACTGGGCGAGGAAGCCGCCGACGGCGTCCGGGCGTTCGGCGGCGGTGAGCAGCGCCACCGCACCACCCAGGCTCTGCCCGGCGACGATCCGGTCTGCGGCGTCCGTTGCGGCCTGGTGACCGGCCACCGCCCAGGGCAGCAGCACGTCGGCGATCCAGTCGGGCATTCCACCGGCGCCGTTGAGTTCGGCCCAACGCTGCAGCCGGTCGCCGCCGGGCACCAGCAGCACCAGCGGGGCACGGATCAGCCCGTCGGCGATCAGGTTGTCCACCATGGCCGGCAGGCTCTGCTCACCGAGCCACATCTCGCCGTCCAGGGCCACCAGCACCGGGCCGCCCGGGGTGAACTCGGCAGGTCGGTAGACCGAGGGTCGGCGTCCTCCCAACTCGTGGTGGGTGAGCAGTCCGCGCAGTGGCCCGCGTGGTGCCAACCAGGCCTGGGAGGGGGCATCCGGCAGTTCGACCACCGACACCAGGTTGCCGACCCGGTTGCGCATCACCTGCGGGTTGAGCGGATCGGGCAGTCCGCGGTCGAGCGCCGCCCGCAGCGACGCCTGTTCGGCCAGGTCACGCCACGGTGCCGGACGGCCGGGCCGCTTGGGTACCACCGCGTAGGAGGCCCGCCAGTCCCCCGGCATCCGGTAGCTCAGGTGCCACAGCTCGGTGCCGGGCAGCCGCTCCATCAGGCTGCGGTCGAGGTCGCGTTCGTCGGTGAGCCGGTTGACGAACAGCAGCACTTCGTCGGCGTCGGCATCGCGCCAGCAGAAGGTGACCAGCCATTCGTCGCCGTCCGGTTCGATGATCGGCGAGCGAGGCTCGTCTCGCAGCGCGGCCAGCACGCTCGAGGGGGTGGCCACCCGGGGTGCCGGCGCCGGACGGCGCACCTTCGGCGGCGTCCGGGGCGCACCCGGCGCAGGTATGGCGCTCATTCGTCACCTGCCGGAATCACCAGCGGACGGCCGGTCTCGGGGTCGGCCAGCACCCGGCAGGGCAGGCCGTAGACGTCCTCGATCAGCTGCGCGGTGACGATCTCGCACGGGTCACCCTGCGCCACGATCTGCCCGTCCTTCATCACCAGCAACTGGGTGGCGTAGCGGAACGCCAGGTGCAGGTCGTGCAGCACCACGACGACGGTGTAGCCGTCGCGCTGCAGGCTGCGGGTGAGCCGCAGCACCTCCACCTGGTGGGCGACATCGAGATAGGTGGTCGGCTCGTCGAGCAGCAGGATCGGGGTCTGCTGGGCGAGCGCCATCGCGATCCACACCCGCTGCCGCTGGCCGCCGGACAGCTGGCTGACCTGCCGGTCGGCCAGGTCGGTGACCCCGGCGCGGCGCATCGCCTCGTCGACGGCGGCGGCGTCGGTGTCGCTCCACTGCCGGAAAATGCCCTGGTGCGGGTAGCGGCCGCGGGCCACCAGGTCGGTCACGGTGATGCCGTCCGGGGCGACCGGTGACTGCGGCAGCAGGCCGAGCCGGCGGGCCACCTGCCGGGTCGGGTAGTGGCCGATCGGCTTGCCGTCCAGCTCGACGACGCCGGAACGGGCCGGCACCATCCGGGCCAGGGCGCGCAACAGCGTCGACTTGCCGCAGCCGTTCGGGCCGACGATCACCGTCAGCTCGCCGGCCGGCAGGTCGACGTCCAGGCTGTCGAGCACCAGCCGCTCGCCGTACCCGACACCCAGGCTGCGGGCGCGCAGCGGCGCCACCGCAGTGACCGGCTCCACCATGCTCACGGAGGTCATCGTGCTCCCTTTCGCCATTGGCTGCCCAACAGCCAGATCAGATACCCGCCGCCCAGCACGCCGGTGACCACCCCGACGGCCAGCTGGGTGGGGGCGAACAGTCGCTGCGCCACCAGGTCGGACGCCAGCACCAGCGCACCGCCGACCAAGGCCGCCGCACCGAACCCGACACCGGAGGTGCGGGTGAGTCGCCGGGCGATCTGCGGTGCGGACAGCGCGATGAAGCCGATCGGTCCGGCGGTCGCGGTGGCCACCGCGACCAGCGCGACGCCGACCACCACCAGCAGCGTCCGGCTGCGTTCGACCCGGACGCCGAGCGCGGCCGCCAGGTCGTCGCCCAGCACCAGCGCCCCCAGCGGACGGGCCAGCAGCCCGGCGGCAGGCAGCAGCACCACCAGCGCCACACCGACCAGCAGCACCCGCGGCCAACCGGTGGCGTTGAACGATCCGGCCAGCCACTGCGCGGCCGTCTGCGCCGACGTCAACGACGCCCGCACCAGCAGCAGGTTGTTGAGCCCCTGCAGGACGGCCGCGATGCCGATGCCGACCAGCACCAGCCGTCCCCCGGTCAGCCCGTGCCGCCAGGCCAGCAGATACACGATCGCGGCCGTCACGCCGCCGCCGACCAGCGCACCGATCGCCGTCTCGGCCGGCCCGCCGCCGATCACGATGATGGCCAGCAGTGCCCCACTGGCCGATCCGGTGGTGAAGCCGATGATGTCCGGACTGCCCAGCGGGTTGTCCGACATGGACTGGAAGATCGCACCCGAGACGGCCAGCGCCGCCCCGACCAGGATCGCGGCCAGCACCCGGGGTGCCCGCTGACTACGGACGAAGTACTGGGCGAGCGGGTCGCCGCCGACACCGAACAGGGCCCGCAGCGCCTGGCCCAGGTTGAGCGGATAGTCCCCGATCAGCAGCCCGACGGCACCGAGCACCAGCAACGCGACGAGCGCGGACAGCACCACGACGACGGTGCGGCGCTCGAGCAGCACGGTGGCCGACCCCAGCCGCAGCCGCCGATAGCCCGGACGGCGGTCCTGACCGACCGTGGGCGCACTCACCGCGTCACTCATCACAGGGCCTCGATCCGGGGCCGCCGGACGATCATCACGAACGCCGGGCCGCCGAGGATCGCGGCCACCACGCCGACCGGTACCTCGCCGGGCAGCACCACCAGCCGGGCCACCACGTCGGCGGCCAGCAGCAGCACCGGGGCGGCCAAGGCGGTACCGGGCAGCACCAGCCGCTGGTCGGGGCCGAACGCGGCCCGGGCCAGGTAGGGCACGCCGAGCCCGACGAACATGATCGGTCCCGCCGCAGCGGTCGCCGCTCCGGCCAGCACCGTCACCGCCACCACCGCCAGGCCGCGGATCAACCCGACCCGGACGCCGAGCGCACGTCCGGCGTCCTCACCGAGGGCGAGGGCGTTGAGCGCCGGCGCCAGACAGCAGGCCAGCACCAGGCCGATCACCACGAAACCGCCGGTGGCGAACAGCACCGAATAGCCGCGTCCCTCCACCGAGCCGGCCGCCCAGAAGCGGAACTCGTTGAAGGCGTTCGCGTTGGCCAGGATCACCATCTGCACCAGGGACGCCACCGCCATGCTGATCGCCACCCCGGCCAGCGCCAGCCGCACCGGCGAGGGCGAAGCCTGCCCGGCCATGCCCAGGAGGTACACACCGATCGCGGCGATCGCAGCCCCGGCGAAGGCGAACCACAGGTAGAAGCCGATCCCGCTGATGCCGGTGACGGCGACCGCCAGCACCACGGCCAGCGAGGCGCCGGCGTTGATGCCGAGAATGCCGGGGTCGGCCAGCGGGTTGCGGGTCAGCGACTGCATCAATGCGCCGGCGACACCCAGCGCCGCGCCGACCACCACCAGCACCAGGGTGCGGGGTAGCCGCTGTTCGAGCACCACGACCGCGTCGAAGCTGCCGTCCGGTGCCCACAGCAGTTGCCACACCCGGCCCGGCGGAATCGGGTTCGATCCGACGCCGAGCGAGGCCATCATGCCCAGCGCGAGCAGCACCGCCGCCGCGAGGAAGAGCAGACCGCTCCGGGCGGCGACGGGTTTCGCCGTCGCCGCCCGGAGTTGGGTACCTGTCGTGCTCACCGAGTTTCAGTCGGACGCGGCAGCGGCGCGTCGGCGGCGCAGCAGCACGACGACCAGGCCGGCCGCGACGACCAGCACCGCACCGGACAGCGCCCAGACTCCGATCCCGGGGCCGGCCTCCGCGGCCGCCGGAGCGACCGGTGCCGGGGTGCTCGGCGCGGGGGTGGGTGCCGGCGTACCGACCAGCGCGGTCGTCGTCCAGCCGAGCAGCTTGCCGTCGGCGTCCAACACCGCCAGCCGATGCTCGCCGGCGGCCAGCCCGGAGGTGGCGACCGTGACGGTGCCGTCCGCACCGACCAGTTGCCAGCCGAGCGGCGTCGGATCGGAATAGGCGTAGACGAACGCCCATTCGCCGGCGTAGTCGGCACCGACGGTGAGCACCGCCGCGTCGCCGTTCACCGCGGCCGTCACCGTGCCCGCCTTGTCCGGCACCAGGGTGTCAGCGGCCGGCGCGCTGGGCGTCTTCTTCGGCTGCTTCGCCTTGCCACCGGTCTCCGGCTTGGCCACCTTGCCCGACGACGTGGTCTTGCCGGTCTTCGGCTTCCCGGTCGTGGTGGTGGTCGTCGTCGTGGTGGTGCTGGAGCCGCCGTTGTTGTTGCCGTTCTGGTTCGAGCCGGACGACCCGCCGGTCACGGTGAAGGCCGGGCTCTTATTGGTGTAGCCGAGGGTGCCCTTGCCTGGATTCTTGGGATCCCGATAGGCCGAGGCCAGGAAGCGCAGCGTGTGGCTGCCCTTCTTCAGGTTGCCGGGCAGCCGGAAGGAGCCGTTCACCACGCCCGAGCTGGGAATCTTCTGCGAGTGGTAGACGCAGGCGCCGTGTGAGGTGTTGCTGCACAGCCGGCCGTCGTCGATCTTGATGTAGACGGTTTCGCCCTTGGGGAAGCCCCGCACGGTGAATCGGATCACTCCGCCGGCCTGCACGCTGCGCGACGAGACGCTCGAGCTGGTGCCGGGCGTGCTCGGTCCGGGACCGCCGGGCGGAATCGCCTCAGCAGCCGGCTGGTTCGGCAGGGCCACCAGGGCGAGGCCGAGCAGCACCGCTGCCAGCAGCCGGACGCCCTTACCGGCGATGGTTCGAACGCGTGTCATCACGCCACTCCCTTCGGCTTGGCCAGTCGGCGCAGCCCGACCAGTCCCGCGGCGAGGACGGCGACCGCCGCCCCGATCAGCACCGGTTCCATCGATCCGGTGCCGGGTTGGGTCAACGCCGCCGTTCCCTGATCGGCAGGGGCCACCGGGCCGGCCGGTGCCTGTGGGCTGCCGGTGCTGGGTGTGGCGGTGGTGACGTTGCCCTTGCTGGCCTCGACCCAGCCGACGATCCCGCCGTCGGCGTTCACCGCCACCACCCGGTGACGGCCGTCGGCCAACCCCTTCAGGTCGACGCTGAACGCCTTCGCGTCGGTCAGCTGCACCCAGCCGGCCTTGGCGACGCTGGCGCCGCTGTAGAGGTAGACGTACACCCACTGGTCGGCCGCACCCTTGGGCAGGGTGACGGTGAGCTTGGTGCCGTCCACCTTCGCGGTGGCGTCCCCGTTGCTCAGCCCGGTCAGCTGGCTGGCCCGCTCGACGGGCGCCTCGGGCACCTTCGTCGGCGACGAATCGTCGCTCGCCGACGTGGTGGTCGTGGTCACCGTTCGCACGATCGTCCGGATCGTCGTCGTGGTGTCGGACGGCGTCTCGTTGGCCTTCTCACCGGCCACCGTGATCGGCGTCCAGCCAAGCAGCGTGCCGACCTCGCCCTCGTTGCCGGACTGGACCGACAGCTTGCTGGTGCCGGTCGGCAGGGTCACCCCGGTCAGGCTCGCCTTCACCCGTCCGTCGGCATCGGCGCGGAACCAGGTCGCACCCCACGGATCGGTCGGCGACCCGCCCGAGTAGGTGTTGAGGTAGATCCAGTCGCCGGCCTGAGCGCCGGGCACGGTCACGGTCAACGCCTTCGCCGTGCGGCTCGCCTGCACCCCATTGCGGGCCGCGGAGGTCAGGTCCTCGGTAGCCTCGACCGGCTCGGGCACACCGGTCGGCCGGTACTTGCCCACCACGAACTCCGGTGACAACACCGTGCGCGACGCGTCGCCGTCCTTCAGCGAGCCGGTCAGCAGCCGCAGCGTGTGCGCACCCTCCTTGAAGGCCGGGCTGGAGCCGTTGGCGCCCTTGGTGGTGCCGTCGGGCAGCTGCAGCTCGATGTCGAAAGTGCCGTCGCTGGCCTTGGCCTGGACAATCGTCCAGATCGTCCGGTTGCTGTGCAGCGAGCCGTTCAGCCGGCTGACGTTGCCCTCGTCGATCTTGAACGCGATGGTCGAACCGCCGCGCTTCTCACCGGGGTGGCAGAAGCCGGCACCGGTCACGTGCAGGGTGCCGCCCAGGCTGGCCCGGGGCTCGGCGATGGTCACCACGGGAGTGGCGGAGGTCGCGGTGCAGGTGACGTCCTCATCGTCGGGCTGCTCGATGTACGGGACCCCGCCGACGACCAGCGGCTTGGTGGTGACGTTGCGCACCGTGTCATTGGCGCCGAAGCGTCCGGACAGGAACTGGGCGGTCAGCAACTGGCCCGCCTGCAGCCCCTCGGGGGCGTCGATCTCGATCTCGAAGTTGCCGCTGGCCGGAACGGTGATCACGTTCGGATGCGCCGCCGTACCGCTCGGCGCGAGCAGCTTCCAGATGGTCGGATCGGCCACCCCGGTGGGCGCCACGATGCCGCCGCCGGTGCGGGCGTACTGGCCGCCGGCGTAGTTCAGCTTGAGCGCCACCGTCGAGGCGCCGGTGCCGGCCTGGTTCGTCCAGCCGGTGCCCTTGATCTTGATCGTCGAACCGGACGCCGTGGCCACCTCACTCTGCACCCAGGCGGTCGCCCCGCCCGCGGTGACGGTGTCGTGTGCCCAACTCGGCGGCTGTGTCGCCGGGTCGCTCGGGGTGTCGCCGGCGATGGTGAAGTCGGCGGCCAACGTGCGGCCCTTGTCGTTGGGCGCCCCGCTTCCGGTCAGGAACCGGATCTGGTGCGTCGAGCCGACCGCCCATTCGGTCCAGCTGCCGTCGGACAGCCGGGCGTTCTGCCCGGTCGGGAACGGAATGCTGGCCGTCCACGAGCCGTCGGCAGAAGCCTGGATGATGGCGTGCAGCCGCTTGTCGCCGGTCACCTGGGAGCTGGTCGGATCGACCACGTCGCGCTTGGTGAAGACGGTGTTCGGGTCACCCGACTTCGTCGCGTCGAGCAGCACGCTGATCACGCTGCCGCTCGTGCCGGCCGCGTTCACCCAGCCCTTGCCCGAGACCACGATCGGCTCACCGGTCTTCAG
>JBDHZN010000130.1:0-10111 GCA_039811845.1 Micropruina sp. | reverse complement strand
GGCTCCTCGGGTTCGACATCGAGGAACCAACGGCGAAATGGCGTATTTCGCAGCCCGGAACGGGTCACGGTGGACGACACTAGACCCGTTCGGGCAGCGCCGGAAGACTTTCGGCGATTCTTCCTCGGCGCACGGGAAGCAGGGCTCCCTGAGGCCGTGATCGCGACGCTCATCCGTCGCCGGAATCCCCCTCAGCGGCCGCCCGGACCTACCCCCGCCCGGCCGCGATCAGGAAACGCCGTCCGCATAGCGCTGCATCAGCCGCACGTTTCCGATGATCGAGCAGTTGTGCACCACCTCGAAGTCGAAACCGTCGAAGATCCGCTTCTTCACGGCGATGATCTCCGGGGTGGACATGCCGCCGCTCAGCTTGATCGTCGGGTCGAGGTCGATCACCGCGGCCGCGCGCTGCACGGTCTCGGTGAGGGTCCGGTTCATCGCCACCATCAGGGCGGCCAGCATCTCTTCGCGGGTGCTGCTCAGGGTCAGCCCGTGCCAGCTCGCGGTGCGCGGTTCCAGGCTCTGCCGGTCGCCGGACAGGTACGGGTCGAAACTCACCCCGGCGTCGTCCGGCGACAGCGCCAGGGCCCGCGGCAGCAGCTCGTTGTCGAAGTACTCCCGCGACACGTCGCGGCAGAACTGCTGGTGGAACCAGTCCAGCGCGAAGCCTCCGGCGGTGGTCGCGTAGATCTGCCACAGGCCGGGGGTCGCGGCACCGCGCAGGTAGTAGTGCGGGTCGGTGACCGGCTGGTCGACCAGGATCGACACCATGTCCGAGCTGCCGGCGGTGTCCATGATCTTCCCGGACGACTCGTTCCCGGCGCCGACCTGCGCGGCCGCCATGTCGTTCGTCCCGACGCCGACCGGAATACCGCCCCGGACGCCGAGACGCTCGGCCTCCTCGGCCCGCAGCCGGCCCAGGACGGTGCCGGGCTGGACGATCCGGCCGAACCAGCGGGCGTCCAGCCCGAAGGCATCGAGGAGCTCGGCCGACCAGCCGCCGTTGCTGGTGGTCTCGTACAGGCCGAGCATGGACGCGTTCACCCGGTCGACCGCCCACTCGCCGGTGAACCGGTGACCCACGTAGCTGGCCAGGTGGCCGATCTGCGCAGTCCTGGCCAGGACGTCCGGCTGGTTGGTCTGCATCCACAGCACGGTGAGGGCGCCGACGCCGCCGGTGAACGGCTGGACGCCGGCGATCTGCATGTAGCGCTCGGCGCCGACGGTGTCCTGGATGCGCTGCGACTCGGTGCGGGACCGGCGGTCCAGGTGCGTGACGATGCCGGGATAGGCCAGTTCGCCGTCCGCGCCGAGGAACACCGGCGACGGCGAGAAGGTGTCGTAGCAGAGCGCCCCGACCCGGGCGAGCAGGTCGGCGGGGAGGCCGGCACAGGCGGCGTAGATGGCGTCGAACAGGACGTCGGGGTCAACCTCGACCTTCTGCCCCGGACGCCGGATCAGCGGATAGGTGTGCGACGCGGACGCCAGCGCCCGGGCGTCGGAGTCGAGCACCTCGACCTTCACCGTCGAGGTGCCGAAATCGATCGACAGGTAGTGCATCTCCGTGGTCATCCTTCGTTCGAGTCGAGGGCGCCGAGTTCGGCGTCGAAGGTGGCGCGCAGCCGTGCCTTGGCTTCGTCGTCCAGGGCCGCGACCGGACGCCGCGGCGCCCCGCCCGCGTACCCCAGGACGTCCATGGATGCCTTTACCCCGGCCACGCCGCCGGCTGCTCCGGTGGCCTTCGCCAGCCGGCTGAGCCGCTCGTAGTACGCCACCGCCTGCTCGCGGTCGCCGGCGTGCCACAGGGTGGTCAGCCGGGCGCATTCGGCCGGCAGGTAGTTGGCGGCGGAGACGATCCCGCCCGGTCCGCCGAGCTCGAGCGCGATCATGATCGTGTTCAGCGAGCCGGCGATCACCGCGAAGTCGTCACGGCCGCCGGCGGCGCCCATGTAGTCGGCCATCGACGAGCTCGAGGTGTCCTTGATGCCCGCGATGTTCGGGTGGTCGGCCAGGTCGGCGAGGACGTCCGGCGGCACCAGGACGCCGTTGGCGTACCCGGGCGCCACGTAGATCAGCACCGGCACCGGTGACGCGTCGGCGACCGCCGTGTAGTAGTCGGCCAGAGCCCGGCCGGTCATCGCCTTGGCGAAGTAGTGCGGGGTGAGCACCGAGGCGTAGTCGACCCCGTCGGCGTCGATCGAGGCCAGGAACTCCAGCGTGTGGTGCAGCGAGTCGCGGCCGACGCCCGCGATCAGCGTCTTGTCGCCCTTGTGCGCGACCGCCTGCCGGATCACCCGCCGGGACTCCTCGTCGGACAGCGACCGGAACTCGCCGTTGGTGCCGAGCACCATGTAGCCGACGACGTCCGTGCCGCCCCAGCGGGCGAGGTTCGCGGCGAACGCGTCCAGGTCGAGGGATTCGTCGGCCCGGAAGGGTGTCACCGCGGGGATGACGGTTCCCCGCAGGGACGCCGGCGCCGCGCCGGCCGCGGACGTGCCGCTGTTGACCATGACTGTCTCCTTGTTCGTGTCGTGCCTGTTCGGGTCGTCCGCGTTCGTCACTCGTGCACCGTCCAACCGCCGTCGACCAGCAGGTTCTGGCCGGTGATCCCGCTGGTCGTCGGCGAGGCGAGGAACAGCACGGCGTTGGCCACCTCCCGCATCTCCAGCAGGCGTCCGACCGGGATCCGCGACCGCATGTGCGCCAGCCACTCCTGGTTGTCGAGGTTGTGCGCAGTCATCGGCGTCAGCACGTAGCCGGGGCTCACCGTGTTGACCTCGATGCCGCGCCGGCCGCCGGCGACGGCGAGGTCGCGGGTGACCGCCTGGATGCCGGCCTTGGTGGCGCAGTAGATCAGGTGGCTGCCGTCGGTGGTGTGCGCCCGGTGCGAGGCGATGTTGATGATCTTGCCCGAGCCCTGCCCGAGCATCACCCGGTAGGCCTGCTGGGCCATGAAGAACGGGCCCTTCAGGTTGACGTCGTTCAGCAGGTCCCACTCGGCCTCGGTGACGTCCTCGTGCGGCGTCCGGTTGGCCAGCCCGGCGGCGTTCACCAGGACGTCGATGCGGCCGAAGCGTTCGAGGATGGCGGCGCCCGCCGCCTCGATCTGGGTGACCGAACGGAGGTCGCAGGCGAACGCGGACGCCGTCCCCGGCCCCGCCCCGGTGATCGCGGCGGCGACCTTTTCGGCCTTGTCGAGCTGGACGTCGGCGATGGCAACGGTCGCTCCGCGGTCCCCGAGCCGCCGGGCGATCTCCTCGCCGATGCCGCTCGCGCCGCCGGTGACGATGCAGACGCGTCCGTCGAACTCCATGGTGTGCTCCTCTGGTCGTTGGTGGGTGGGTTGGTGGTGAGGTCGCCGACGCCGCGAGTGCCTCGACGGGCTCGACCGACGAAGGTCACCGCTGGTCGAGCCTGTCGAGGCCTTGAACGACGGGGGTTTCGACACGCTCGACCAACGGTGCGGGCACCGACCGTCAGGAGGCGAGCTGCTCGTGCAGGGTGCGGAAGAAGCCGCCCCCGGCCAGCGCCTCGTAACCCGATACGAAGCGCGAGTACGCCTCGTCGTAGGCCTCGTAGTTCTCCGGGTTCGGCTCGTACACGGCCTTGATCCGGACGGCGCGCTCGACGGCGTCGTCGAGCGAGGAGTACACCCCGAGCCCGATGCCGGCGTACATGGCCGCGCCGAGGCAGCCGGTCTCGGCGACCTCGAGCACGGAGACCGGGACCTTGTACATGTCGGCCTGCATCTGGCACCACACCGACGAGTTGGTGGCCCCGCCGACCGCACGGATGTCGTCCACGGCGATGCCCACCTTGCGGATCGACTCGATGTTGTCGCGCATCTCGAGCGTGATGCCCTCCAGGACGGCTCGGGCCATCTCGGCCTTGGTGGAACCGAGGGTGATGCCGAGGAAGCAGCCGCGGGCGTACGGATCGGCGCGCGGACCGCTGGCCGCACCCTGCAGGTAGGGCAGGAAGACCAGGCCGTTGGCGCCCGGGGGCACCGACTCGATGAACTTGTTGATCAGCCGGTAGGCGTTGCCCAGTGCCCCGAACTCCTTGGCCATCGCCATCTCCAGGGAGCAGATGGTGTCGCGGAACCAGCGGTAGCAGCTGGCGGAGGCGATCGAGGCGGCCTCGACGGTGAAGTTCTCGGGACCCGAGTTGTTCTTGAAAATGAGCGTGCCGTTCGGGTCGCGCCGCGACTCCTCGGTGACCACATAGGTGGCGCCGTAGGTGCCGATCACCGCGATGGCCGTGCCCTCGCGGACCAGTCCGCCGCCCATCGTGGAGCAGTTCTGGTCCATGGCGCCGACGCACAGCAGCGTGCCCTCGGCCAGGCCGGTCTGCACGGCGACGTCGTGCGGCACCCTGCCGACGACCTCGCCGGCCTTCACGATCCGGGGGAACATCGCGATGTCCAGGCCGATCGCGTCGATGATCTCCCGACTCCACTCGCCGGCGTCGATGTCGAAGATGCCGGTCCGGGAGGCGGTGGCGGTGTCGTTGACGAAGTAGTCCTCGGCGCCGAACACCTTCAGCAGCCAGTCCTGGTGCGACGACATCTGCTTCGTGCGGGCGAAGTCGTCCGGCTCGTTGTCCTTGAACCACAGGTACTTGGTCAGGCACGGCACCGTCGAGATCGGGTAGCCGGAGATCTGGTAGAGGCGATCGGGATCGATGTACTCGCCGGCCAGGATCTTCGCGACGTATTCGACGCCGCGGGTGTCCTGCCAGCCGATGAACGGCCGGATCAGCTCGTAGTTCTCGTCCATCGCTCCGAAGACGGAGCCCTGCGTCGAGATGGCGAGCGCCTTGATGTCGCCGGCGGGAACGTCGGCGTCGCGGATGGCGGCCCGGACGCAGTCGAACAGCACCGGGACGAGGTCCTCGGGCAGTTGCTCCACCCAGCCCGGGTGGGGGTACTGGCACGGATATTCCCGGTAGTCCGAGCCGATCAGGTGCCCCTCGACATCGAAGATGCACGTCTTGCAGCCGGTGGTGCCGGCGTCAATGCCCATGAGATAGGTGGCCATTGGATTCTCCTTTGAACTTCGTGGACTCTCCTCGATTGGGCCTACCGGCGCCGCGTTCCGGCCTCGGTCGCGACCATGCGATCGAAGGCCGACGGCACCCGGGTCGGGGAAGGGGCGACGGACGAGAGTCCGCATAGGAAATGCACCTATGCCTTGCGAGATGTGGGTTGGGGTCGGGTGGCGGGGTGTGCGCTGACCCGGCTCCGGTGCGGGTCGATGCGCGCCACTCGCATTGACCCATGGGCCGGTGTGATCGTCGTGGATCGGGGCCGTCCTTCGTTGTCCTCCTCTGCGTCCTCCCTCTGCCGATGAGCTCGCCGGTGCGGCGGTCTACTGCGCTCCGGGGACGCCGGCCCGCGGGCCGCGCAGTCCGTGCGGGGTGGTGGTCGATCGGGCCGGCACGGCGTCCTCGCAGTGCATGACGGTGATTGCGCCGGAGGGGTCGGCGAAGATGACCTCGTCGGCCAGGCCGGTGAACAGGCCGTTCTCGACCACGCCGGGAATCCAGTTCAGTTCCCGGTCCAGTACCAGCGGGTCCGGAATGCTGACCAGGTGCGCGTCGACGATGAAGTTGCCGCTGTCGGTGACCACCGGGGCTCCGGACGCGCCCAGCCGGCGGATCAGCTGCACGTCGGCCGGGTAGCCGTGCAGCTCCAGCAGCCGGCGGATCGACCGGGTGGTCGACTCCCAGCCGTGCTGGATGACCTCGATCGGCACCGGGAAGGCGCCCAGGGTGTCCTTGAGCTTGGACGTGTCGGCGACCACCAGGTAGCGGTCGGCGGCGTCCGCGACGATGCGCTCCCAGAGCAGGCAGGCGCCGCCGCCCTTGATCATGTGCCCGTCGTGGTCGATCTCGTCCGGGCCGTCGACGACCAGCTCCAGGCGATCGAACTCGTCGAAGCCGACCAGCGGGATGCCCAGCGAATTCGCCAGGTCCTTGGTGGCGTTGGACGTCGTGACGCCGCGCACCCCCTCCAGGCCGGCGGCCATCGCGGCACCGAGCGCCCGGACGAACCAGTGGCTGGTCGTGCCCGACCCGAGGCCGAGCAGCATGCCGGGACGGACGTAGCGCTCGACGGCGGCGATCCCGACCGCCTTCTTGGCGTGGTCCTGTGGGGTGACTGGCTCCATGTCAACGCTCCTTGTCATCGATGGGTTGCGGGGTGTGGCCGGCCAGGGGCAGCAGGTCGCCGAAGCGGTGCAGGAGCACCACCTGGTCGGCGACGGGCACACCCCAGGCCACATGGCGATAGCCGGTGCCGGCGCCGCGGGCGACGGCGACGTCGATCGGGTTGTCGCCGACGTAGAGCGCCTCGTCCGCACCGACACCCAGGCGTTCCAGCACGTCGAGCAGGTGCCGGGGGTCGGGCTTGGGGTGCGGCACCGAGTCCCGGCCCAGCACGACGTCGATCAGGCCGCCGAGCCCGACCGCGCTCAGCACCGCCTCGGACAGCGCGGTGTCCTTGTTGGTGCAGACACCGAGCCGGACGCCGGCCCGGCTCAGGCCGGCAACGGCCGCCACCCCATCGGCGTAGACGGTCGCGAAGCGGGCCGGGTCGTCGGCGTAGCGGGCCAGATAGCGCCGGAGCAGTTCGGCAACCGCCGCGTCGTCCGCGGCGCGCACCGGGTCGACCGCGGCCAGGACCGTCCGGACCAGCTGGAAGGCCCCGAATCCCAGTGCGGCCTCGACCGTCTCGGCGCCCACGCGGGGCAGGCCGGCGCCCTCGAACACGTCCGACAGCGCGGCCGCGATGTCGGCGGCCGAGTCCACCAGGGTGCCGTCGAGATCGAACACGACGGCGCGCACGGCCGGGCCGTCCGGGCTGGTTCCGCTCAGCAAGGGAGTCCTCCTCCGCGTCAGTGGGTGTGCCGGATCCGGAGGTGCTTGTACTGCAGGTACCCCTCGAGGCCCTCGCGGCCATGCTCGGCGCCGAAGCCGGACTCGCGGCGTCCGCCGTAGGGGGCGTTGATGATGCCGGCGTCCACCGAGTTGACCGCCACGTTGCCGAAGTCGAGGGCGGCGCCGAGGCGCATCGTCTCGCCGAGGTGATCGGTGTAGAGATAGGCGGCGAGGCCGCCCGGGACGGCGTTGGCGTGGGCGACGGCCTCGTCCATGGACTCCACCCCGGCGATGCCGACCGCCGGGCCGAAGGTCTCCGCGGTCATGATCAGCGAGTCGTGCGGCGCGCCGGCGACGATGGCGGGGCTGCGGAACAGTCCGCCGGCGGGATGCTCCCCGGCGCCGGTCACCAGGCGGGCGCCGCGCCGGACGGCGTCGGCGACGTGGGCGGCGGTCCGGCTGCGGATCTCCTCCATGGTGACCGGGCCGACGTCGGCTTCCGGGGTGGCGAAGCCGTCGGTCACCCGCAGGGCGGCGGTCAGCTCGGCCATCCGGTCGACGAAGTCGTCCAGCACCGCGGTGTCGACGTAGATGCGGTTGATCGCGATGCAGATCTGGCCGGCGTTGCGGAACGACCGGCGGACGGCCCCGGTGGCCGCCAGTTCGATGTCGGCGTGCCGGGAGACGATCAGCGGGCAGCTGCCGCCGAGTTCCATGGTCAGCTGGGTGATGCCCTCCACGGTGCGGAACAGGCTCTGCCCGGTGCGGCTCGACCCGGTGAAGCCGAGCTTGGCGATGTCGGGGTGGGCGGCCAGCATGGCTCCGGTCTCACCGGCCCCGTGGACGACGTTGAACACGCCCGGCGGAAAACCGGCCTCGGCGACGTACCCGGCGATCAGCTGGGCGGCACCCGGGGTGTACTCGGACGGCTTGATCACCATCGTGCAGCCGGCGCCCAGGGCGCCGCCCAGCTTCCAGCCGATCAGTTCGACCGGGTAGTTCCACGGGGTGATGGCGGCCACCGGACCGACCGGCTCGCGCACCACGATCGACAGGTAGTCGGTGGTCTCGTTCGGGATCGTCTCGCCATGGATGCGTTCGGCCTCCTCGCCGTAGAACCGCATCGCCTCGGCGAATTTGCGCACCTCGCCACGGGCCTCGTCCAGCGGCTTGCCCTGCTCCAGGGTGACGCAGCCGGCCAACTCGTCGACCCGGCCCAGGGTGATCTCGGCGAGCCTGCGGAACATCGCCCCGCGGGTGAATCCGGATGTCCTGCCCCAGCTGGCGAAGGCGCGCTTCGCGGCGGCCACGGCGGCGTCGACGGTGTCGCGGTCGGCCACGTCGAAGGTCGCCACGACCTCGCCGGTGGCCGGGTTGCGCCGCTCCCGGCGCTCGCCGCCCGGCCGGAACTCCCCGTCGATGTAGGCGCTGCAGTGCAACGGCGTCCGGCTCATGCGTCGTCTCCTGTCCGGGTGCCCTCGGCACCGCTGCTGGCGGGAAGCGGAACGGGGCAGCGCAGCGGCTCGCCCCGCAGGGCCCGGCGTCCCTCGTCGACGGCGAGGGACTGCAGCCGGACCATCGACTCGGTCGAGTAGAAGGCGATGTGCGGGGTGAGGATCACCTGCGGGTAGGACCGCAGCGGATGGTCGGCGGGCAGTGGTTCGGGTTCGGTGACATCGAGGGCCGCCCCGGCCAGGCGTCCGGAGTCGAGCGCGCGGAGAAGGGCGTCGTGGTCGATCAGGCCGCCCCGCGCGGTGTTGACCAGGTACGCGCCCTCGCGGAGCGCACCGAACGCCGCGTCGTCGAACAGGTGCCGGGTTCCGTCGGTGAGCGGGGCGTGCAGCGAGACGATGTCGGCCCCGGCGAGCAGCGTGTCCCAGTCGACCAGTTCGATCTGCCGCTCGCGCAACGCGGCCGCGTCCGCGTAGGGGTCGAAGGCGATCACCCGGCACCCGAAGGACTGCAGCCGGGCCGCGGTCAGCTGGGCGATCCGCCCGGCGCCGACCAGGCCGACGACCCGGCTCTCCAGGCTGGGGATGGCGCCGAAGGCGGCCTGCAGCGGGGTCTCGCCGCGGTGCAGCGCGGCGTCGAAGTCGCGGATCCGACGGACCAGCATCACCGCGGTCATGGCGGCCTGGTCGGCCACCACGTTGGCGCCGTAGTCGGGGACGTTGCAGACCGTGGCACCGACGGCGGCCGCGGCGGCGAGGTCGACGTTGTCCACGCCGATGCCGTACCGGATCAGCACCGCGTCCTCGGCGAGGCGGCCGAGCTCGTCCGGGCCGAGCGGGACGAAGTTGGTGAACACGACGTGCGCGCCGTCGAGCACGTCGCCGACGTCACCAGAGCCGTCCCAGTGCCGGTAGGTCGCCCCCTCGTCGTCCGCCAGCCGGCGCTCGAGGGAGTCGTCGGGAACCGCCGTGTCGGTCACCGCCACCACCAGCCGGGTGGGCGACCCGCTCGCCGCGCGGTCCAATGCCGGGTCAGTCATCTGCCACTCCATTCGACGGGGACATCGTGCGAGGGGACTTGCGATCCGCACTGGAGCAGATCATATGATGATCGACATGACCCGTCAATCGACATCGGAGTCTCGTCGCAGGCATCGCAGGGGAATCCGGCGCGCTTCGGCGAAGCGGCTCACGAGGCGGCGGACGGAGTCATATGATGATCGACATGATCGGTCAATCCGTGGGCTCCGCCGAGCCGCACGCCGGACCGCCGGCAGCCCTGCGCCCCGCGCGGCTGCCCGTCTGGCTGGCCGATCAACTCGAGGCGAGCCTGCTCCAGGGCCGATACCCGGTGGGTGCCCAGATGCCCACCGAGAAGGGGATCGCCGAGGGCTACGGGGTCAGCCGCCAGGTCGTCCGCGAGGCCGCGAGGCTGCTCGAGGACCGCGGACTGGTCGACATCCGTCCGGGACGCGGCATGACGGTGCTGGCGCCCGACCCGGATGTCACGGTACAGCGGTTCCGGGTGCTGCTGCAGCGCGGCGAGGCGAGTTTCCGGCAGCTGATGGAACTGCGTCAGATGACCGAGTGCGACATGTCGGCGCTGGCGGCCGTGAACCGGACCGACGACGACCTGCGGCGCATGCAGGCCACCATCGAGCAGGCGAGGACTCATCTCGACGACTACGCCGCCTGCCTCGACGCCGACCTCGCCTTCCACATGGCCGTGGCGCGCGCCACCCAGAACCCCTTCGTGATGGCCTTCATCCTGCCGATCAACA
>JBDHZN010000129.1:0-10141 GCA_039811845.1 Micropruina sp. | reverse complement strand
CAGCACTGGATCGACACCCGCACCGACTGGTACGTCGACCTCGGCATCAGCCGGGACAACCTGCGGCTCTTCGAACACCCGCAGGAGAAGCTGTCGCACTACTCCAAGCGGACCGTCGACATCGAGTACAACTTCGGCTTCGCCGGCGGCGACGGCTGGGGCGAACTCGAGGGCATCGCGAACCGGACCGACTTCGACCTCGGCACCCACTCGAAGCACTCGGGCACCGACCTGTCCTACTTCGACCAGGCCAAGGGTGAGCGGTACACCCCGTACGTGATCGAGCCGGCTGCTGGCCTGACCCGGTCGCTGATGGCGTTCCTGGCTGAGTCGTACACCGAGGACACCGCGCCCAACACCAAGGGCGGCGTGGACACCCGAGTGGTGCTCAAGCTCGATCCGCGGCTGGCGCCGGTCAAGGTGGCGGTACTGCCGCTGTCCCGCAACGAACGGCTCTCACCGGCCGCCCGTGACCTGGCCGCCTCGCTGCGCCGCTACTGGAACATCGAATTCGACGACGCCCAGGCGATCGGACGCCGCTACCGCCGTCAGGACGAGATCGGCACCCCGTTCTGCGTCACCGTCGACTTCGACACCCTGGACGACCAGGCGGTCACCATCCGCGAACGAGACACCATGACCCAGGAGCGAGTGGCGATCGACCAGGTGCAGAGCTACCTGGCGCAGCGCCTGATCGGCTGCTGACCACAAGCGGGGACGGTTCTGTCGGTCACCGGGGACGGCCCCTGGAACCGACCTGGAATCAGATCGGGAACAGTCCGGATTGAGAAGGTCGTCACCGGATCTTGTGCATTTCTTGAGGTTCCGCCGATGTTGCGTTGAGGCCTCTCCGGCAGAGTTCTACCTGTGTCGGGGGGCACAGCCGCCAGGAGACAGGGTCGGAATCGCGATTCGGGGGGACGCGAGAACGGCGGGGGGAACCTGTCGAACGGTGAAGACAAGGATCGAGCCGGGTCTGAGGCGCATACGAAGCGCCCAGGACCCGGCTCTCCTCATGTCTGGACGAACTGAGCTGGCGAACTGCCGCAGGGGGTCTCGACAAGCTCGACCGGCGGTTGCGGGGCCTCGACCAGCGAGAGCGGCTCGTTCAGCAGGGTCCTTCAGTGCCGCTTGTGAAACAGGTTGCGCAGCCAGCCGAGGACCGTCTGGCTGTCCATCGCTTCCTCGAAGCCGTCCGCGATGGCCTCGAAGGAGGCCTTCACGTCCTCGCGATGATCGAGGAACCGGGCATGGCTGATCTCGTCCACGCCTATCAATCCGGTGGCGGACTCGATCGCCTCGGTGACCCGGACCAGCACGCCGAAGGTCTCGGGGGAGGCGTTCACCGACCAGAACGGCAGGGACGCCTCGTAGTCGCCATGTGTCCAGCTCACCAGCAATCCTGACCGGTCATGCACCAGCTGACGTGAGAAGTGGTTCTGGGTGACGTCGTGCGAGCCCGCAGGCAGCAACTCCACCAACTGGGCGTGTAACGCATCCCAGGTCGCGATCTCCTCCGCGGTCAGCTCGGCGGGCGGGTGCGACGCGTCCTCGTCCGCCTCGAGCGGATCAGGGAGGGCGGCGGTATCGGCAGCCACGAAGTGCACGACGAAGCTCATGCCGCGCAGCCTAGTGGTCGGGGGCGGTTCCCGGACGCGCGGCCGTCCGGGCAACAACCCGAGGACAAGCAACTGCATCACTCTGACGTCAGAATGACACATTTATGCGGCGCCATCTCTTGAAATGACGCCATAGAGGCGTCATCATGGCGTCATGGACCTCAATCCTTATCTGGCGGCAGTAGCCGTCGACCTGGAGAAGGCGACCGCGCTCGCCGACGACGCGACCAAGGCGATCACCAACAGGGTGGCGGTCGCGGTCGAGCCGGCGTTGCGTCTGGCGATGACCCAGCTACTCGCCGATGCCGCCGCGCAGCTGACCGGCGAGCTGGGAACCGCGGTCGTCACCGTCCGGATGGATGGCCGCGAGCCCGTCCTGCACGTGCAGGAGCAGGCGGCTGCGGCCGCCGAACCGACGACGCCCGAGCCCCTCGTGGGTGCGGACGACGAGGGCACCGCCCGGGTCACCGTCCGGTTGCCGGAACAGCTCAAACGACGCGCCGAGGGCCTCGCTCAAGCGGCAGAACAGTCACTCAACACCTGGATCGTGCAGGCCGTCCGGCGTGCCGCCCAGACCCCACGCACCGACCATCGCAACTCGTCCCGCCGGATCACCGGCTGGGCCTGAGGAGGAACCGTGAACACCAGCACCACCACTCGCCACACCTGGGAGTTCGGCACCGATGAGCTGCCCAGGGTGCGGCTCCAGGCGCACCACGCCGACATCTTCGTTCAGCACACCGGCGCACCCGGGCAGACCACCGTCACCCTGACGGCGGACGCTCCGGTCGACCTCGGCGAGGTCAAGGTCGACACCGAGGGGCGTGACATCTCGCTGCTCATCCCGGTCCTGAAGGCGACGGACGGCTCGAGCTTCGGGTTCTCGTTCCAGCTCGGTGGCTTCAGCCTCGGGGCGGGTGGCTCCGTCCCGATCCGGCTGGACGTCGTGGTGCCCGAGGGTGCCGATCTCGAGCTGAAGGTGGGCGGGGGAGACCTCGTGATCGACGGTCGCTGCGGTGAGCTGCGGGCTCGCACTGGTGGGGGCGACGTCCGATTCGACGACGCGGGCGATGTTGTCGTGCACACCGGTGGCGGCGACATTCGCGCCAATCGGGCAGCCCAGGGCAACCTCGACACCGGTGGCGGCGAGATCAGCATCGACAGCCTCGGTGAGGGACGCGTCCACAGCGGCGGCGGCGACGTGCATGTCGGCGCGATCGCCTCCGGTGCGATCAAGACCGGTGGCGGTGACATCCACGTCGGACGCACCGAGGGTGAGGTGACCGTGACCACCGGCGGCGGTGACGTCCGACTCGACTCGTGCCTGGGCTCGACCGACGTGAGCACCGGCGCGGGCGATGTCAGCGCGCATGTGGCGGGCGGACGCTGGCAGGCCAGGACAGGCGCCGGCGACATCATCGTCACCGTGCCGCCCGGCGTGCCGGTCTGGCAGGACCTGAGCAGCCCGCTCGGCGACGTCACCAGCCGGATCGGCGGACGCGGTGAGCCGGCCGAAGGGCAGGACCACATCGAGATCACCGCCCGCACCGGGACGGGTGACATCAGCCTCAGCTGAAGACGTGCTGGTCATTCACACCAGGGGCACGAAGCTGAACCGGTGCTCGTGATCGGGTTCTCGCACCCAGCCGTCCGTGTCGCGCAGGACTGTCCACATCACGCCGGCGGCCGGCAGCACCATCCGGCCGCCGATCGCGAGCTGGTGCTCCAGTTCCGCGGGAATTGCGCCGGCGTCGGCCGACACCAGGATGCGATCGAACGGCCCGAGTTCGGGAAGACCGAGAACCCCGGGCGCGGCGGCTTGGATCCGCGCCCAGGGCAACTCGACGCCGGCGAGGTTCGCCCGGCCCTGTTCGACCAACTCCGGCACCACCTCGACGCCCACCACCGAACCGCTCGGTCCGGTGAGTCGGCCGAGTAGCGCGGTGGTCCAGCCGGAGCCGCTGCCGACGTCCAGCACCCGGGCACCGGCGGGTACCTGCAGGCGCTCCAGCATGAACCGCACCGTCCAGGGCTGGGAGTTGGTGGCGCCATGCCCGATCGGTAGCGGCGCGTCGACCGCGGCGCGGTGGCGCAGCTCGGGCGGCAGGAAATTTTCGCGCGGTGTGGCCCGGAAAGCCTCCGCCACGCGTGCCTGCTTGGTGCTCATCCTCCAGCGTCCCTCGCCTGCCGACCCTTGTCGAGGTTTGCTCTGATATCGACCCCAGAGTCGACCCGTCAGCCGCCAGCCGCAAGCAGACTGGCGCCGGTGCGCGGGCTCACTCTGGGGTCGATATCAGACCGATCCACGGTAACGGGCGCGGATCCAGGTGGTTCTCGGGTCGCGGGTCGAGACCGGGCCGACCAGCGGGAACGCCGGTGGTTGGCTACTTGGGTGCGTGAACGAATGCGGGCCTTCCTGGCAGACGTCCGGCCACTGCAGACGCCGGACTTCCGTCGGCTCTGGGTGGCAAACATCGTCACGGTGATCGGCGCGCAACTCACGGTGGTCGCGGTGCCGGCGCAGATCTACAGCCTCACCGGAAGCTCGGCCATGGTCGGGCTGACCGGCCTGTTCGGGCTGGTGCCACTGATCGTGTTCGGTCTGTGGGGCGGGGCGCTGGCCGACCATTTCGACCGGCGCAGCCTGCTGATCGTGACCACGCTCGGCCTGATCGTGACCAGTGGCCTGTTCTGGTTGCTCGCTGAGGCGAACCTGGGCAACGTCTGGCTGCTGCTGATCGTCTACGCCGTCCAGCAGGCCTGCTTCGCGGTCAACCAGCCGACCCGGACGGCCGTGTTGCCCGCACTGATCCCGCTCGACCAACTGCCCGCCGCCAACTCGCTGAACATGACCGTGATGAGCGCCGGCGCCATCGCCGGCCCGCTGGTCGGCGGCGCACTGATCCCGGTCTTCGGGTTTCCGCTGCTGTACCTGATCGACACCATCTGCCTGCTGGCCACGCTGTGGGCGGTGATCAAACTGCCGAAGCTGCCCGTTCTCCAACGCAAGGGGACGCCGGGCCTGCGTTCGGTGCTGAGCGGGCTCGGCTACCTGCTGGGCCACCCGATCCTGCTCACCTCGTTCCTGGTGGACGGCATCGCCATGGTCTTCGGTATGCCGCGTGCGCTGTTCCCGCAGATCGCGCACGAGAGCTTCGGTGGTCCTCCGGCAGGCGGACTCGCGTTCGCCCTGCTCTTCGCGGCGATGCCGGCGGGCGCGGTGCTGGGCGGTGTGCTGTCGGGCTGGGTCTCCCGGGTCGACCGCCAAGGCCTGGCCGTGATCTGGAGCGTGATCGGCTGGGGTGTCGCGGTGGTGGTCACCGGTGTGGCGGTCTGGTTCGCGCCGTCGCTGCCGACCGCGATGCTCACCGTCGCGGTCGCTGCGCTGGCATTCGGCGGGGCTGCCGACATGGCGTCGGCAGCGTTCCGTCAGTCGACGCTGCTGACCGCCGCCGACGATGCCGTCCGAGGACGCCTGCAGGGTGTGTTCATCGTGGTGGTCGCCGGTGGACCGCGGATCGCCGATGTGCTGCACGGCTGGGCCGCCGAAGGCATCGGGACCGCTGCCACCACAACGCTGGGCGGCGTGCTGGTCATCGTGGGTGTGGTCATCGCCGCCGTCGCGATTCCGGCGTTCGTCCGTTACCGGATCTCGGAAGAGGTCGGCCGCGCCGATTCGTGAGTTAAGTCGCCGCCGCGACCACCGCTGGTCGAGCTTGTCGAGACCCGAAACTCGGCGTGTAGATGGGGTGCTGGTGACCGGGAGAACCGTCCCTGGTGTCCGAGGGAGCCGTCCCTGGTGTCCGAGGGAACCGTCCCCGGTGACCGCGAGAACCGTCCCCGCGGTCACCCTGCGGTCACCCGTCGGTGGGCTCAACGGCGGTGGTCGTGTTGGGCGAGTGGGAGCGGCGAGGTTAGGGTTGGCGGATGCCCGCGTTGCAGCAGACCTCTTTGCGCCCGGCGCCGTTGCGGCTGGGGGCCGTCCAGGTCGACCCGCCGGTGGTGCTGGCGCCGATGGCCGGGATCACCAATGCCGCCTACCGACAGCTGTGCCGCGAGCAGGGTGCCGGGCTGTACGTCTGCGAGATGATCACCTCGCGCGGCATCGTCGAACGCATTCCGCGGACCTTCTCGATGCTGCGCTTCGATCCCGGCGAAACCGTCCGTTCCGTACAGCTTTACGGTGTCGATCCGGACGTGATGGCGAAGGCGACCACCATTCTGTGCGACGAGTTCGGGGTCAACCACGTCGACCTCAACTTCGGCTGCCCGGTGCCCAAGGTGACCCGCCGCGGCGGCGGGGGAGTGTTGCCCTGGAAACGGGATCGGCTGGCCGCGATCCTGACCGCCACCGTGAAAGCCGCCGAGCCGTACGGCGTCCCGGTCACGATGAAGACCCGGATCGGCATCGATGCCGACCACGAGACCTTCCTGGACGCCGGCCGGATCGCCGCTGAAGCCGGCTGCGCCGCGATCGCGCTGCACGCCCGTACGGTCAAGCAGTCCTACGGCGGGTACGCCGACTGGGAGCGGATCGCGGAGCTGGTGGCGTCCACCAGCATTCCGGTGCTGGGCAACGGCGACATCTGGGAGGCCCCGGACGCCCTGGCGATGATGGAGCGCACCGGTTGCGCCGGCGTGGTGATCGGACGCGGCTGCCTGGGCCGTCCGTGGTTGTTCCGTGACCTGGCGGCGGCTTTCGCCGGCGAGCCGGCCCCGCCGCTGCCCAACCTGGGCGACGTGGCCACCATGGTCTATCGCCACGCCGAGCTGCTCGCCGGGCTGGACGGCGAAACCCACGGCATGCGCGACCTGCGCAAGCACATGGCCTGGTACTTCAAGGGCTTTCCGGTCGGCTCCGAGTTACGCCGCGGCCTGGCCATGGTGTCGAGCCTGGCTGAACTGGCCGGCCTGCTCGAACAACTCGACCCGGATCAGGAGTTCCCGAGCGCCGAACTGGGCTCGCCGCGCGGACGTCAGGGGTCGGCCCGTGAGCGGGTGGTGCTGCCCTACGGCTGGCTGGACTCGCAGTGTCTCGGTGACGCCGACATCGCCGACGCCGAATCCGATGTCTCCGGCGGCTGAACCCTGGCTGGTCAGCTCATGTACGGCATCATCGCGGCGACCATCATCACGATGGCGATGATCGGTGCGAGGACGCCGAGGATGATCGCCCACACACCGTAGGAGCGGCCGCGGCGGGTGGCGGCGGCGACGATGCCGGTGATCCAGGCGGCGGTGCCGCCGTAGCCGGCCACGTTGAGCGCCAGGAGGCCGCCGGAACCGAGCTGGTCGAGCAGCTCCTGGGTCATCTGGTCCTGCGTCATGGTGCCGCCAGAAGACGCCGCGAGCGGCCCCACCAGGGCGCCCATCCGCCACATCAGCCAGCAGAGCACCACGCCACACACCACGACGCCGCCGAGCGCGATCATGCCCAGCAGAGGTGAGCGTTGCTGGGCCTGCTGCCCGTAGGGCATCGCGCCCGGTGCCTGTGGGTAGCCCTGTTGCACGGGCGGGTACCCCGGCTGTCCAGCCGGATATCCAGCCTGCTGCCCCCAGCTACCGCCGGGCTGTGCACTGCTGTAGCCGCCCTGTTGGCTCCAGCCCCCGCCGGGTTGTGCACCGGTGCCGTAGCCGGCCTGTTGGCCCGTGGGGTAGGTGCCCTGCTGGCCGCCGGTCTGCGGACTCCACTCGGTGGGAGCGCTGGGCTGCGCTGAGCCGTACGGCTGTTGCGGTTGACCCTGCGGCGAGTACGGGGGCTGGTAGGGGTTCTGGGGATCGGGACTTTGAGTCATGGCTGCCTTCCGCGTCGTGACACTTCCATGATGACAGGCCACGGTGACGGGTCCGGTCGGCACACGGCGACCGAACCGGATCCGTCGGCTGGACACGGCGTCAACCAGGTGACCAGACGGCGGCGGGGACCGCGTCGATCGGCGGCCCGATGGCGGCCAGCCGGTCGGATCCGTGGGTCTTGCTTCCTCCGATGTCGATGCCCAGGATCGGCGCGGCCGGCGGCGACGGAGTCATCGGGCTCCTTCGGCGAGCAGCTGGATCAGGCCGGTCGCCGTACTGCGGCCGCTGCCGAAGGTGACCACGTCGAGGCGGATCGGGCCGGTGTGGTCAGGCCAGCCGAGTTCGACGATGAGCGCGTCCGGGCGCTGCCGCAGCACCGTGGTCGATGCCGTCCGCAGGAACTCGACCCTGTTCAGATCCCGTCCCTGGACGACGAGCGGCCGCTGCCGGTACCGACGCAACACGTCGGCGAGCGCGTCCAGGTCGGCCACGGTCAGCGTCGTGGCGCCCGGCAGCCGCGCGGCCAGATCGCTTGCCAGGTGATCGCCGATGCCCCATGGGGTTTCGCCGGCGGCGATGCTGGCCGGTGACGCGAGCCTGACCAGGACGGGCGCGACCACCGGCACGATCGGGGCACGAAGGAGGAACCCGGACGGATCGACCGCGACTGGTGCGGACGGGGTATCGACGGCTGCTCCGCGCAGCCGGGACAGCTCGGACGACATGGTGCGCACCCGGGCGGCGGCATTCAGCATGCGCGACGGCGCGAGGCGTCCTTGGGCGACCGCGGCCAGGATGTGACAGCGCACGGCGTCCAGCAGCTCGGGGGTGCTTTCGCTGCCCAGGCAGAGCAGGTCGACGCCGGCGGCCAGCGCCCGCACGGCGGCTTCGGGAATGCCGCTGTCCGCGCTGGCTCCGGCCATGTCGAGGGCGTCGCTGACGATCGCACCGGTGAAGCCGCGGCGGCGCAGTTCGCCGAGCACCGCCACGCTGAAGGTGGCCGGACGATCCGGGTCAACTGCCGGCACCAGGATGTGCGAGGTCATCACCGCCACGGTTCGGGCGTTGACGGCGGCGGCGAACGGCGGCAGCTCCCGGACGGCGAGGGTGGCGGCGTCCACAGCGATGGTGGGCAGGCCAAGGTGTGAGTCGGTGCCGGTGTCGCCGTGCCCCGGGAAGTGCTTGGCGACCGCACCTATCCCCGCCGACTGCAGGCCATGTACGTAGGCCGCGACATGGCGCGCCACCAGGTCGGCGTTGGCACCGAAGCTACGCACCCCGATCACCGGGTTGCGCGGGTTCGCGTTGACGTCGGCGACCGGAGCCAGGTTCAGATCGATACCCATCGCCCGCAGTTCGGTGCCGATACCGGCGGCGACCTCGCGGGTGAGGGCCAGGTCGTCGCGGTGCCCGAGATAGGCCATCGACGGCGAGGGCGAGCCGTCACGGTGATGCAGCCGGGTGACGTCGCCGCCCTCTTCGTCGGTGGCGACCACGGCGTCCGGATGGGCGGCATGAATGGCGTCGGTCAACCCCCGGACTTGACCGGGCGTGACGATGTTGCTGCCGAACAGGCAGACCGCGCCCAGGCCGTCCGCCAACTCGGCTGACAACCAGCCGGGCAGATCCGGGCCGGGAAAGCCGGGCATCAGGGTGGCGTTGACCGCCCGGCGCAGCTGGCCGTCCACCTCAGCCTTTGACCGAGCCGGCCACCAGGCCGGAGGTGAGCTTGCCCTGCACGATCAGGAAGAAGACGATCACCGGCACCGCGACCAGGGTGGACGCGGCCATCACCTGGCCCCAGTCGGTCTCCCGGGTGGCGCTGGCCTGGACGAAGCCGCGCAGCCACAGCGGCAGGGTCTGGTACTCCTGGGCCTGCAGGATGACCAGCGCCACGGTGAACTCGTTCCAGGCCTGCAGGAACGCGTACACCCCGGACGCCACCAGCCCCGGGGCGAGCAGCGGGAAGGTGATCCGGAAGAAGGCCTGGGTGCGGGACAGCCCGTCCACCATCGCCGCCTCTTCCAGTTCGATCGGGACGCCGGCGACGAAGCCGCGCAGCATCCAGATGGTGAACGGCACCACGGCGGCGATGTACAGGATGGACACTCCGATCACGTTGTTCAGCAGGTTCAGCGAGGCCATCAGCTTGTACTGCGCGATGAACAGGCCTTCCGCCGGCAGCATCTGGATGAACAGCACGGCCAGCACGAACGAGGCCCGGCCGCGGAACCGGAACCGGCTGATCGCCAGCGCCGCCAGGAACGCGAAGAGCAGGCAGAACACGACGGTGGTCAGGGTGATCGCGACGCTCATGCCCAGTGCCGGCCAGAACGTGCCTTGGGTGAAGATGGCGGCGAAGTTCGCCAGCGACCCGCCCCACGGCAGGAACTGCGGCGTGGTCGAGGTCAACACCGTATTGGGCAGCAGCGACGAGTTCAGCATCCAGTAGACCGGGAAGACCCAGATCAGGGCGACCAGCAGCGCCACCGCGGTGGTGATCACCTGGGTCGGTCGGATCCGCCGGCGGCGGGGGAGCGCGACGCTGCTCACTGGTCCTCCTTCATCAGATGCATCACGTAGAAGAAGCTGAGCGCGACGGTCAGCAACAGAACGAAGATCGACAACGCCGATGCCATCGCGAAATCGGATGAGCCGACACCCAGCCGGTAGATGTAGGTGCCGAGCAGATCGGTCTCGGCGATCGGTGCGCCGGCGTCCTGCAG
>JBDHZN010000128.1:0-10195 GCA_039811845.1 Micropruina sp. | reverse complement strand
GAAAAGCCGCAGCCCGAGCGCCACCAGGCCGGTGGCCATCGCCCGGCCGTGCCGGGCGTGCCGGGCGACGGCGCCGTCCAGGCCCTCCTCGACCAGCAGCCGGGCGCATTCCCGCGCGCCGTAGAGCATCGAGGTGGCCTCGGTGTGGTGGTTCAGCCGCCGCGGACCCCAGTAGTCGAGGATCATCCCGAGGTCGAAGTAGTTGGAGGCGATCCGGGTGCCGAGCGCCTCGTCGTCGTCCTCGCGGATGCCGGCCTCGATGTGCCGGCGGCCGCGGATCACGTCGACCGCGGCGTCCGACAGGCTGATCGGCGAACTGCCGGACGGCCCGCCCAGACACTTCTGCAGGCCGGCGGACGCGGCATCCAGGCCCCAGGCGTCCATCTCGAATCGGTTGCCGCCGATCGAGGCGGTGATGTCGGAGTAGAACAGCACGCCGCGCTCGCGGCACAGCCGGCCCAGTTCGGCCAGCGGCTGGCACATGGTGGTGGAGGTGTCCCCCTGCACGATCGCCAGCACCTTCGGATGGACCCGGTCGAGCGCGGCCTCGATCTCGTCTGCGGTGAAGACGGTGCCCCACTCCCGCTCGATGGTGTGCACCTCGGCGCCACAGCGCTCACCGATCTCAGCCAGCAGCTGGCCGAACCGGCCCGCGACCGGGACCAGCACGCGGTCACCCGGCTCGAGCAGCGAGACCAGGATCGCCTCGATACCGGCTCGCGAGGTGCCGTCGACCAGCAGGGTGGCGTCGTTGCGGGTGCGGAACACCCTCCGGTACAGCTCCTGGGTCTCGGTCATGTAGTCGGTCATCACCGGGTCGTACTGGCCGACCAGGCCGGCCGACATGGCCCGCAGCACGCGCGGGTCGGCGTTGATCGGGCCCGGGCCCATTAGCAGCCGGTGGGGCGGGTCGACGGGGTTGACGCTCATACGGTCCTCACTGGTTCGGGTGGACCCGGCCGCGGTGACCCGACCAGGTGACGGCGAAGGTGACCAGCGCGGCGAGTGCCGGCCCCGCCGCCAGGTGAAGCTGGAGCAGCAGTGCGCCGACCAGCGCGCCCGCCATGATCAGGACGACGGCGCTGCCGCGACGCCGCCAGTGTGAGCCGGCGCCGCTGCCCAGGAACGAATCGGACGCCAGCGCGGTGATCGTCGAGGTGACCACCACGGTGGTCACATCCTTGACCGCGAGGTGGCGCGCGGCGGCCGCCTGGGCACCCATCGCGACACCGAGCAGCGTGGTGACCAGCAGCTTGCGCGGCTCATCCAGGCCGGGGACGGCGAGGATCACCGTGACCGCCACCAGGCACAGCCCGACCGCCGACAGGATTCCGGACGTCGTTGCCGACCAGCCGACCACGGCCTTTCGCAGCGCGCGGCCGCCCGCCGCGGCACCGGCGGCGAAGCCGCACAGTGCGAGCACCGGACCGACCACGGGCAGCCCGTCGGCGCCGGTCAGCGCCATCGCCAGGATCACCACGTTGCCGGTCATGTTGCCGGTGAACACCCGGTCGAGCCCGAGGTAGCCGACGGCGTCCACGATTCCGGTGGAGAACGTCAGCGCCAGCATCAGCGGCAGCGGCGACACCACGCGCTGCAGCGATCCGGTCACGGGCACAACGACCTCCTTGCGTCCGGACGGGTCCGGCCTCGGGCGGTGGCGACGCTGCGACCGATGGGTTCTTCGCCTCCACTCGATGCGTCCGGCGGATCCGGTGCGGTAGAGTCGAGGCAACTTGGTCCGACCAACATACCAATGTGAATCCGGGACCGCCAACCGTCCCACCCCAGGACGGAAGCCCACGACCGACCCAAGGACAGCCATGGTTCTCACCGTTCCGCGACCGCGCACCATCAGTGCCGAGGTGGCCGCGCGGCTCGAACGGCACATCGCCGACGACCTCTCCCCCGGCGACAAGCTGCCGCCCGAGCGCGAGCTGTGCGCCACCCTCAACATCTCCCGGGCCACCCTGCGGGAGGCGCTGCGGGCGCTGGAGGACCGCCGGCTGATCGAGCGGCGGCCGGGTCGTGGCACGGTGGTCTGCACTCCACCCGAACCCCAGCTGGCGCTCAGCTTTGAACCCTTCGCGGACGAAGGCGCCACCGAGTTCGCGCAGGCTGCGGAACTACGGCGGATCGTCGAGCCCCAGGTCGCCGAGCTGGCCGCGCTGCGCGCCACCGAACTCGACCTGGCCCAGCTCGACGAGATCCTGCGCGAGAGCCACGCCGGGCTGACCGCCGAGGAGTCGCTGCGGCTCGACGTCGAGTTCCACCGCCGGCTGGCCATTGCCGCCGGCAACCCGCTGCTGGTCGGCGTCTGCGAGGCGATGAACGGCCTGGTGCACGACGTCCGGTTGCGGTCACACCTGGCTCGTGAGGGCCGGCGCAACTCGATCGAAGGTCACCAACGCCTGTACGAAGCCCTGGCCGCACACGACCCGGCGGCCGCGCGGCGGGCCATGGACGACCATCTCGCCGACGTCGGCGAGCTCATTGCCGGGCTGGACGAGATTCTGCGCTCCGAGCCGGAGCTGCGGTGACCACCGGCGCAGTGGGTCTGCGCGGCCCGGTGCTGCAGCGCGGCGAGGGCGAGTTGCCGGGCGACCATTACCTGGCCGCCCGTCCCGAGCAGCTGTTGTGGGGACGGCTGCCCTGCGCGTCCGATGCTCCCGTGCTGAGCGTGGCTCCGGGTGAAACGGTGACCATCGACACGCTCTCCCACGAGGGCCTGCTCGAGGACCAGGGCCGCGACCCACTCGCCTTCTTCGGACGCCACGGCGTCCGGCCCGATCAGGTGCTGACCGAGGCCGTGGACCTGGCCCGCTCCGACCGTCCGCATGATCTGGGCGTGGACGGGCCGCACCTGGTCACCGGACCGATCGAGGTGCGCGGCGCTCAGGTCGGCGACCTGCTGGCGATCACGGTGCTGCGACTCGATCGACGGGTGCCGTACGGGGTGATCTCGAACCGGCACGGACGCGGCGCGCTGCCTGCTGAACTGCCCGCTGTACCGGGCACGGTCAGCGTGTTCACTTCGGTGGTGGAGACCCCCGACGGCGCCTACGGTGAGCTGCCGTTGCGGACCGACGGGCCGGGCGTGGCCCGGTTTCCGCTACGACCCTTCCTCGGCATGTTGGGTGTGGCGGCAGCCGGTCAGCTCCGGCCGCATTCGGTGCCGCCGGGGCCGCATGGTGGGAACATCGATATCAACCTGCTGGTCGAGGGCGCCACGCTGTATCTGCCGGTGCAGGTGCCGGGCGCGCTGGCCTACGTCGGCGACCCGCACTTCGCCCAAGGCGACGGCGAGGTGGCGCTGACCGCGCTGGAGGCGTCGTTGCGGGCCACCGTCCGGCTCGATGTGGTGCCTGCCTCCGAGGCCCTGGAACGGTTCGGTGCGGTGGCGGGCCCGCTCGCCGAGACCCGCGAGTACCTGATCCCGACCGGCCTGGACGCCGACCTCGACGTCGCCACCGCCAACTGCGTGCGGGCCGCGCTCGGCCTGCTGCAGGCCCGCTACGGCATGGAACGGCACCTCGCCTACGCGTATCTGAGCGCCGCCACCGACTTCGACATCTCCCAGGTCGTCGACCTGGTCAAAGGCGTCCACGCCCGCATCCGGAAGGCAGATTTCGGTGACTGAGCCCACCTCACCGCTGGTCGAGCTTGTCGAGACCCTCCGCAGCATGATCAGCGACGCCCCACCGGGTCTCCTCGAGGCGTTTGCCGCCTACGAACTCGCTCTCGGCAGCGACGATCTGGCAGCCATGGACGAACTGTTCGACGACTCCCCCGACACCCTGCGCGGCGACCCGGGCGGACTGTTGGTGGGCCATCGGGCCATCCACGACTTCCGTTCGGTGCGCGGTGGCGCACCCGCCCGCGAATTGGCCGAGGTCCGGCTGCTTCCGCTCGGCCCGGACGTCGCCTGCCTCGTCGCCGTCACCGCCCCCTCACGTGGCGGGCGAGGGCTGCAGACCCAGGTGTGGGGCAGGGATCCACAAGGCGCCTGGCGGGTGCGGGTCGCCCACGTCGCTCCCCCACCGGCGACCTTCGACCGGGCGGTATGGCGGGTGGTCGGCGATCCGCTGGCCGCCCCGACCGGCACCGGCATCCTCGACGGTGAGACGATCGCGGTGAAGGACCTGTTCGCTCTCGCCGGGCACCCGATCGGCGCCGGCGTCCCGGCCTTCCTCGCCGCAGCCAGGCTCGAGCCGGCCGACAGCGCCGCGGTCGCACGACTGCGCGCCGCGGGTGCCGCGGTGGCCGGCATCGCCCGCACCGACCAGTTCGCCTACAGCCTGGCCGGCGACAACCCGCACTACGGGACGCCGGTGAACCCGGTCGTCCCCGGTGGCCTGCCGGGCGGTTCGTCCAGCGGCAGCGCCACCGCGGTCTCACTCGGCGCGGCCTCCATCGGCCTGGCCACCGACACCGGCGGCTCGGTGCGGGTGCCTGCCAGCTATCAGGGCTTGTGGGGCTGGCGCTCCACACACGGCCGGGTCCCTGCCTGCGGCCTGCTCCCCCTCGCCCCCGATTTCGACACGGTCGGGCTGCTGACCAGCGATCCCGGATTGTTGCGCCGGGCCGCGTCCGTGCTGCTGAACTCCGCAGAGTGGACCGAAGGTACGGTTCCTCCGGTCACTTCCGATGACCGGTGGACCGACAGCACCCTCCCCGCGTTCCACCTGGCCAAGTCGCTGCCCGCCTTGGAGGCCGGCGTCGCCGAAGCGTTCCAGGCCTTCGTCGACCGGCGCTTCGCAGACGCGACGCCCGGTATCCCGCTGCCCGATCTGGCGGTCGCGGCCGAGGCATTCCGAGTTCATCAGGCGTTTCAGGCCTGGCAGCAACACGGCGTCTGGGTTGAGGCTCATCCGGACGCGCTGCGCGGCGCCGCTGGGGAACGGTTCGCGGCGGCGTCCGCCATCACCGTGAGCCAGGACGAGGACGCCCGCGCCACCCTCACCGGGCTCCGCGCCGAACTGGACGCCGCACTCGGCGATGCGGTGCTGGTGCTGCCCTCGGCAGCCGGCCCGGCGCCTCGCGTCTGGGCGTCCGCGGCCGCGGTGGACGGGCATCGGCAGGCCACGTTCCGGCTCACCTGCATCGCCGGGATCACTGGACGGCCCGCCGTCAGCGCACCGCTGCTCACCACGTCCGGGGGTCCGCTCGGCGTCTGCCTGGTCGGTCCGCGAGGCAGCGACGAAGCCCTGATCGACCTCGCCGCGTCCCTGGTCTGACCCACCCCCAACCGATTACCGCGACCACCGCTGGTTGAGCTTGTCGAAACCCTCCACCGCGGCGGGAAGTCCAGGGTCTCGACAAGCTCGACCAACGAACCTCCACCACCCTTTCGGGTCCGGAAGTGGCCCGATGCCGCGCGTTGGTCTGGCGCCGGACACAGCCAATGTGATTAGTCTGACCAATCGCCTACTGATCTGAGGGAGTTGAGGAACGATGAAGCTACGTCGAGCACCCCGGGCATTGGTCCTGATGGCAGCGACGGCACTGTTCGCGGGATCCGTGGCCGCATGTTCGCCGGAACCGGCCTCCAGCGGCTCGCCGGCACCGGGCGGCCCCAGCAATGCCGACGCCTACCAGGCACTGATCGTCTCCGGGCCGGTCGCCGACGATGCCACCGTCCAGGGCAACAAGTGGGCGAGCGCGGTGAAGAAGGCGGGGGTGCTGCGGATCGGCGGCACCGAGACGTCCGAGCTGTTCTCGCTGCTCGATCCGACCACCGGCCAGGTGAAGGGCTTCGACGCGGCGATCGGCCAGATGCTGAGCCGCTACATCCTGGGTGACGTCAAGACCGAGCTGAAGCAGGTCACGGTCGACACCCGCGAGTCGCTGCTGCAGAACGGCAACGTCGACACCGTGATCGCGACATACTCGATCACCCCCGAGCGGCAGAAGTCGGTCGACTTCGCCGGGCCGTACTACGTATCGCAGGCCGGCATTCTGGTGAAGTCCGACAACGACACCATTCACGGCGTGGCCGACCTGGCCGGCCGCACAGTGGTCACCCAGGCCAGCTCGACCGGCGTCACCACGGTGAAGAAGTACGCCCCGGACGCCAAGCTGCAACCGCTGCCCGACAACGCCCAATGCGTGGCGAGCGTGCAGCAGGGCGACGCCGACGCCTACGTGATCGACCAGGCGTTGCTGCTGAACCAGGTGGTCACCGACAACACGGTCAAGATCGTCGGCGAGCCATTCGGCCCCAAGGACAGCTACGGCATCGGCGTGCCGAAGGGCAGCGATGCCAAGGCGTTCGTCAACGAGTTCCTGAACAAGCTCGAAGCGGACGGCACCTGGGCCAAGGCCTGGCAGCTGACCATCGGTGACCGCACCAACCTCACCACACCGCCGGAGGCGCCGGCGGTGGGCAAGATCGAGTCCTGAGCTTGATCGGGACGCCGGGATCACCCCGGCGTCCCGATCGGGTGGCCGCTATGGACACACTGCTCTCCAAGTACGGCGGTCAGCTGCTCGACGGCCTCTGGCTCACGGTGTGGTTGACCGCCGTCGGCTTTGTCGGCGCGCTGCTTCTCGGCGCGATCCTGGCCACCTGCCGAATCAGCCCGATCGCGCCGCTGCGCTGGGCGTCCGCGACGTTCGTCGAGATCTTTCGCAACGTGCCGCTGTTCAGCCTGCTGATCCTGGTGGTGTACGGCATGCCGCAGGCCGGGGTGAACCTCGGACGGGTCGGCAGCGTCATCCTGTGCATCATCTTCGTCGGTTCGGCGTTCGCAGCCGAGACGATCCGCACCGGGGTGAACGCGGTCGGCGTCGGACAGGTCGAGGCCGGACGCTCCATCGGACTGTCGTTCGGCGGGGTGATCGCGCACGTGGTGTTGCCCCAGGCCATGCGTACCGTGATCGGGCCGCTGGTCACGCTGTTCATCGGCATCCTGCTCTCGTCGGCGCTGGCCGGCGTGGTCGGCATGCCCGAGCTGACCATGGTGGCGTCCGAGATCAACAACGCCGAAGCGCTCGGGTTGCTCACCTTCATCGTGGCCGCCGCGATGTACGCCACGATCTCGCTTGGCGCCGGCGGGATCGGCGCCTGGCTCGAGTCGAAGCTGCGGGTGTTGCGATGAGCATGCAACATGCGCTCTTCGACACGGCCGGCCCGAAGGCCCGCACCCGGGTTCGGGTGTTCACCGCGCTCTCGATCGTGCTGCTGCTGACCATCATCGGCCTCGCCTACTGGCAGCTGTATCTGAGCGGTGCGCTGGCGCCGTCCAAATGGATGCCGTTCACTCAGCCCGCGATTCAGTCCTACTTCGCCGGAGCACTCGGACGGACGGCGCTGGCCGCCCTGGGTGCCGCGGCGATCGCCGTCCCACTAGGGCTGTTGCTGGCTCTCGGACGGCTCTCGCCGATCGCCGTGCTGCGCTGGCCGGCCACCGCCTTCATCGAGTTCTTCCGGGCCATCCCGGTACTGCTGGTGATCTACGCGTTCATGTTCGCGCTGCCCAGCTACGGCATCAACCCGAGCGAGTATCTGAAGCTCGTCATCCCGGTCGGGCTGTGTGCATCGGCGGTGATCGCCGAGGTGTTCCGCGCTGGTGTGTTGTCCATCCCCCGCGGACAGGACGAGGCCGGGCTGTCGGTCGGCCTGACCCGCGGACAGTCGTTCCGGCTGGTGGTCTTCCCGCAGGCGGTGCGGGTCGTGGTTCCCGCGCTGGTCGCGCAGGCGGTGATCGTGGTCAAGGACACCGCGTTCGGCTACGTCGTCTCCTATCCCGAGCTGCAGCAGAGCGCCCGGGTGCTGGTCGCCAACACCCGCAACCTGGTGCAGACCTACTTCGTGGTGACGGTGATCTACATCATCATCAACCTGCTGATCTCCCGCGCCGCGGTCTGGCTGGATCGCAAGCTCGCCACCCGTCGGGCCGGCAAACCCAAGTTCGTCTCACTCACCACCGGACGCGGCCCGATCCAATAGGCCCGCGCCCCTGCCTGCGTCCGGGGTTCCCGGCGCTCCACCCCCGGCTCCCCAGGGCCCTCCCTAACTATCTCTGCCCTCCCGCATGCGGGAGGGCAGAGATAGTTAGGGAGGGCTATACCGGGTATAGCGGCTGTTGCGGGCTCAGAAGCCGAGCCGGTTGAGGTGCTTGGCGTTGCGCTGCCAGTCCTTGAGGACCTTCACCTTCAGGTCGAGGTGGACGGGGGTCCCGAGCAGGGCGGTCAGCTGGGTGCGGGCGGCCGTGCCGATCTCGCGCAACACCGAGCCGCGGTGGCCGATCACGATGCCCTTCTGCGAGTCGCGCTCGACGATCAGGGACGCGAACACGTCCAGCAACGGCTTGTTCTCGGGACGGCCCTCACGCAGGCCCATCTCGTCGATGGTGACGGTGATCGAGTGCGGCAGCTCCTCGTGCATCTTCTCCAGTGCCGCCTCGCGGATCAGTTCGGCGATCAGCGTCTCTGTCGGTTCGTCGGTGACTTCGCCGTCCGGATAGTAGGCCGGGCCTTCGGGCAGTTGGGCGATCAGCACGTCGGTGACCAGGTCGACCTGGTCGTCGGTGACGGCGCTGACCGGCACCACCTCGGCCCAGCGGATGCCGAGCTTGGACTCCAGCGAGGCGATCTTCATCAGGTGTTCGGCCATCCGCTGTTTGCCGACCAGGTCGGACTTGGTGGCCAGCGCCACCAGCACCGGGCGTTTGGGCAGCTTGGCGATCTCGCCCACCAGGTACTCGTCGCCAGGCCCGATCCGCTGGTCGGCGGGCAGGCAGACGCCGATCACGTCCACCTCTGACCAGGTCGCGTAGACCAGATCGTTGAGCCGTTCGCCGAGCAGGGTGCGCGGCCGGTGCAGACCGGGGGTGTCGATGATGACGAGTTGCGCGTCCGGCCGGGTCACGATGCCCCGGACGGCGTGCCGGGTGGTCTGCGGACGCGACGACGCGATCGCCACCTTCTGCCCGACGATCGCGTTGGTCAGGGTCGATTTGCCGGCGTTGGGACGTCCGACGAAGCAGGCGAATCCGGAGCGATGCATCAGCTGACCCGCTTCGCCGACTCCGACGCCAGCTTCGCGGCCGCGTCGACGCCGCCCTCGGCGGGATCCTCTGCCGGCTCTTCGACCAACGACGCGAGCACCGTCAAGATGCTGTTGCGGCGTCCGATGCCACGTTCTGCCACCAACTGAATGCCTTCCCACACCACCACGGAGCCGGGTATCGGCACCTTGTTGAGCTCCTTGCCCATCAGACCCAGCACGGTGTCGACGTCGTCGTCGTCGACCTTCAGCCCGAACAGCTCGCCGAGATCGTCGACGGACAGCCGCGCCGACACCCGGAATCGGTGGGGCCCGATCTCCACCGACGGCGGCACCTCCTGGTCGTACTCGTCGACAATCTCGCCGACGATCTCTTCCAGGATGTCCTCGATCGTCGCCAGGCCGGCCGTGCCGCCGAACTCGTCGACCACGATCACCACGTGCGAACGGGTGAGCTGCATCTCGCGCAGCAGTTCGTCCACCGGCTTGGAGTCGGGGCAGAAGGTCGGCTTGCGCATCAGCGACTCGACCTTCTCGGTCGCCTGCGCCCGCGGATTGTCGTACATCCGGCGGATCGCGTCCTTCAGGTAGAGGATGCCGCAGATGTCGTCGATGTCGTTGCCGATCACCGGAATCCGGCTGAAACCCGACCGCAGCGCCAGCGAAACCGCTTGCCGGACGGTCTTCGTGTGCTCGATGTAGACCATCTGGGTGCGCGGCACCATCACCTCTTTGGCGATGGTGTCGCCCAGGTCGAAGACCGAGTGGATCATCTTCCGCTCGTCCGCCTCGATCATGTCGGACGCCTCGGCGAAGTCGACCAGTTCGCGCAGCTCGGCCTCGGACGAGAACGGCCCGTCGGCGAACCCCTTGCCGGGGGTGAGTGCGTTGCCGATCAGGATCATCACCTGCGGGATCGGGCCGAGCACCGTGGTCAGCAGCGACAACGGGCGCGCCGCGGCCAGCGCGACGGCGTCCGCCTTCTGCCGGCCCAGGGTGCGCGGCGCGACACCGAGCAGGATGAACGAGACCAGCACCATGATCCCGACCGAGTACAGCACCCGCTCCCAGGTTGCCTCGAAGCGGCCGAAGACGAACAGCGCCACCATCACGATGGCCACGATCTCGGCGAGGATCCGGACGAAGAGCAGGGTGTTCAGGGTGGGCGCAGGGTCCTCGGTGATG
>JBDHZN010000127.1:0-10197 GCA_039811845.1 Micropruina sp. | reverse complement strand
CCGCCCGGATGGCGAAGCCGACGGTGGAGCGTTCCAGCAGCCAGCCGACGGCGACGGCAGCCGCCAGCGCCACGAAGAAGCCCAGATGGAGCTGCCCCCACAGCTGCGGGAAGGCGGCGGAGTCCGGCACCTCGGGCGATATCGGATCCGCGCGACCCGGACGCTGGAAGGCGGTGGTGGTCAACGCCCAGGCCAGTAACCCGGCGGCGAGGTAGTTCATCATGATGGTGACGATCACCTCGTGCGCGCCGGTGCGGGCCTTCAACCAGCCGACCAGGCCGCCCCAGACACCGCCCACGATGAGGCCGGCGGCCACCGCCACCACCAGGTGGACCACCGGCGGCAGCGACCAGGCAAAGCCGACGTAGGCGGCGGCCATCGACGCCACGATCGCCTGCCCCTGGGCACCGATGTTGAACAGTCCGGCCCGGAACGCCAGCCCGACCGCCAGACCGGCGCAGATCAGCGGGGCGGCAGCCGCGGTGGTGGCGGCGAGTGCCTCCGGTGAGCCGATCGCCCCGGTCAGCAGCGCCGCGTAGGCGGTGGAGACCTTGGTCCAGGCCGCGCCCAGCGCCAGCCCGGGTGCGGTGAACAGATAGGCGAAGTTGCTCGACACGGCCGGGTCGGCGGCGATCATCAGGATCGCTCCGACGATCAGGGCCAGGACGAACGCGGCGAGGGTGATCACCCAGTCGCGCCAGCGCGACCGGGCCCATTCTCGCACCCGCGACGCGCGCAGTGTCTCGGCCATCATTCGCCCTCCCCCTGCTCGGCGTCCCGGACGAGGGCAACCGCTTCGTCGTAGGGGACGCCGGCCATCATCATGCCCAGCACGTCGCGCGGGGTGTCCGGGGCGACGATGCCCACCACGGTGCCGCGGTACATCACCAGCACCCGGTCGGCCAGCGCCTCGACCTCCTCCAGTTCGGTGGACACCAGCAGCACGGCGGTGCCGCGGTCGCGTTCGGCGACGATCCGCTTGTGCAGGAATTCGATGGCGCCGACGTCCACCCCGCGGGTCGGCTGGGAGGCCACCAGCACCGACAGGTCCCGGCTCAGCTCGCGGGCCAGCACCGCCTTCTGCGCGTTGCCGCCGGACAGCGACGAGCCCAGGTTCCGCACGTCGGGCGTGCGGATGTCGAACTCGTCCCGCAGCGCCACCGCGTTGCGGTCGATCGCGCCTAGATCCAGCGACAGCCCGGACGCGAACGGCGGCCGGTCATAGCGGTTCAGCACCAGGTTCTCGGCGATGGTGAAGCTGCCGATGAAGCCGTCGTGCTGCCGGTCCTCGGGGACGAAGCCCATGCCTGCGATGATCGTCTGCCGTGGCGTGGCGTGGGTGATGTCGACCCCGTCCAGCACGACCCGGCCGGACAGCACCGCGGTGTTGCCCAGCAGCGCATCGGCCAGTTCGGATTGTCCGTTGCCCTGGACGCCGGCGATGCACAGGATCTCGCCACCGGACACCTCGAAGTCGATGCCGTCCACCACTACGGCGCCGGCCGCGTTGGCGACCGTCAGCCCGCTCACTTCGAGCCGGACGGCACTGGGTGCGGCATGTTCCTTGGCGACGCTGAGGTCGACGGCCCGGCCGACCATCAACCGGGCCAGTTCCTGTTCGGACGTCCCGGGCTCGGCCTGACCGACCACCCGGCCGCGGCGCAGCACGGTGATCCGGTCGGCGATCGCCCGCACCTCGCGCAGCTTGTGGGTGATGAAGACGATGCCGCGTCCCTCGTCGCGCAGGTTCTGCATGACCACCATCAACTCGTCGATCTCCTGCGGGGTGAGCACCGCGGTGGGTTCGTCGAAGATCAGGTATTTCGCGTCGTTGGCCAGCGCCTTGAGAATCTCCACCCGCTGCTGGACGCCGACCGGCAGGTCCTCGATGACGGCGTCCGGATCGACCGGCAGACCGTAGCGGGCGGACAGCTCCCGGACGGTCGCCCGCGCGGTCTTCATGTCCACCACCAGGCCGGGTTCGCGGCCCAGGATGAGGTTCTCGGCGACGCTGAACACCTCGACCAGCATGAAGTGCTGGTGCACCATGCCGATCCCGGCGGCCATCGCCTGCTTCGGGTTGGCGAACTGTCGCGGGGTGCCGTCGATGACGATCTGGCCGCCGTCGGGCTGGTAGAGCCCGTACAGCACGTTCATCAGCGTCGACTTGCCGGCGCCGTTCTCACCCAGCAGGCAGTGGATCTCACCGGGCCGGACGTCGAGGTCGATGGCGTCGTTGGCGACGAACGAGCCGAACGTCTTGGTGATGCCCTTGAGTTGCAGGCCGGCCGATTCCGCCGGCGATGACGTGGAGCTGGTCATTCACACGATTCCTTCCCGATCGGTGCTTTGGGAACGTCAGAAGGGGGCGCGGCATGCGCCCCCTTCCGTCGGTCCTGCGGCAGCTCTCAGGCGGTCGTCTTGATGGTGCCCGCGATGATGTCGGCCTTGATCTTGTCGAGCTCGGCCTTGGTCTCTGCGGAGACCTTCGAATCCCAGTCGTGGAACGGGGCCAGGTAGGCGCCGCCGTTGGCCAGCGTGCCCACGTAGACCTCGTTGCTGAAGTTGTCGTCCTTGGCGGCCTTGATCGCCTCGAAGACGGCCACGTCCATGGCCTTGCCGACCGAGGTCGGGATGACCGCGCAGTACTGCTCCTGGCTGACGCAGCCGTCGGTGTCCACCCACAGCGAGGCGACCTTGCCGTTGCTGGACTTGGCCACCTGCAGCGCGCCCTCGCCGGACGGGCCGGCGACCGGCAGCAGGATGTCGGCGCCCTGCGCCATCAGGTTGGAGGCGACCTTCTTGCCCCCGGGCAGGTCACCGAAGGGATCCTGGCCACCGATGAAGGTGCCGTCCTTCTTGGCGGTGTCCCAGCCGAGGACGGCGACCTTCGTGCCCTTGGCCTGGTTGTAGTAGGCAACGCCGCGGGCGTAGCCGTCCATGAATGCGGTGACCGACGGAATCGGTGCGCCGCCGAAGGTGCCGACCTTGCCGGTCTGCGACAGCGACGCGGCTGCGTAGCCGGCCATGAAGGACGGCTCGGCGGTGTTGAACACCAGGCCCTTGAGATTCTTCGGCGCGGTGTTCTTCCCGGTCTTGGCGTCGCTGTAGGCGAAGTCGACGATCGCGAAATCGATGTCGGGGTTCTTCTTCGCGGCAGCCAGAGTCGCGTCGCCGAGGTTGAAGCCGACGGTGACAATGACGTTGCACTTGGCGTTCACCATCGCCTGGACGTTCTTCGCATAGTCGGCGGCGACTTTGGATTGCACCTCGGCCTGCTGGACGCCCAGCTCGCTGACCGCCTTGGTCAGGCCGTTGTGGGCGGTTTCGTTGAAGGATTTGTCATCGAAGCCACCGGCGTCGGAGACCATGCAGGCCTTGAAATCGGACTGGGCCACACTCGAGGTGGCCCCGGACGGCGCAGCCGACGGCGACGCGGCGGGCGGGGTCGCACAACCTGCGACGGCGAGAGCGAACGCACCGAGCGCTACCGGTGCAATCAAGGACTTCTTCACGGGCCTGCCTCCTGAGCAAGATGAACGGCGGGCCCCTCATCGGCCCATTGCGGTGGAGATTCGGGGTAGCTCTCCACCGCTGGTCACACTAGCCACCGTGGTGCCGCTCGTCGCCCCCCGAGAGGGCGTGCGGAGCAGCCTGATACCAAGTCGTTATGGGCAGGCCGCAAGCCGCGGCTCAGGTCGTCTCGCGGCGGTACCGTCCGGTGTCCAGCCAGGCACGTATCCGGCGCACGCTGCCGGCCGTGTACTTGGGGATGAAGGCGCGCAGGTCGGCGTTCTGCTGCTCGAGCAAATCGTCGACGAGCAGCAGATTGCGGCCGGCCACCATGCCTTCGAAGACCTCGGTGCCCACCTGCGGCAGCGGCCGGACGCCGGCATAACCCTCGCGCAGGGCGTCCTCGAGTGCGGCGTCGTCACGCAGGTAGTAGACGGCGATGGCCAGGTCGAGCGCGGGAACACCGAGCCCGGCGTCGTCGAAATCGAAGACGCTCAGCCGGCCGTCGTGCCACTTCAGGTTGCCGCCGTGCAGGTCGGCGTGGAGCGGAATCGGGTCGTCCGCTGCGAAAGCCTGGTCCTGCAGCTCCTGCGCGCGGGCCAAAGCCTCGGTCAGTACGGCGCGAGCGTCGGCGTCCAGGGCCGGATGGTCGCCGAACCGGTTGGGCAGGTCGGTCAGCACCTTGTCGAACAGCGGCAACGCACCTGTCACGGGCGGACGCCAACGGGTCGCATGGTCGTGCAGTAGCGCCATCGCCTCACCAGCCGCGCGCGCCTGCCGAGGCCGCGGCCGGAAGCCGATATTGCGGCCCTCCAGCCAGGAGAACAACACCAGCGGCAGATCGCGGCCGTGATCCGGGCTGGGGATGCGAGCCGCCCATTCGCCCTCGCGGGTGCGCTGCGGCGTCGGCACGCTCAGCTCGGTCTCGGCCGACAGCGCGGCCAGCCAGGCGACCTCCGCCTGCAGGTGGGCCGCTGTCTTGGTCGGGATCACGTTCACCCGCAGCGCGAACCGCCGACCGTCGGCGGCGTCCACCCGGAAGGTGGTGTTGTAACCGTGGTTCAACAGCCGCAGCGACGCATCGCCGAGCCCCCAGGCGGGTAGGGCGTCGAGGGCGAGTCTCCGCAGGCGCGCGATCTGGGTGCGTGCGGTGACCTCGACGAACGGCTTGCGCATGGGCGCACCCTACTGATCGACGAGCAAGCACCGGTGACGACTATGGCCTCCACGCGGAGAAACAAGCGTTATGGAGACGCTCCAATCGGGAGCCGGCGTGTCCTGCGGCGAAACGCGCTTTATGGAGACGACCCCGAAGCGGCAAAACGCTCGTTTCAGCGCGAGAAGCCTAGACCTGGCAACCTCGCCGGCCGATAAGGCTCATTCCTCCGCGGACGCTCCAGAACGAGGCCGAGTCAGGGCGTGCGGCCACAATGCAGGGACGTCGGCGACGAACGCCCGGACGAGTTCCTCGGCACCCTCCAGCGCCGAGATCTCATTGCCGGCGATGGCTGCCTCGATGCCGTGCCGCAGTGCCCTTACACGCGGTGCGGAACGGACTCCGTCCAGCACCTCGCCCTTGACCAGCGACCACAGCCAGTCGATCTGCTGCCGGGCCCTTCTCGGCTCCAGCCCGCCGTTGGAATCCAGGTGGGCGCGGTGATCGAGCACCGCTTGCCACACCTCGTCCAGACCCTTGCCGGTGAGCGCCGAACTGGTCAGCACCGGCGGACGCCGGGCGTGCGGATCGGAGCTGATCAGCTTCATCGCGATGGTCAGTTCACGCGCGGTCACCCGGGCCTCGCCTTCGTGGTCGCCGTCGGCCTTGTTGACGGTGATCACGTCGGCCATCTCGAGGATGCCGCGTTTGATGCCCTGCAGCTGGTCACCGGCCCGGGCCAGCGCGATCAGCAGGAAAGTGTCGACCATGCCGGCGACCGCCACCTCGGACTGTCCCACGCCCACGGTCTCGACCAGCACCACGTCGAAGCCGGCAGCCTCCATCACGATCATCGACTCGCGGGTCGCCCTGGCCACGCCACCCAGATGCCCACCGGACGGCGACGGCCGCACGTAGGCGCTGTCAGACGCGGCGAGTGCCGCCATCCGCGTCCGGTCACCGAGGATGGAGCCGCCCGTCCGTGACGACGACGGGTCGACGGCCAGCACGGCGATCCTGTGCCCGTCCTCGATCAGCCGGATGCCGAGTGCGTCGATGAACGTCGACTTGCCCGCGCCGGGGACACCGGTGATGCCGACCCGCACCGACCGTCCGCTGTCCGGCGTGAGCAACCGCAGCAGTTCCTTGGCCCGCTCCCGATGCTCCGGACGCGACGACTCCAGCAGCGTGATCGCGCGGGCGATGTGCGGACGCGAGCCCTCTCGGACCCGCCCGGCCAGCTCGTCCGGACTCAACCTACGCATGCACCCACCCTCTCAGCCTCGCACTTTCGGGGACGGTTCTTCGACGTTCGAAATTCGCACTTCAGGGGACGGTTCTTCAGCGTTCGAAGTTCGAACTTCTTGGGGACGCACCTTGGCCACTTGAACTCGCAGCACATGGTCCGGAGGAGAACCGGCCCAGCGTGCGAAGTTCGAACGCGAAAGAACCGTCCCCCGACATGCGAAATCCGAACGCGAAAGAACCGTCCCCTTGGACACCGTCAGTCTTCTTCCAGCCGATCCTGCAGCTTCTCCAGCAACTCCACGGCGGCCTCGGGGATCACCGTGCCGGGCGGGTAGATCGCGTCGGCACCCGCGGCCCGCAGTTCGTCGAAGTCCTGGGCGGGGATGACGCCGCCGACGACGATCATCATGTCGTCGCGGCCCAGGGCGTCCAGTTCGGCGCGCAACGCGGGCACCAAGGTCAGATGGCCGGCCGCCAGGGACGACACCCCGACGACATGGACGTCGGCCTCGACCGCCTGCCGGGCCACCTCACCGGGGGTCTGGAACAGCGGGCCGACGTCGACGTCGAAGCCGAGATCGGCGAACGCCGTCGAGATCACCTTCTGGCCGCGGTCGTGACCGTCCTGGCCCATCTTGGCGACCAGGATGCGCGGACGGCGTCCTTCGATCGCCTCGAACTCGGCGACCAGCTGCCTGGCCTCCTCGACCCCTCGGGACTCCCCCGTCTCACTGCGGTACACGCCAGTGATGGTACGGATCTGCGCGGTGAACCGGCCGAACTGCGACTCCAGCGCGCTGGAGATCTCACCGACGGACGCCTGGGCGCGGGCCGCGTCGATGCTGAGTTTGAGCAGGTTGCGGTCCGGATCGCTCGAATCAGGATTGGACGCCGCCCAGGTCAGCCGCTCCAGGGCCGCCTTCGCCGCCTCCGGGTCACGCTCGGTGCGCAGCCGCTCCAGCTTGGCGATCTGCTCGGCGCGCACCTTGGCGTTGTCGATCTTCAGCACCTCGGGCGGCTCGTCGTTGTCGACCAGGTACTTGTTGACGCCGATCAGCGGCTGCCGTCCGGAATCGATCCGGGCCTGGGTGCGAGCCGCCGCCTCTTCGATGCGCATCTTGGGAATGCCGGCCTCGATCGCCTTCGCCATGCCCCCGGCGGCCTCCACCTCCTGGATCAGGCCCCAGGCCTTCTTCGCCAGGTCGTAGGTGAGCCGCTCCACATAGGCCGAACCGGCCCACGGGTCCACCACCCGGCAGGTGCCCGACTCCTGCTGGATGAACAGCTGGGTGTTGCGGGCGATCCGTGCCGAGAAGTCGGTCGGCAACGCGATCGCCTCGTCCAGCGCATTGGTGTGCAGCGACTGGGTATGGCCCTGGGTGGCGGCCATCGCCTCCAGGCAGGTGCGGGGCACGTTGTTGAACACGTCCTGCGCGGTCAACGACCAGCCGGACGTCTGCGAATGCGTCCGCAGCGACATCGACTTGGGGTTCTTCGGCCCGAAATCGCGCACCAGTTTCGCCCACAACATCCGGGCTGCGCGGAATTTGGCGACCTCCATGAAAAAGTTCATCCCGACCGCCCAGAAGAACGACAGCCGCGGCGCGAACTGGTCGACCTTCAGGCCCACCGATTCGCCGGCCCGGATGTACTCGACGCCGTCGGCCAGGGTGTAGGCCATCTCGATGTCGGCGGTTGCCCCGGCCTCCTGCATGTGATAGCCGGAGATCGAGATCGAGTTGAATTTCGGCATATTCGCGCTGGTGTACGCGAAGATGTCGGAGATGATCCGCATCGACGGCGCCGGCGGATAGATGTAGGTGTTGCGGACCATGAACTCCTTGAGAATGTCGTTCTGAATGGTCCCGGCCAGCTGCGCCGGCTGCACCCCCTGCTCCTCGGCGGCCACCACGTAGAGCGCCAGCACCGGCAGCACCGCGCCGTTCATCGTCATCGACACACTCATCTGGTCGAGCGGAATACCGGCGAACAACTGCCGCATGTCGAGGATCGAATCGACCGCGACACCAGCCATTCCCACGTCACCGGTGACCCGCGGATGGTCGGAGTCATAGCCGCGGTGGGTGGCCAGGTCGAATGCGATCGACAGGCCCTTCTGACCGGCAGCCAGATTGCGCCGGTAGAACGCATTGGACTCCTCCGCGGTGGAAAAGCCGGCGTACTGCCGGATCGTCCACGGCTGATTCACGTACATGGTCGCGTACGGCCCGCGCAGGAACGGCGGAATGCCCGGGTAGGTGTTCAGGAAATCCAGCCCGCCCAGCGCGTCCGAACCATAGACCGGCGGCACCAGGATGTGCTCGGGGGTCTGCCAGCCCTTGCTGTACGAGGGCACCTGATCGATCAGGTCCTCCCACTGCTGCGCGGAATCCGCCGGCGAACGGGCCTCGCCCAACTCGATCGTGTCAAAACGCGGAATGCTCACCGGTCCACTCCCAACTCGTCCAGGGTGCCGGCCAGGAAGCCGGCGACGTCCATGCCGTCGAAGATCTCGCCGTCGATGACCTCGGCGGCGTTGTCGGCACCGGTTTCGGTGCGGCGTCCGGCGATCAGCACGGTGGCCACCCCGGCGTCCTTGAGCGCCGAGGTCACCTCGAGCGCCTGCGTCGCGTACACCCGCGCCGACGAGCACAGGATCACGATGCGCGCGCCGGTGGCCTGCACCTGCGCGACGATCTCGGACGCCGTCCCGCCCTCGCTGGACGGATGCCCGATACCGGCGACCTGCAACACGTTGGCGGTGAACTGTTCGCGCGGACCGAAGTCACGGCGGGCGCCCAAGCAGGCCAGGAACACCTGCGGCTGGGGATCGGCCGCGGCCACCCGGTCGCGCAGACCCTCGAACACCTCGCTGTCCCGACACGGCCTCAGCCCGCCAAAGGCCGGACGCTCCGGCCGCGGCCGCGTGTCCAAGGGGGCCTCGTTCACGGCCGGGAACATCGACACCCCGGTGATCGGCTGCCGCCGATTGGCCAGCCGGACGCCGCGGGCGGCGACGGTGGCGTCGATCCACTCGGCAACGCGGCCGTCGGCCAGGGCGTCCGTCATGCCGCCGGCGGCCTCGATCTCGCCGAACCGCGCCCAGGCCCGCCCGGCCAGTTGGTCGGTGAGGCTTTCGACGTACCAGGACCCGCCCGCCGGATCGGCGACCCGGCCCAGGTTGGACTCCTCGGCGGCCAGCAGCTGAATGTTGCGCGCCATCCGGCGGGAGAAGTCGGTGGGCAAACCCCAAGCGGTGTCGTGCGGTAGCACCGTGATCGACTCGGCGCCCCCGGCAGCCGCCGCGAAGGTGGCGATGGTGCCGCGCAGCAGGTTCACCCACGGATCGTCGCGGGTGATCATCCGCCACGAGGTCACCGCGAGCTGAACGGCGCCCCGCGCTCCCGCGGGGACGCCGCTCACCTCCCCCACCCGGGCCCACAGCCGGCGCAGCGCGCGCAACCGGGCGATGGTCATGAATTGGTCGGCGTTGGCCGGCACTCGGAACGCGATGGTCCTGAAGGCTTCCGCAGGGGCGATGCCGACGGCTTCCAGGTCGCGCAGGTACTCGACACCGGTGGCGATCGCGAAGGCGAGGACGTCGACGTCACCGGCCCCCGCGTCGTCGTAGACGAGGGAGTCGACCGCGATCGCGCGGGCCTTGCCGAACTCGGCGAGCGTGGTGCCGACCCATTCCCGCTGCGGTCCGAACTCGGGCGGCTCACCGGTCAGGGCGGCGTGCCCGAGTGCATCCAAGCCGAGGTTGCCACCGACTTCGTCGGCCTTGCCGCTGGCCCGCCAGAACGCCGCAAGCGCCTTGGCCGCGGCGGACTGGTCGGTGCGGCTGCTGACCCGCAACCGGGCGAGCTCGGGAAAGACTGCGGCCAGCACACCGGCGACATCCGCGGCGGCGATCGCGTCCGGATCGACCCGCAGCCACAGCGAGGTGGCACCCCGGGTCAGGTCGGCCAGGACGGCAGCGTTGCTGAACCCGACGTCCGAGTCCTCATGCAGCTGGGTGATATCCCAGGCGTGGATCGCACCGGTGCGCAGCGAGGCGCCGCGGGTGAACGGGGACACCCCGGGGTGCCCGAGATCACGGTCGTCGCGGGTATAGAGCGGGTCGATGGCGAGGCCGTCCACGGTCGTCGTGGTGAGTCGCTTCATCGCCTGCTCGATGGAGAGTTCCTTGCCCTCGGGCCGGCGTCGATTGAGCACCCGGAGGACCTCGGTCTCCCAGTCCTGGCGGCTCGGTGCGTCGAAATCACCGGCCAGGGTCA
>JBDHZN010000126.1:0-10227 GCA_039811845.1 Micropruina sp. | reverse complement strand
CGGTGGGCGTCGTGCTCTACGCGGGCGTGGCGATGCTGGTGCTGCTGCGGATCATCCATTTCGGCATCACCCCGCGCGAGTTCGAACCGCCGTACTGGGTGGCGATGGGCGCGATGGCGATCGCGGTGGTCGCCGGCAGCAACATTCTCGGCATGCAGTCCACACCGATGGTGGACGCCACCCGCAACCTGATCGCCGGCACCGTGGTGGTGTTCTGGAGCTTCTGCGTCTGGCTGATCCCGATTCTGGTCGGCGCCGGGGTGTGGCGGCATTTCGTGCACCAGGTGCCGTTGACCTACGTGCCGACGCTGTGGTCGATCGTCTTCCCGCTCGGCATGTTCGCCGTCGCCTCGATCAGCCTGGGGCGGGTGGACCGGCTCCCCCTGGTCGAAGTGGTCGGCGACGGCGCCCTCGTGGTGGCCACCATCGTCTGGGCGGTGGTGTTCATCGCGATGCTGCGGCGAATGGCCCAGGTTGCGTGGGCGAGCCGGACTCGCCCACCTGTTGGTTGAGCTTGTCGAAACCAAGCCTGGATCGAGGCTAGGGTCGGACGCCCGCGCAGCGCGACCCCGTCATCCCGGGCTCCGACCCGGGATCTCAAACCGGTCCCGACCAGGTCGGCCCAAGGAGGAGATCCCGGGCGTTCGCCGAGATGACGGGCACGTGGCGTTAGCCCGGCAGCGGGACGGTCAGTACCCGCTCGATCTGGGCCCGCAGCGTGCCGGCCATGTCCACGTCGGCGGGGGAGAGCAGCCACTGCACCTGCAACCCGTCCATCAGTGCGACCAGCGTGCGGGCCTGGCCGGCCGGGTCGACATCCGGCGCCAACAGACCGGACGCCTGCGCGCGGGTCAGCGAGGCCGCGATGCCGGCGACGGTGTTGCGGTAGCGCGTGACGAAGTAGTCGTGGGCGGGATGATCTGGATCGGATGCCTCCGCCGACAGCACCGCGAACAGGGCCACCAGATGCGGGCGTTCGGCGTTGTGCCGGGCCAGTTCGACGAGTGTGGCCAGTGAACCCAGCCCGGTCTCGTCGGTGTCCGCGCCGGCGAAGCGGGCGGCATCCGCGGCGTCCCGGCGTTCCAGAACGGCCTTCAGCAAGGCCTCCTTGGAGCCGAAGTGATGCAACAGCCCGGTGCGCGAGATGCCGGCGGCCTCGGCCAGCTCCAGGATCGTGGCGTGCCGGTAGCCGACCCGCGCGAACAGCTCGGTGGCGGCGGTGATGATTTGCTCGCGGCGCAGCCGTCCGCTGGCATAGCCACCCTCGCGTCCCGCCACCGGCGCGTCCCCTCCGTCGTCTCGGCTGGGCGCTCGTCCACTCCGCCCGCCAAACCCCTCCCTAACTAGTTCAGCCCTCCCGCATACGGCAGGGCTGAACTAGTTAGGGAGGGCCTTGCGGGCGAGCCACCCAGAATTCGACGCAAGTGTACATATTCGTTTAGGCTGATGACAGCTCTTCCTCGCGCCCGGACGGGTGCCCGCACACACCTTACGGAGGATCGGTTGACCACCGTGACCGCACCGTCGCTCGCCAGCAAGTCCGCCCGCAGCGGCGATCTGCTGGTGTTCGGAGCCAACGGATTCGTCTTCGCCTCATGGATGTCGCGCGTCCCCGATGCGAAGCAACTCCTCGACATCACCGCCGGCCAGTTGAGCCTGCTGCTGCTGGCGATCTCGGTCGGCTCGCTGTGCGGTCTGCCGCTGGCCGGACGGATCGCGCACCGGCTGGGCGCGTCCACGACCGTCCGGCTGGGTGCCCTGCTCGCACTGCCCGGAATCGTGCTCGCCGCCCTGGCTGTCGAAATGCATGCGCCGCTGCTGCTGATCGCGCCCGCGATGGTGCTGATCGGGTTGGGCATCGGCGTCTGGGACGTCGCGCAGAACCTCGAGGGCACCATCATCGAGCGGGCGCTGGGCCGGGCGATCATGCCCTGGTTTCATGCCCTGTTCAGCGCGGGCACGGTGGTCGGCGCCCTGATCGGCGCGGGGCTGACCTGGCTGCGGGTGCCGATCGGCATCCACCTCCCGGTGGCGGCCGTGGTCACCTTGCTCGCCGTCTGGTGGGGCACCGGGCGCTTCCTGCCGGCCTTCGACGAGGACGCCGCCGACCATGCGGCGGCCGCCGCCAACGGACGGTCGCCCTGGCTTGAGCCGCGCACCCTGCTGATCGGCGTCATGGTGCTGGCAGCCGCCTTCACCGAGGGCGTCGCCAACGACTGGCTGGCGATCGCCTTCGTCGAGGGTTACGGCCTCGACAACTCCCTCGGAGTGGTCGCCCTCGCCGTCTTCCTCGCCTTCATGACCGGCGGACGCATCGCCGGCGCCCCGCTGCTCGATCGCTACGGACGCGTGGTGGTGCTGCGGCTGCTGTTCGCCGCCGCGGTGGTCGGTTGCCTGCTGGTGGTCTTCGGATCGCCGTGGCTCGCCTTCGTCGGTGCCGCGATCTGGGGCGTCGGGGCCAGCCTCGGCTTCCCGGTCGGCATGTCGGCTGCGGCGGACGACCCGGCCCGTGCCCCCGTCCGGCTGAGCGTGGTCTCCACCATCGGCTACGGCGCCTTCCTCACCGGCCCGGTGCTGATCGGCTTCCTGGGCGATCACTTCGGTGTGCTGCGGGCGCTGCTGGTGGTCGGCGCCGTCTGCCTGGCGGCGATCCTGGTGGTGCCGGTGGCTCGCCCGCTGCCGGCGTCCGAACAATCAACCGAAGAACCGTGACGGACACCGCCACCCCACGTGCGCTGTTGCTCGACATCGACGGCACCCCGGTCAACTACCGCACTGAGTTGCCGCCCAGCGCTGCGGACGCCGTCCGGCAAGCACGGGCGCTGCGATCGAACGACTGATCGCCTGACGCACGTCGGGGGACGGTTCTTCTACGTTCGAAAATCGCACGTCGGGGGACGGTTCTTTCACGTTCGAAAATCGCACGTCGGGGGACGGTTCTTCCACGTTCGAAAATCGCACGCAAAAGAACCGTCCCCGAATGTGCGAACCGGTGACCGGGAGAACCGTTCCCGGGCGTGCGATCAGAGCAGCATCAGCAGGGTGCCGGCGACTATCAGGCCTAGTCCGAGAGCAGATCGACGGGTGAGTCGCTCACCCAGGAAGACCCAGGCGAAGGCGACGGTGAGCACGATGCTGGTCTTGTCGATCGGGACGACAACGCTGGCCGGGCCGTCCTGGAGCGCCCGGAAGTAGCACAGCCAGGACGCCCCGGTCGCCACGCCGGAGAGCACGATGAAAAGCAGGTCGCGGCGGGGTATCTGGCGCATTCCGCGGTGCTCGCCGGTGACCAGCGCGACCACCCAGGCCATCACCAGCACCACGCCGGTGCGGATCGCGGTGCCCAGATTCGACTCGACGTCGGCGATGCCCACCTTGCCCAGAATCGTGGTGAGCGCCGCGAACACCGCCGAACCGAGTGCGTAGAGCAGCCACCCCCGACCCTGGGTGGAGACGTTCCCGGCGCCGCCCCGGCGCTCGATCATCAGATAGGTGCCGATGCCGATCACGCCGATGCCGGCGAGCCGGGTGGTCAGATCCTCGGTCTCGCCCAGCAGCACGATTGCGAACAGCACGGTCAGCACGATGCTCGACTTGTCCACCGGCGCCACCTGGTTGACGTCGGCCAACTGCAGGGCGCGGAAATAGCACAGCCAGGACGCCCCGGTGGCGAGCCCCGACAGCACCAGGAACCACAGGGTCGGCCCGGACAGGCTGCTCAGCGTGTTCTGCGAACCGACGATGAAAACCACCAGCCAGGCGAACACCAGCACCACGATGGTTCGGATCGCCGTGGCCAGATTGGACGGGGTATGGCGGATGCCGACCTTGGCCAGGATCGCGGTCAGCCCTGCGAACACCGCTGAACCGGCGGCATACAGCATCCACACGGTGACTTCGTCCCATCCTCGGCGGTATTTCCGGTTGTGAGCAGCGTATGCCCGATCGCGGCGGAGCGGGCGCGAGCCCTGATGGTGAAATCCGCAGGCGTTGAAATATCGTCCGGCAAGGCATTGGCCCAAAAGGGTGTGATCGGGCAAGCAGGTCGGTACTAGCGTCGCGTCCCGTCCCGGGAGAGCGAGGTGTGAGGTGCCGGTCGGACGCCGTTGGCTGGCGGTTGCCGCCTGCCTGCTGCTCGCCGGTTGCGGCACCGCCGAGGACGCCGCGATCAGCACCGTCCAGGACGCCCGATCGGCGGTCGTGATCGCCCAGCAAGCCGTCCGGCTGCGCCTCGATACCCGTGCGACAACGCCTTACACCCAGGTCGTGCTCGACGACAGCCTGGACGCCGTCGGCGACGCCGAACAGGAACTGCGCGACTCGTCCGAACCCGACAAGGCTCGGACGTCGCGCGCCCGCGTCGTCTTGAATGATGCGAACACCGTCCTGGATGAGCTCGCCGACGCCGGCGCCGACCGGCTGAGCAGCACCGACCTGGACCGGCTCGCCGACCTGATCGGACGACTCGATACCGCATTGGTGGAGCTGCGCCGATGAAGCGGTTGTTCGCGGTCGCGCTCGGTGTCCTGACCGCCATCGGTGGATTCCTCGACATCGGTGACCTGGTCACCAACGCCGTGGTCGGCTCACGGTTCGGCTGGTCGCTGGCCTGGGTGGTGGTGGTCGGCGTGGTAGGCATCTGCCTGTTCGCCCAGATGGCCGGACGCGTCGCCGCGGTCAGCGGACGGGCCACCTTCGAGTTGGTCCGCGAACGGATGGGGCCCCGGCTTGGGCTGGCGAACCTCGCAGCGTCGTTTCTGATCAACCTGCTCACCCTGACCGCCGAGGTGGGCGGCATCGCTCTGGCCCTGCAGTTGGCCAGCAGCGTGCACTACCTGCTGTGGGTGCCGGTCGCGGCGATCGCGGTCTGGCTGGTGATCTGGCGGGTCGGGTTCGACGTGATGGAGAACGTGACCGGACTGGTCGGGCTGTTGCTGGTCGGTTTCGCGGTCGCCTTCTTCCTGCTCGGACCGGACTGGGCCCAGCTCACCGACCAGCTGCTGCAGCGCGTCCCGCACGGCGAGTCACCGGCCACCTACTGGTTCTACGCGGTCGCCCTGTTCGGTGCGGCGCTCACCCCCTACGAGGTGTTCTTCTTCTCCTCCGGCGCGGTCGAGGAGGGCTGGTCGTCGGAGGATCTGGCCCAGTCCCGGCTCAACGTGCTGGTCGGCTTCCCGCTCGGCGGCCTGCTGTCACTGGCCATCGCAGGCTGCGCCGCGCTCACCCTTCTACCACTGGGGGCGGAGGTGACCACCCTCAGCCAGGTGGTGCTGCCGGTCGCCGAGGCGGGTGGCCGGGTGCTGCTGATCGCGATCATCCTGGGCGTGGTTGCGGCCACCTTTGGTGCTGCGCTGGAGACGACGCTGTCCACCGGCTACACGTTGGCGCAGTTCTTCGGTTGGAGTTGGGGAAAGTTCCGCGCGCCCGCCGAAGCCGCCCGCTTCCACATCACCATGATCGTCTGCCTGCTGGTCGGGGTGGCGGTGCTGGCCACCGGGGTCGATCCGGTGATGGTGACCGAGATCTCGGTGGTGTTCTCGGCGGTCGCGTTGCCGCTGACCTACCTGCCGATCCTGATCGTCGCGAACGATCCCGACTACATGGGCGACCAGGTCAATCCGCGGCTGCTCAATGTCGCCGGGCAGGCGTATTTCGTGCTGATCCTGGTCGCCTCGGTGGCAGCGATTCCGCTGATGATCGTCACAGGAGTGGGTCGATGACAAGCCACGATGCCCTGCCCCGCCCACCGGTCCCTGTCGTCGGGCAGCTGGTGGACGCCCGGTTGAGCCTGCTGGACCGGCAGGTCGTCGACATCGACGGCCGGCCGGTGGGGGTGCTGGACGACCTGGAACTGACGGAGGTCGTCTCGCCGCTGGAGCCCGGCACGCCGTCGCCGGAGGTGACTTCCCTGGTGCACGGGCCGATCGTGCTGGAGCGGATCTTCGGCGGACGCCGTCCGGACGCCCACCTGCTGCGGATCGGCTGGGACACGGTGGCGAAGCTGGGTTCGGCGATCGAACTCGCCGTGCCGGCGTCCGCCGTGCCGACACCCTGGCTGGAGAGCTGGCTGCGCGACCGGGTGATCGCCCGCATTCCCGGAGGCCGGCATGTTCCTCGGTGACCTGGTCGCGACACCGGTGCTGCAGGACGGTCGCCGGGTGGGCTACGTGGGGGACGTCCGGCTGCTGGTGCCGCCGCACACGCCCGGGCAACAGGTCGGCACACCCTGCGTCTACGGCATCGTGGTCTGCCCGCGCCGCACCGCGTCATTCGTCGGCTACGAGCGCACCGGTGTGCGCGAACCACGGCTGTTGGCGGCCTTCTTCCGGTGGCAGGCCCGGGGCAGCTTCCTGGTGCTGTGGCCCGATCTGGCCGGTCTGACCGAAACGGGCGTCGAGCTCCGCCCGGATGCCGGCCGCTGGTCGCCGGCGTTGGCCGACTGACCCTGACGCGAGGGTACGCGGGCAGCTCCACGAGCCTCACCGTCGGCGTGGGACTACCGATGATGAGGGGTTCCTCATTGTCGGTTCATGGTCTCCACCAGCTCGGGGCGCAGAGTGGTCGGCATGACGGCCCGCTGACTCACCGGACGGCGGCTCCGTCACGACACACCGAGTCTCGCGACCCTTCCTACGGACGGAGCTGATATGGCCGGACTACCCGTTTCCGCCGATCCATCGACCACCACCCGCCCGGGGTTGCGTATCGCCCTCTACTCCCACGACACCGTGGGGCTGGGACACACCCGGCGGAGCATCGCGGTGGCCACCGCCCTGATCGATGCCTGGCCGGACGCCGACGCGATGCTGGTCACCGGGAATCCGGAAGCCACCGCGCTCACCCTTCCGCCACGGATGGACGTGGTCACTTTGCCCACCCTGGCCAAGGATGCCGACGGCACCTATCGCAGTCGGACCCTGACCGCCCCGGTGGATTCGGTGCTGCAGATGCGGTCGGCGGTGATCGAGGCAGCCGTCACCTCGTTCGCGCCCGATCTGCTGATCGTAGACAAGGTGCCGCTCGGGGTGAGCGGCGAACTGCTGCCGCTCCTGCGCCGGCTGCGCGCCGAGCACTCGGCCAGGATCGTGCTCGGCCTGCGGGAGATCCTGGACGACCCGGTGACGGCCGTCGCCGAGTGGATCCGGGGCGGCGCGGACACCGCCATCGCGGAGTTCTACGACCAGGTCTGGGTCTACGGCGATCAGCGGGTCTACGACCCGGTCGTCGAATACGGGCTGTCCACCGAGGTCGCGCGGCGTTGCGTGTTCACCGGCTACCTGGCCGCCGGCCGGTTCGCCGCCGGGGGTGCCCCGGCCGAGCCACCGACCGTCGCCGAGCCGTACGTGCTGTGCGCTGTCGGTGGCGGCCAGGACGGCGGACGCCTGGCCCGCACCTTCGCGCAGACCCCGTTGCCGTCCGGGCACCGTGGCCTTGTGGTCTGCGGTCCGTACATGGCGCCCGACCTGCAGGCGGCCGTTGAGGCGGATGCAGCAGCCACCCCGGGAATGATCGTGCGGGATTTCGTCCCCGACCTCGACCGGCTGATCGCCGGCGCCGCCGCGGTGGTGTCGATGGCCGGCTACAACTCCGTCAGCGAGGTGCTGGCCACCGACCGTCCCGCGCTGCTCGTCCCCCGCACCACGCCGCGCAAGGAACAGCTGATCCGCGCCCTGCGACTCGCCGAACTGGGCGCGGTCGAGATGCTGCCGCCACACCGGCTGACCAGCCGGGCACTCGCCGAATGGACGGCGTCCGCGGTCGGCTCGGCCGTCCCGGCCTCGGTGCGAACCGGGATCGAACTGGACGGGCTCGGCCGGCTGCCGGGCATCGCCGACCGACTGTTGGGCCGCCCGCACCCCCTGACCGATCGGAAGAAGGTTGATCATCGTGCTGCCTGACAGCGCCGTCTTCGTCCCCCCTACGGCCGATTCAGCCGGGCGGACATCGCCGCTGACCCGTCCGCGCCGGGTCGGCTACGTCACCAAGATGTTCCCGAGGTTCTCCGAGACGTTCATCCTCACCGAACTGCTGCAGGTTGAGCGGCTGGGGGTCGACGTCGAGGTGTTCTCGTTGCGCCCACCGACGGACGGCCGGTTCCACGCGGGCCTGGCGGATCTGCGGGCCCCGGTCAGCTACCTGAGGTCGTCCGGGATTCGCGCGGCCGACCTGTGGGCGGCGCTCGCCGAGACCGCTGCCGAGTTCGGCGATCTCGGGCCGCAGCTGGCCGACCTGCTGAGGCTTGACGTCCGTGACGCACTGCAGGCCGCCGAGCTGGCCCGGCTGGTCCGACAGCGGGGGATCACCCACCTGCACGCGCACTTCGCCAGCGCGGGTGCCGGTGTCGCCCGGGCGGCGGCCGCGATCGCCGGCATCGGCTACGGCTTCACTGCGCACGCGAAGGACATCTTCCACGACGGCGTCGACCGCGACGACCTGGCCCGGAAGCTCCGCGACGCCACCGACGTCGTCACGGTGAGCGAGTTCAACCTGGCCTACCTGCGTCGTACCTTCGGCCCGGACGCGGCTGCCGTCCGCCGGGTCTACAACGGCCTCGACCTGGCCGGCTTCCCCTTCGCCAGCCCGCTCGACCGGCCGGCGCTGATCGCCGGCGTGGGACGGCTGGTGGAGAAGAAGGGGTTCGGCGACCTGCTCGAAGCGGTCGCGCTGCTGATCGCCGAGGGCCGCGACGTCGAACTGGTGCTGGTCGGCTCCGGCGAGTACGACGCGCCGCTGCGGGCCCAGGCCGAGCGCCTCGGGCTGGGCAGCCGGCTCCGAATGCTCGGCGGACTGCCCCAGCATCGGGTGGCCGAGATCGTCGCCGGAGCCGCCGTGTTCGCCGCGCCCTGCGTGGTCGGTGCCGACGGCAACCGGGACGGTCTGCCGACCGTGCTGCTGGAGGCGATGGCGTTGGGCACACCCTGCGTCGCCACCCCGGTGACGGGCATCCCCGAGGTGATCCAGGACGACGTCACCGGGCTGCTGGTACCCGAACACGACCCGGCCGCTCTCGCCGTCGCGCTCGGCCGGCTGCTGGACGAACCGCAGCTCAGGGTGCGGCTGGCCGGCGCCGCCCGCGGTCTGATCGAGCGCGAGTTCGACGCCCGCCGGCAGGCACGGCTGGTCGCGGACGGGTTCGGCGCCGCGGCGGCCAACGGCCACGGTCGCGCATCGGGCCAGGCAGGAGGGAGCAGCCGATGAGAATCGCCTACGTCTGCACCGACCCCGGCATTCCGGTGTTCGGCCGGAAGGGGGCCTCGGTGCACGCCCAGGCCGTGCTGACCGAACTGATCCGGGCCGGCCACGAGGTGCACCTGTGCACGCCGCGTCCCGGTGACCGACCGGTGGCGCCCGACCCGCTGGCGGCGGTCACCGTGCACCCGTTGCCAGCCGTCGGCAAGGGTGCGGCGGCTGAGCGCGAGCAACGCGCACAGCTCAGTGACGCCGCGCTCGCCGCGCTGCTCTCGGCGATCGAACCGGACCTGGTCTATGAGCGTTACGCCCTATGGGGTCGCACCGCTACCGCTTGGTGCGCCGGGCACGGCGTCCACAGCGTCCTCGAGGTGAACGCGCCGCTGGTCGAGGAGCAGGCCCGGTTCCGCGAACTGGTCGACGCCGGCGGCGCACGCGACGCGGCGCGCAGCGCGCTGCGGCTGGCCGGCACCGTGGTCTGCGTCAGCGAGCCGGTCGCCGACTGGGCCCGTACCGCGGGAGCGCGGCCGGAGGCCGTGCTCGTCGAACCCAACGGGGTCGACCCCGACCGGATCACCGTCGCTCCGGCGCCCCAGACCGCGGCGGACGCGACCAGTTTCACCGTCGGCTTCGTCGGAACGCTGAAGCCCTGGCATGGCCTTGAAACCCTGCTGGACGCGACCATCCCCCTGCTCCGTGCGGACGCCAGCTGGCGACTCCTGCTGGTGGGCGACGGACCGCTGGCCGAGCCGCTGACCGCGCGGTTGGCTGCCGCCGGTGTGGCCGGGCAGGCCGAACTGACCGGGGCCGTCGCGCCCGCCGAGGTGGCGACGCAACTGCACCGGATGGACCTCGCCTGTGCGCCCTACCCGGCCGAGGGCAGCGGCTACTTCTCGCCACTCAAGATCTACGAGTACATGGCCGCCGGCCTGCCCGTGGTGGCCAGCGCGACCGGTCAGCTGCCGTCCGCCCTGGACGGCGGCCGGCTGGGCCGGCTGGTCCGCCCCGGTGACGCCGACGCCCTGGCCGCGGCGCTGA
>JBDHZN010000125.1:0-10392 GCA_039811845.1 Micropruina sp. | reverse complement strand
TGGCCAGGCCGTGCTTGGACAGCATCGAGATCACCTGGTCGAACGCCTTCGGCGGGATCGACAGGTAGAAGGCGTGGTTGCCGCCGGTGCCCTGGCTCTCGTCGAGCTCCTTCAGGGTCTCTTTCAGCAGCTGGAACGACTCGTCGCTGTCGAAGGTGCCCGAGACGAAGCGGATGCCCTCCAGGAGCTGTTTCCAGACCTCTTCGCGGAACGGCGTCCGGGCCCGCTCCTTGACGGAGTCGTGGACGATCTTGGCGAAGTCCTCGCCGTCCCAGTCGCGCCGGGCGAAGCCGATCAGGCCGAAGCCGGGCGGCAACAGGCCACGGTTGGCCAGGTCGTAGACCGCCGGCATCAGCTTCTTGCGAGCCAGGTCGCCGGTCACCCCGAACAACACCAGGGCACAAGGCCCCGCGATGCGTGGTAACCGGCGATCCTGTGGATCGCGAAGGGGATTGGCGGACGTTGTGTGTTCGCTCACCGGCCCATCGTGGCGCGAATCACTTGACGGAGGCAATTGCCTTCTCGACCGATGCGACGAGTTCGTGCCAGGAAACGATGAACTTCTCCACGCCTTCGTCTTCCAGAACCTGGTAGACGTCGTCGAGATCGACACCGGCTGCGGTCACCTCATCGAGGACGGCCTGACCGGCGGCAGCCTGGCCGACGATCGAGGCGCCGAGCTCGCCGTGGTCACCGAAGGCGTCCATGGTCTTCTCGGGCATGGTGTTGACCACACCGTCGGCGATCAGGTTGGTGACGTAGAGGGTGTCGGGCAGGTTCGGGTCCTTGGTGCCGGTGGAGGCCCACAGCGGACGCTGCAGGTTCGCTCCCTTGGCCTGCAACGCCTTGAACCGGTCGGAGCCGAACACCTCTTCGAAGGCGCCGTAGGCGACCAGGGCATTGGCGATCGCGGTCTTGGACTGCAGGTCGGCACGGCCGGCGGCGGCCAGCCGCTTGTCGACCTCGGCGTCCACCCGGGACACGAAGAACGACGCCACCGAATGAATCTTCGACAGATCCTTGCCGGCCTCGGCGGCTTCCTCAAGGCCGGACAGGTAGGCGTCCATCACCTCGCGGTAGCGGGCCTCGGAGAAGATCAGCGTCACGTTGACCGAGATACCGGCAGCGATGGAAGCCTGGATCGCGGGCAGGCCCGGCTTGGTGGCCGGAATCTTGATCAGCACGTTCTCGCGGCCCACCAGGTCGTGCAACTCAGCAGCCTGGGCGATGGTGCCGTCGGTGTCGTTGGCCAAAGTCGGCGCGACCTCAATGGAGACCCGGCCGTCGTAGCCGTTCGAGGCGGCGTACACGTCGGCGAACAGATCGCAGGCGTTACGCACATCGGTGGAACACAGCTGCTTGATCGCGGTGTCGGTGTCGACCTCGCCCAGCGAGCGCAACTGCTCGGCGTAATCGGCGCCGTTGGTCAAGGCGGCGGCAAAGATCGTCGGGTTGGTGGTCACGCCGGACACGGAATCATCGGCGATCTTCTGCGCCAGATTGCCGCTGGTCAGCCGGGCGCGCGAGAGGTCGTCGAGCCAGATGCTCACTCCCGCGTCCGCCAAAGCCTTCAGACGATCATTCATTGTCGATCAACTCCTGTTCGTAGCGTTGTCCCCGGATGCGGTGACGGTTCAGGGGCACTCTAGTCGTGGCCGTGTTCCTGCATGGCGGGGAAGGGCTAGACTGCTCGCGATCCGAGCGAGGAGGAGACGACGGGGATGCACTCATCGGCGCCGACGGTTACAGCCACGGCTTCGGGCTCCCTGCGGGCCTATGTCGCGCTCACCAAGCCACGGATCATCGAGCTACTGCTGGTCACCACAGTACCCGCCATGTTCCTGGCCGCAGGCGGTGTGCCGGAATGGCAGAAGGTGGTCTGGACGCTGGTCGGCGGCACCTTGGCGGCCGGTTCCGCGAACGTCTTCAACTCGGTGCTGGACGCTGACATCGACTCAGAGATGCGGCGCACCCGTCGGCGTCCGATGGCATTGCACAGCGTGCCCCCGGCGCGCGCCTATGTCTTCGGTGCGGTGCTGGGCGTGCTGGCCGCGGTGACGCTCGGGTTCGGCGCGAACTGGCTGTCGGCGTCCCTGGCCATGACGGCCAACGCCTACTACGTCTTCGTCTACACGATGGGCCTGAAGCGGCGCACCTCGCAGAACATCGTCTGGGGCGGGATCGCCGGCTGCTTCCCTCCGTTGATCGGCTGGACGGCGGTGACCGGCAGCATCGACTGGCCGCCGCTGGTGCTGTTCGCGATCGTCTTCTTCTGGACGCCGCCGCACACCTGGGCGCTCGCCTTCCGCTATCAGGAGGACTACCGGCAGGCGCACGTGCCGATGCTGCCGGTGGTGATGGAGCCGCCGGCCGTGGCCTGGCGCATCCTGGTCTACACGGTAATCACCGTGGCCGTCAGCCTGGTGCTCTGGCCGGTGGCGCACACCGGTTGGCTGTACCCGACGGTGGCACTCGTCGGCGGCGTGCTGATGATCGTCGAGTCGATCCAACTGCTGCGCCGGGCGCGAGCCGGTATGACGGAGGCCGCGTTGAAGCCGATGCGGCTGTTCCACCTGTCGAACTCCTACCTGGCCATCGTCTTCCTGGCCGCCGCGGTCGATCCGCTGTTCTTCTAGGGGTATACCCACCTACTCGACGTCACCGTCATCCCGGGCTTGCCCCGGGATCTCCGCAGAGCGCACTCGGTCGGGACGGAGATCCCGGCGTTCGCCGGTATGACGGATCGGCGGAACTCAGCGAAGGTCCGGCTCCGCGGTGGCGGACAGCCACAGATGGCTGATCGCCACCGTGTACAGCGTGGTGCCGATCATGTGGGCGAACACGACGCCCATCGGCAGGTGGTTGAAGTACTGGGTGTACCCGATGATCGCCTGCAGCACGGCGGTGCCGATCACCAGCAGGGCAGCCCGCTGGAGCCGCCGGACGCCGCGCGCGGCGTAGGCCAGCCAGAGCGTGATCGCCAGGGTGATCCACATCGTCACCGAATGCAGGCGGGCCACCTCGCTCAGGTCGAAACCGTTGCGCTGCGCCGCGCCGTCGCCGGAATGCGGTCCGGCGCCGGTGACCACGGTGCCCAGGTACATCATCGCCAGGGACAGCCAGAACACCGCCTGGGCGGGAAGCCACAACCGCCGCGGGACGGCGACCGGACGCAGCTCGAAGGCATCGTGGACGACGGTCACGCAGGCCACGATCAGGCCGACTGAGAGCACCATGTGCAGTCCGACCACCCACGGGTTGAGTTCGGTGAGCACGGTGATTCCGCCGATCACGCCCTGGAAGCCGATGCCCAGGCCGATCACGATTGTGAGCACCCTGATCCGCCGCTCCCTGACCGTGCGGAACGCGGTGATCGCGGTGCCGAGCGCGATGATGATCAGCACGAAGGTGAGGGTCCGGTTGCCGAACTCGATGAACGCGTGCCATTCGGCCTCGGGCTGCGGCACATACGAGCCGGCGTCGCACTCGGGCCAGGTTGAGCAGCCCAGCCCCGACTTGGTCAGCCGGACCAGCGCGCCCGTCCAGACGATCACCATGTTGGCGACCAGGTTGGCCACTGCCCAACGGCGCAGGCTCCGTCGGCCGGTCAGGAGGTCCATCGGAACACCTTTCGTGCGATCAGGGTGAGTGTTGCTGCCCAGACGGCCAGGACCAGCAGTGCGAGCGGGGCGAGGGCACCCTCGGACGCCGCACGCAGGGCGGTGCCCAGCGCCGCAGTCGGCAACCAGGGCGGCTGGTCGACGATCAGCCCGCCGAGCGCCAGCCCGGCCAGATAGACCAGGTTGGCCAGGGCCAGAGTGACCTCGGCCTTGAGCGTGCCGGCCAGCAGCAGCCCGAGCCCGGCGAAGGCGGCGATGGCGAGCACGGTGGCCAGCGCCGCGCTCAGCGCGCCGGCCGCCGTCCAGACCGGACGCCAGCCGCAGGCCACCGCGACGACCACCAGCAGCGCGGCCTGGATCGCGACCAGGGTGGTGGCCGCCAGGGACTTGCCGGCGATCAGGTCGGCGCGGGTGAGCGGGGTGGCGACCAGCCGTTCCAGGACGCCGTAGCGGCGCTCGAAGCCGGTGGCCACCGCCAGCGAGGTGAAGGCCGTCGACCAAGTCGCGACCGCCAGCACCGAGGCCGGGAACACGTGGGGGTCGAGGCCGAAACCGCGGCCCCAGGCCAGCCCGCCGAGCAGCAGGCCCAGCGGAATGGCGAAGGCCAGCAGCAGCTGTTCGCCGTTGCGTAGCAGCATCCGCAGTTCCATCGCCGCATGGCGTAGCACCCGGGTCGGGTTCACACCGCACCCCCGGTATGGCGCAGGAAAACATCCTCCAGGGACGCCTCGGCGGTCAGTTCGGCGACGGTGCCCGAAATGGTGACGCGGCCGGCGTCCATGATCCAGACCCGGTCGGCCAGCCGAGCAGCCTCGTTCATGTCGTGGGTGGTGAGCAGCACCGAGACGCCGCGCTCACGCAGGCCGGCGATGACCTCCCAGGTGCGCCGCCGGGCATGCGGATCCATGCCGGACGTCGGTTCGTCCAGCAGCACCAGGTCGGGGCGTCCGACCAGTGCACCGGCCAGGTTCACCGCCTGCTGCTCGCCTCCGGACAGGCGCCGGTACGGACGGTTCAGCAGCGGCCCGAGGGCGAGCGCCTCGACCAGTTCGTCCACCGGTACCGGATGGGGGTAGAGGCCGGCCAGGTAGCGCAGCAGTTCGCCGGGCCGCACCGCGGACCAGGCGCCCACCGACTGCGGCATCAGGCCCAGCCGTTCGTTGGCGCCGCCGGGCGGCCCGCCCAGCACCCGGACGCGGCCGGCGTCCGGGCGGAGCATGCCGGTGAGACAGCGCAGCGTGGTGGTCTTGCCGGCCCCGTTGGGGCCCAGCAGGGCGGTCACCTCGTTGGTTGCCGCCGTCCAGCTCAGCGTGTCGAGCACCCGCCGTCCGCCCAAGCTGACGGTGACCCCGTCCAGCTCAAGGGCGTACGAGGGGATCACCGGGTCAGCATATGCCGCCACGCCGACCGCTACCGCCCGGTTCCCAGCTACGGCATTGGAGCTAGTAGCTGTCGCGTTCGATGCCGACCATCACCGCATGTGAGCCGAGGTTCCGGCCGGAGTCCAGCGCGGCCGGGAGATCGTCGGCGGAAGCGCCGTCGACCTCGGGTTCCGCGCCGTCCGGCTCGGCGAGTTCGGCGGCGGTCGGCAACTCCCGGTCGATCAACATGGCGTAGAACGACCGCCAGACCATGACGCACAGCGCGACGAAGAAGACCGCGGCCAGCGTCCAGGTGAGCGCCTGGTACCCCTGGGCGTTCAGGCTGACCGCCAACTCGACGGCCAGCAGGCCGAACAGCGTGGTGAACTTGATCACCGGGTTGAGCGCCACCGAAGAGGTGTCCTTGTACGGGTCGCCCACCGTGTCGCCGATCACGGACGCGTCGTGCAGGTCGGTGCCCTTGGCGGCCAGGTCGGTCTCGACGATCTTCTTGGCGTTGTCCCAGGCGCCGCCGGCGTTGGCCATGAAGATCGCCTGGTACAGCCCGAACAGGGCGATCGAGACCAGGTAGCCGATGAAGAAGTACGGCTCGACGAAGGCGAACGCCAGCGCGGCGAAGAAGATGCCCAGGAAGATGTTCAGCATGCCCTTCTGGGCGTACTGGGTGCAGATCTCGACCACCTTGCGCGAATCGTCCACCGAGGCCTGTGAGGCGCCGTCCAGCTTGATCGTGTTCTTGATGAACTCGACGGCCCGGAACGCGCCGGTGGTGACGGCCTGGATGGACGCCCCGGTGAACCAGTAGATGACCGCGCCGCCGGTGATCAGACCGAGCAGGAAGGGTGCGTGCAGCAGCGACAGCTTGTCCAGGTTGGCGGTCATGCCGTGGGTCAGGCCCATGATGATCGAGAAGATCATGGTGGTCGCCCCTACCACGGCGGTGCCGATCAGCACCGGCTTGGCGGTCGCCTTGAAGGTGTTGCCGGCGCTGTCATTGGCTTCCAGCAGTGCCTTGGCCCGGCCCCAGTGCGGGGTGAAGCCGTAGTCGGCGCGGATCTCCTCGGCCGCTCCGGGGCGTTCCTCGATCACGCTCAGTTCATAGACCGACTGGGCGTTGTCGGTGACCGGGCCGTAAGAGTCGACCGCGATGGTGACCGGGCCCATGCCAAGGAAACCGAAGGCGACCAGGCCGAACGCGAACACCGCGGGAGCCACCATCAGCGCACCCACGCCCAATCCCGAGATCAGGAAAGCCACCGTCATCAACGCGATGATCGCGATCCCGAGCCAGTAGGCCGAGAAGTTGCCGGCGACCAGCCCGGACAGGATGGTCAGCGAGGCGCCGCCCTGGTGTGAACTCTTCACCACCTCTTCGGTGTGCACCGAGTTGGTGGAGGTGAACACCTTGACCAGTTCGGGGATCAGTGCGCCGGCCAGGGTGCCGCAGGAGACGATGCTGGCCAGCTTCCACCACAGGGTGCCGTCGCCGAGGTCGGCGATCAGCAGGTACGAGGTGAGGTAGGTGGCGGCGATGGAGGCCACCGAGGTGATCCAGACCAGGTTGGTCAGCGGACGCTCGAAGTCCATCGTGCGCAGGTGGCGGTACTTCGCGGTGGTGATCACCGCGTTCACCTCATACGACGCCGCGGACGCCAGCACCATGACCGCCCGGACGAAGAACACCCAGCAGAGCAGCTGCACCTGCACCAGCGGTTCGTGCACCGCCAGCAGGATGAAGGTGACCAGGGCGACGCCGGTGACGCCGTAGGTCTCGAACCCGTCGGCGGACGGGCCGACCGAGTCGCCGGCGTTGTCACCGGCACAGTCGGCGATCACGCCCGGGTTGCGGGCGTCGTCCTCTTTGATCCGGAAGACGATCTTCATCAGGTCCGAGCCGACGTCGGCGATCTTGGTGAAGATGCCGCCGGCGATCCGTAGCGCGGAAGCGCCCAGCGACTCGCCGATGGCGAAGCCGATGAAGCACGAGCCGGCGATCTCGCGCGGCAGGAACAGCATGATCGCGAGCATCATGAACAACTCCACGCTGATCAGCACCATGCCGATGCTCATCCCGGCCTTCATCGGGATCTGATGCAGCGGCAGCGGACGGCCGCGCAGCGCGGCGAACGCCGTCCGGCTGTTGGCGTAGGTGTTCAGCCGGATGCCGAACCAGGCGATGCCGTACGAGCCGGCCATGCCGACGATGCTGAACGCCAGCACGATCGCGACCCGGCCCCAGCTCAGGTCGGCCAGGAATTTGAAGTAGGCCAGGATTACCGCGCCGATGAAAGCCCACAGCACCAGCAGGAATTTGCCCTGCTGGATCAGGTAGGCCTTGCAGGTCTCGTAGATGAGTTCCGAGACCTCGCGCATCGCGGTGTGCACCGGCAGTCGCCGCACCTGGACGAACCGGACGATGCCGAAGGCCAGGCCGGCCAGCGCGATCAGCAGACCCAGGCCGAGCAGCTGTTTGCCGGTGATCAGGCCCAGGAAGGTGGCCTGGTCGAGGTCGGGCAGGCTCAGGTTGGCCTCACCGCCGCCCGCCGGCGGGGGAGGCGCCGTGGCGCTGCCGGAGCAGCCGGCCAGGGCCAGGCCGAGCAGTGCGCTCAGCGAGAGCAGAGCGGCGCGCGTCCGCTCGGAAACAGGGTGCGAAGCCGCGGTCACGAGAGATCCTCACGAGATGTCACGGGCGGCCAGCGTTGGCCGTCTACCCGAGTCAAACTACTACCGTGCGTCGTAGATGTCCGGGGCTTCGCCGGAAGGTCACAGGGCGGTCAATGACGTCTCACCGACCGGGCCTCAACACAGCCCCAGCTCCACAGCCCGGATGGCCAGGGTCACCCGGTTGGTCGCGCCGAGCTTCTCCATCAGCGCGGCGACGTGATACTTCACCGTCGAAGGCGACAGGTACACCTCTCGGGCGATCTGCTCGGTGGTGCGTCCCTCGCGGATCAGCAGCAGAATCGTCCGCTCGGTGGGGCTGAGCAGTTCGGCCAGGTCGGTACTGGACCGTCGGTCGACCAGGCCGGCGCCGGCTCCGCCGAGCACGGCCAGCCCGTGCCGGGCCGACTGCACCGCGTGGATGATCGCCTCCGGCGCCAGGTCCTTGGGCAGGAAGCCGAGGGCTCCGGCGTTGAGCATGGCTGCGGCGGCCTGCGGATCGGTCAATGAGGTGAGCGCGAGCACCTGGGTGCGCGGGGACGCCGCGCGCAGCAGCCGGGTGGTCTCAGGCCCGTCCGGGTCGGGCATCACGATGTCGACCAGTGCGACGTGCGGCTGGTCGACGGGCACAGCGGCGACCGCGTCGGTTCCCGACCCATAGGAGCCGCGGACGACCAGACCGGGTGCCGCGTCCAAGCAGTTGGTCAGCATGGTGCGCACCAGCGGGTCGTCGTCGACCAGGATGACCCGGGTCATGTCCGGCCGGCGATCGGGATCATCACCCGGGTGATCCAGTGGGTGCCTTCCTGGCGGGCCTCCAGTTGGCCGCCGACCAGCGCGAGCCGCTCGGCGGCACCGATCAGTCCCAGCGGACGCGCTGAGCCGTCCGGGCTGCCTGATTCACGCACCTCATTGATGAACGCGAGATCGACCGCGGTGTCGTCGATACAGACGGTCAGCACGCATGGCCGGTCGGTCGCACCGTGCCGCTCGACGTTGGCCGTCGCCTCCTGCACGATCTCGCCGAGCACTCGGCCCGGTTCCGGGGGCACGTCGTCCAGGCTGCCGTCGATCGATGTGCTCACCTGGAAGCCGTGCGATTGCAGGTGCGCCACGCTGTCGCGCACGGTGCCGGCCAGGGAACTCTGCGCGCCGGTCAGCAGCTCGGCCTCGGAGTCGGAGTCGCGTAGGGCGCCGAGCATCCATCGGAGTTGCCCGGCGGTCTCGCTGACCTGGTCGGCGACCGATCGGAGTTGGGTCGGGTCACCTGAGGCCGCCGCTTGATGGATCTGCCGGGAGACCCGGGCGAGGCTGCGCGCCACCGTGTCATGGAGTTCGCGGGCCAGCGCGAGGCGCTGTTGCGCCAGTGCGGCGAGCCGGGCCTGCTCCTGGGCCTTGTCGAACGCCGCGATCGCACTTCCGATCAGCCACATGACCGCGAAGAGGGCAGCCCAGGCCAGGGTGCTCAGGATCGGCTGCGTACCGGTCTCGTAGAGCTGGAACTGCCGAATGGCAAGGATCGTCAGGTAGCCCGCGGTGAGCATTGCCCGGGTGCGCCGCTGGCTGCGGATGCCGGTGCCGAGCACCACGATGAGGGCGGCATAGTCGCCCATCTCGTTGAAGTCGTAGGGCACTACCACGTAGATCAGCAGGATAAGGCCGAGCGCGGCGCCGGCCGCCCGCGGCCAGCGGAGCGTCAATGCGGCCGCCAGGCAGGCCGCCAAATCGACCACCAGGCTCAGCGGATCGCTGAAGTTCAGCCCCATCAACACTGTGAAGACGGCCAGAATGGCCAGCAACGCGAGGTCGAGAGTTCCACCGAGGAGCAGTCGATGTGTTCGCGTAGGCCGCATGTGCCATATCAAACCCTGTCTGTCGGCTCGGGCCAAGCTCGGCGAGGGCGGTGCGTCCGGTCGGACCTTGGTCTGGTCGTGGTCCATTCGCTTCGGACAAAAGGTCAGTCGTCGTGTATTCGGACGGCGTGTCGCCGACCGCAGGTGTCATCGTCGGACATGCCAAGAACACAACCGCGTCACCTCCGCAGCCGCCGCGTGCTTGTCCCACACGTAGTCGCGGCCGTGTTGGTGGCAACGGTCGTGGTGGGAGTCACGTCGAGCCAGTCCACCGACATGGACTGGTGCGAAAGGTTCCCGCATTGGCCGGGCTGCCCGCAGGCTAGCCCGGCCAGGCAGTAACGAAGGTCGCGATGGCGCCACCAGCGGCATCGGTCGTCCAGGAGGGAAGATGACTGACGCCTGGTTTCTGGCCGGCGCCATCGCGCTCGGCCTCGTACTGCTGCTGGTCAAAGCCGCGCGCTGCGCACGCTCCGGGTCATTCACGACGTCCGCGCGTTCTTCCGGTATCGCGGCCCACTCCACAACGCGGACGCGGCCGTCGCGAGACTGACGCGGATGGTCATGACTGAGAAGGCATAGCGGGACTGACCGGGTTGCGGGACGCTCCGATCGCCTCACCGGCCAAGGTCTCGACAAGCTCGACCAACGGTCGGGTCTCGACAAGCTCGACCAGCGGTGAGGGGTCTCGACAGGCTCGACCAGCAAGGGCCCCGTATCACCGTGCGGGACGCGAAACCAGCCCTGCCGCCGTGGCCAGGGTTAGGCGATCCTAAGAAGTTTGACCCTGGCGCGGATTCGACAAGAATGTTCTTGTGAAAAAGGAAGCGGTCACCAAATCCGGCGTCCCGACGCCGGTGGCCGAGTCCGACGCGT
>JBDHZN010000124.1:0-10461 GCA_039811845.1 Micropruina sp. | reverse complement strand
GCTTCAAGGCGGGCTGGCTGCTCGACTACGCCTACAACCCGTACTACGGCTCGTGGCAGCCGCCGCAGATTCCGGGCCTGAAGCAGCGGCAGCTGGGTGCGGCCGCGGTCGACCTGACCACGACCGACAACGCGCTGGCGGTCGAGATGGCGCAGCGCACCGTGCGGGAGCGGTTCGGCGTCTACGTCACCTACAACCTGACCGACCAGGACCATTCGGCATACCTGTCCGGCATCACCCGGGCACTCAAGGGCAAGAGCACGGTCTACCGGCCTCAGCGCTAGCCGTTCGTAGGTTGAGTCTGTCGAGGCCAAATCGGCATCGACAGACTCGCCTCGCAGCTTCCGATCGAAGAGGTACCATTGACGCCATTGACGTTGACGGAAGGGAGCTGGATATGCCCAGGTCTGCCGCCAAGGCGCATACAGAGCGGCTTTCCCAGCGCCGACTGACTGCTGACAAGCGCAGGGCCAAGTCCCTCAAGCACCGGAAGGTCGCCCCTCACGAGGGCCTGTCCGGGGCGGCGCTCAAACACGTGAAGCGCGCGCTGGCTCCGCTAGGGGTCAGCTACGCCGAATTCGAGATCGCTGTAGAGTCGAGCGGCCTCAAGGTCAACCCCACTCGACTCGCGGCGGTGGCGCGGACGTCCCCGATGGCATTTCGGAAGACCGTGCGGGACATCTTCGGGCAAGCAGAACCTGCCGGCGCCACCAGCAAACCGGCCGCGACTGATCGGGTTTCACTGTCCGATGTCTCTGACCGCGTCGCCGAGACGGTGGCCGCCAGGACGGGGAGAGGCACCCTCACGACGTGGGAGGCGCAGGCGGTGGTCGACGCGGCGGCGGATGCGCTGCCCGACCACGAAGACCCGACCCAGACTCTCGGGCCGTACTACGACAGTGCCGGCTTGCAGCGACGCCTGAGTGTCACCCGGCAGGCTTTGCATGGCCGGGTGGAGCGGAACACCGTACTCGGTGTGGAGACCGACGACGGGCCCCGCCTCTACCCGGTCTGGCAGTTCGGCCCGGACATGCGGGTCCTCCCTGGGCTGCCGCCAGTCCTGCAGGAACTTCATCGAGTGGCCCGGGACGGTTTCTCGAAAGCGATCTGGTTGGCCGAACCTTCCCCGGAACTCGGTGGCATCTCCGCTGCGCAGTGGCTGATCGAGGGCAAGGACGCTGCCACGGTTCTCTCGCTGGCGCACAGCGACGTCGAGCGGATGCTGCGTTAGTGGCCAAGAAGCGGCGCGATGCGGTCTTTCTGGGTCCGCCCAAGAAGCCGGAGACACTGGCGAAGAACTTCCCTCGCGCAGACGGGCTCGGACTCGATCGCTGGTTCCGCGCTCATTGGGACGGACGCCCTTCCGAGCCGGACCGAGGCTGCTGGTGGTTCGCGTCATTCACACCACCATCGATCGGCGAAGGGAGATTTGATCTCCCCGATCCTCGCGGCACCTGCTACGTCGCTGACGACATCGAGGCTGCAGTCCGGGAGCGTGCCGGACGACGTTGGGGCGCCAAAAGGTTCCTCCCGCCCGCTGCTCTCGTGGGCACGACCGTCTCCCAGGTCGACCTGCGCCCCTACACCAACGGACACGACGTCGCACACGTCGATCACCGCGACGCTGCCGGATACGTCACCCGCGAGCTGTACAGCGGAGCGCGCTACGAACTCACTCAGCGTCACGCCGATGCCTTCGACAAGGGCGGGTTTCATGCCATCCTCTACCGACCGCGGTCGACACCCGGCGATCCGGCCGCACTGGCCCTGTTCGGCAGCGCCGGCCGGCCATCACCCCCTCGTCCGGCAACGGAAGTATCCGACTGGCGGACCCACATTCGATCGAAGGGACGGGCTTCAGTCACGATGAGCCGGGCAACGATCATCCCGTAGTGGCCGCCGAAGGACCTGGGACGGTCAGCGGGCGGCGCGGGGCCTCGTCCGGCCCTCCATCGCCCGCTGGCAGGCGTCCACCGTTTCCGGAGCGAGGTCGACGCCGAGTGCCCGGGCCTGGCCGGTCACCCAACGCACCAGGCGTTGCACCTCGACGGTGTTGCCGGCCAGCACCTCGGTGTTGATCCGCTCGACCAGCAGCAACTCGTCCTCGGGTGCGACCAGCAGCGCCCGTCCGGCGGCCCAGCGGGCGACGTCCAGATCGTTGTGTTCCAACGCCCAGCGGGTGAGCAGCACACCGGCGTCCCGCAGCAGCGATGCCATATCGGTGCGCAACTCCTCCGCCCAACGCCATTGCCCCGGTGCCGCGTCGGCCAGGGGCGCGCCACGGACGTACTCCAGCGCGTTGACCAGCACCTCCGGGCCCACCCGGTTCAGGCCGGGCGCGGTCAGCACCTGCACCCGCTGCCAGTCCGACTCCACGCCGGGATGCAGTTCGATCCGGCCGGAGTAGGCCTCGGGCAGGTAGGCGGCACCTGTGGCGTCCGAACCAAGCCAGGAACGCAGTCGCGACATGTTCGACCGCCGGGTGCTCTCGGCCACCACGAGTTCGGTGGTCATCCGGGTCGCGGTACTCCGCGGGTTCTCCAGTAGCCACCCGCAGTATTCCTCGCATTGCCGGCGGGAGCGTGCGGGTGGTTCTCCGGCGGTACCCAGCAGTTCGATCGGCCCGATCAGCTTCAGATAGGGATGTTCGATCAGTTCGGGCTGTGGCTCGCCGATCCGGACGGAGTCCCGTCGCGGCACCAGGGCTCGGACGTTGTCCGCCTCCGACCACCAGGGCGCTTTCCCGGCCGGCTGCTCGGTCGCCGCGAAGATGGTGCCGATCGCTGCCCGGGTGTGCGCGGGGATCAGATGCGGGCGAAGCTCGCAGCGCTCCGGGTCGAGCCGGGCGCCGGGCTCATCGTCGCTACCGGTCAGCACCAGCGCCGATCCGCCCGTGCCGGCGACCACGCCGGCCACCCCCAGATCGACGTCGCCGACGATCTCGTCGAGACGGGCCCGGACGGCTTCGTTCGGCTCATCGGCGACGATGACGATCTGCGCGGCACCGGCCTCGGCCCGTTCCGGATCGACCCGCAACAGCGCGGTCGGCGAGTCGTCGGCGGCCCGCTCCGCGACCAACTCCGCCAGCGGGTCGAGGGCTTCCTCGGGTTCGGCGTAGAACCGGACCAGTTCGGGGCAGGCTGCCCGGACGAACATCTCGTCGCCTCCGACTACCGTCAGGCTGAGTTCCGAGGCCCACGGCGAACAGGACAGCTCCACCGCCATCGCGGCGGCCGCCGCGTGCCGCAGGTTCCGTGGCCCGTCCAGCGCCAGCGGCGACCGTGCTTCCAGGTCGATCATCAGCCAATTGCCATCGGAGTCCCGACCGACCGTGATCAGCGCGGGGAAGGGCACCGGATGCGCCGAAGCGGGCATCTTGTCGGCGGCGGCATTGGTCAGCCGCCAGCAACCCGCCACGCGGCGGAAGCCGTCCGGCGGATCGAAGGCCGGCTCGGTCTCCCATTCGAAACTCACCCCGGCACCGTCGATGCGGACCAAGGCGAGTCGTGGCAACGGCCGGCCGACGTCGTGGGCCCGGGCTCCGAGTGCGCGCAGTGCCGTCTCCAGCAGGGCTGTCGTGTCCGGTCGCTCGCGCCGGCCCAGCGCGGTCTCGTAGCGCCGCAGATCCACCGGCGGATGGTTGATCCGGCCGCCCAGCGGACGCGCCCGCAGCTGATCGAGCCGGTTCAGGCCCAGCCCGACGAGAATCATCGCCGCCGCCGCACCGGACAACCCACCGACCAGCGACCACCCCGATCCGGCTGACGTCGCTGCAGTCTGCGGAGCTTCATCGGGAGCTGGTTGCGCCTGCGGCGTGGGCGCCGGGGATTCTTCGGTCTGCTGTGTCTGCGGGAGCGGTTGGCCTTGTGGAAGGCGGTTCTGTTTCCGCACCGGACGATCCCTGCCGGGTTCGGGTGCCGTGGCCGCCTTGGCCGGAATCACCAGTTGCCAGCCGACGTCGATCACGTCCGGATCCTTGATCCGATCCTTGTTTGCCCGGAAGATCCGCGGCCATTTGGCGGCGGCTCCCAGATGCTCCTCGGCGAGCTCGCTCAACGTGTCGCCGCGCTTCACCACGACCGTCAGCGGGGTCGCCGCTCGCCGCTGTTCGGGTTTCGCGAGCGCCCGGCGTGCGCCGGTCTCCGGTGCCGCGGCGTCCGGCTCGTCCGGCAGCTCCGGAACCCTCAGTCGGACGCCGGGGGTCAGGTCAACGGTCGGGTTCGCCAGCAGTTCTGGGTTCGCGTCGGCCAGCAGCCGCCATCGGCTGCCCTGGCCCAGCAGCTGTTCGGCCACGCTCCACAGATCGTCGCCGGGACGCACCCGATAGCTCGTCGTCTCGTCGACGATGTTCTTCGAGTCGTCCTCTTCGTCGGCAGGCAACCCCACCGCCGCTGTCGTGCCGCTCGGCTGCGGGGCAGGGACGGCGGCCATCGCCGGCGCCGCAGTGCCCGACAGCACCGCGACCACCAGAGCTCCGGCCAATGACTGGAAGCCGCCCAGCAGCGGGATGCGGAGCGGCGACCTCCGGCGCCCGATGAGATTGACGGCTTCAGCCGCCACCGAGAGCGTGAAGGCCGCCCAGGCCAGCCAGCCGGCCACGGTGAGACCGGCCAGCACCGCGGAACCGTCGTCGGGGCGGGCCAGATCCGCGAGCCGGAGCGGCGACACCCCCCACAGCCACAGCGCCACCGGCACGCCGCCGACGATCGCCAACAGTGACAACGCGGCGGCCACGGCACGCAAGCGAGTCATCTCAGCCTCTCCTTCGATAGCGATCCAGCACCGAGTCCGCCTCGGCGGTCACCGTCCAGCTACCCGGCCAACCGGGAACGATCAGGTCGGACAACGGCACGGTGCAGGCGATGCGGGCACTCACCCGGGCCGGCTGCCCCACCGGTACCTGGAAGCCGGCCAGGTTGAGGTCGGCCTGCAGCGACGAACAGGACAGCCCCCGGGTGGCAGCCTGGGACCGCGCGATATCGTCGGCCGCCGCGCGCGCCTCGGACGGCGTCCGTGCCATCGAGGCGGCCCGGGCGGCCGTCCCGGCGATCTGTTCCACGACCGTGTGCGCCTGCCAGATCCGGGCGGACCCGATCATCATCGAGAGCAGCAGTCCCAATGCGGGCACGATCAGCGCGAATTCCAGGGCTGCGGCGCCTCGCTCCGCATTCCCGCTTGTGGTGACTCGGTCGGGCGTCATGGGTCGGTCCGCTCCAACGGCATCACCGCATGCTCGGTGACGTTGCCCAGACCGAGATCGAAGATCAGCGGCGCGTGCGCGGTCACCACCACCCGGACGTTGCGCGTCTGCCGTTCCACCCGGATGTCGACCCCGGTCAGACCGCCGGCCTCACCGATTCGGCGGCCCATCGCGGACGCCTCGGCGTCGGAACCACGTCCCCAGGCGACCTGCTCGGCCACCGCGGACGCCGCCTGGGACGCCACGTTGCGTCCGTGCAGCCAGACTCCGGCCTGGATGGTGCCGAGCACCACCAGCATCAGCACGGGGATCAGCAACGCCCACTGGGTGGACTCCGCGACCCCGCGCTCGCTCACGGCTGCTGCAGCGGGCCCAGTTTGGTGTTGATGAACACGGTGACAACAGTGACGATCGTCGCCGCCACCGCAACGGCTCCGGCCAGCAGCAAGGCGTTCTCGGTGGACTGGGACAGCCCCTTCTCGTCGCGGCGCGGCGGGCTGAGCAGGAACCCGATCAGGGTGTGCAGGATGGACATGGTGGTACTCCTTCATGGTGGAAGTCATGTGCTCAGCAACCTGAGCAGGGGTGGAATCAGGAACAGCAGCCCGAAGATCAGGCTGGGAATGACCATCAGGAAGGTCATCCGCTCAGAGACGGCGGAGGCTTCGACCTTCGCCCTGGTCAGGTGTGCGTCGCGCAACTCCTTGACCCGTGCCCGCAACGCGTCGGAGAGCGAAGCCCCGGAGTCGTCGAGCTTCATCACGTCGGCGACGTCACACAACGCCGGCAACTCGAGCTGCTCGCCCAGCCGTTTCAGTTCGGTGAACGGCGCCCGCTGCTCCAGCCTGGAGCGCTGCAGCGAATCTCTGATGGCCACGAACACGGCCTGATCCGAAACCGCGGCCGCCGCATGCAGCGACTGTGTGGCGCTCGAGTTCGCCAGCCGCTCCAACGTCACCAGATCCATGAAGGTCAGCAGTGCTTCGGTCGCATCGGAGGCGGTCGCGACCGCCCGACGTCCGATCACGATGTCGGGTAGGAAGAAGCCCACCACCCCCAGCAGCACCGCGACGACCAGCGGCAGGGCCATCGAATCGCCCGTGGTGAGCAGCAGGGCCGCGCCGACCAGGGTGGGCAGGGCGAACCCGGCCATCGCTACGAGCGCCTTGTAGGTGTAGAACCGGTCGAGACCGATGCCCCGCAACTGCAGCTGCCGACCGATCCGGTCGTCGAGTCGTCCTGGAATGCGGCGACGAACCCACGCACCCAGCCGATCCGGACCATCAATAGGAGCCGACGGCTGAGTCTCGACTCGCCCGTCGAGCACGCGAAGCGTATCGGCCAATCGCGGATGCGCCGGGACGAAGTAGCCGGCCAGCGCCCACAGGCCCACGGCCAGCAACACCCCGGACCCGATCGCCACCCACAGCCCGCTCATCGCAGGCTCCTCAGGATCCGATCGCGGCGACGCGGCATCGTCATCCGACGCAGCATCAGGAGAGAGGCCACATACAAGGCGAGCAGCGACAACAGAATGGCCTGCCCGACCGGCGTTCCGTAGGGTGCGAAGAACTCACGACCGAACAGCAACGCCGCCGCGAGGACGACAACCGTCACCACCGTCACCTGCCGGACGACGATGCGCGGTTTGGCCCGCTCGGTCTCGATCTCGCGTTGTGCCTTGAGCCGGTCCTGGATGGAATCGGCGAGCGCGTGCAGGGTGGCGGTCGCCCCGGTGCCACCCCGTTCGGCGGCCAGGGCAAGGGCGGCCAGCACCGCGTCGGCATCGGCGGAATCCAACTCGTCCGCCATCGCCCGCAATGTCTCGGGCGCCGTCCAGCGTTCGTCGAGCCGGGCGACCAGCAGCGCCAGCGGTCCGGCCAGTACTGCCGGGGCGTTGCGCGCGGATACCCGGATGGCGTCGGTGATCGAACGCCCGGTCGGAATGGTCGCGGCCAGGCCACGCACCCAGCGATCGAGCGCCTCCAGCATCTCGACGTCACGATTCGGGGGCGCGCTGAGCAGAATCGGCAGGCCGACCACCGCGATCGGAACCACGAGCACCATCACGGTCATCCCCGTGACGGCGGCGAACCCGATGCCGGCGATCATGCCGATGCCCAGTCGCAGCCCATGCGCCCGCAGCAACGGGAGCAAGCGATCGATCAGCGAGCTACTGGGTTTGCCGTGCCGCACGGTCTCCACCGGACGGCGCCGGAGACCGACCACAACCAGCACTACCCCGCCGACCAGCAGGGCACCGAGCAGACCGGCCACCACCGCACTCATGGCCGATCCCAGGCCTCGTCGAACTCGGCCAACTCCTCGGCGAAGACCGGCTCGGGGTGAAACACCGCAGGGGAGGTCACGGTCGGCGCGGAATAGACCAAGTGGGTGACCGGGCGCCCCGCTTCGATGGCGCCGGTGAGCTGCCGGATCTCGGCAACCAGGCGGGTGCGGCGTCCACCACGCCAGGTGTCGTCGGTCAGCCGCACATAGACAAGGAGATGGATGTGATGCGCGATCTGTCGATAGGCCTCATCGACGCTCAACACCCCGCCCTGAGCGACCCGGGAGGCCAACCGATCCATCGTGGACGCCGCCGAATGCGAGTGGGTGGTACTCAAAGTTCCCGCTCCGGACTGCATCGCCTCAAACATCGCGCCGGCCTCCGAACCACGTACCTCGCCGACGATCAGCCGGGACAGGTTCTGTCGCAGCGCCTCGGGAATCAGATCGGCCACCGTGTACTCGCCGAGCCGGCGTCCGTCCTGATGTTCACCCAGCCCCACCTTGGCCTGCAGGGCGAGCATGTTGCGCCGGTTCGGCCGCAGATGGGTCAGTAGCTCGTAGTCGGTCTCGAGTGTGCCGAACCGTTCGTTCTCAGGGATCGCTTCGATCAACGCCCGCAACAACGTGGTCTTCCCGGCGCCCTGGTCGCCGGAAATTACGATCGATTTGCGAGCCATCACTGCCGAATGCAGCAGCCGGCCGACTTCGTCGGGCAGCATGCCGGTGGCCACCAGGTCCTTCAACGACACGTCGGTGAGGATGTGCTGCCGGATCGTGATCGACGGCCGGTACGACAGACCGAAGCCGATCGCGTGCAACCGGAAGCGATCCCCCAACGCCAGCGTCATCGTCGGGTGCGCATCGTCGAAGGGTCGCGCCGGCGACACCGACTCACCCAGGAAGCGGATCGCCTCGACCAACTCCTGATCCGAATCGGCCACCGGCGGTCGCTGCTCACGGCGTCCGTCACCGAACTGGACCATCACCGAGTCGTGGCCGTGGATCTCGACGTTCTCCGCCTCCGGAATCTCGAACAGCGGCTGCAGCCGTCCGTAGCCGAAGATGGCGTTCTCGACACCCTCGGCATAGGCGTGCTCCAGCGAGATCGGCCACAACGCCTGGCCGTTGGCCGACAGGTCCTCGGCATGATCGCGCACCACTTGGCGCACCAGCGACCGCCCCAGTAGCCGGCGATCCACGTCGGGCATCGCGGTGCCGTGCTCGTCGGCATACTCGGCGAGTTCGCGGGTGATCAGTTCGGACGCCTTCCGGCGCAACACCACCACCAGGCTCCAGTCGAGCCCGGTCGGCGTCTCGGACGGCGCCGAGCTGGGGCAGGTGTCCTCCCAATCGGGCGACTCGGCACTGCGCGGACGCCGCCCCGGCAGCCGCTCGGCAGACACCGTGGTCTCGAAGGGCAGGTCCTGCCACAGCGGAATCGTGGTCAGCTTCGTCATCGGCGGGTTCCGATCAGCTCACGGGACGCCTCCAGCCGGCCGGCGATCGAGCCGGCGGCCTGGCGCAGGCTGCGCACATAGGCCGAGTCGGCGAACCGCCGCGGACGCGGTGCGCCGTCGCTGAGTACCGCGGCCTGCGCCGGCGCATGCGGCACCTCGGCGGCGATGGTGATCGCGAACTGGCCCTGCACCTCGGCCCGGCCATACGGCCGTCCGCTGCCGACCAGCAGCAGCGCCGTCTCGCCGGCAGCCTCGCGCACTGCCCCGAGGTAGAGCCGCAGCCCCGCCAACGCGACCAGCGACGTCCCGGTCACCATCAGCACCAGATCGGCCCGTTGAACGAGCGGTAGCGGCAGGCCCTCGGCACCGACCCGTCCGGCATCGATCAGGACGTCACCGGGCCACCCGGCGAGAGCCGCCATCAGTTCCGGCCAGGCCGACCCGAACAGCCCGACCACACCCGGATGCGGAAAGCCCGGCAGGAACCTGGCCGGGCTGTCGGTCTCCAGCAGCGGCGGCAGTTCGATGGTTTCGTCGTCGAGCACCTCCGCCATCGGACGCCGTTCGCGAGCGGCCTGCAGCAACCGGCCGAAGCCGCGCTGACCAGGGTGTTCACCGCGCAGATAGCCGGCCAGGACGGCCTGGGTGGGAGTGCGGTCGGCGTCCACCAGCAGCACCGGACGCGGCCAGGCCAAGGCGAGTCCGAGAGCCGTCGTAGTGACACCGGGCGCGTTGCCCGCCGACGTCAGCACCACGATGGACATCACAGTGCCCGCTTCACTACGACGAGCCGTCCGGCGGCCGCGAGCCGGGCGACTTCGTCACTGTCGGCATCGGCGACCATCACTTCCAGCGACGTGCTGCCGTCGGCCAGACTCGCCGGCGCCACCGCGATGGTGGCCCGGTAGGACGAGCCGGCCGTCTTGCCGTCGTTGCCGGTGCTGAGCGGCACCAGCACCACGGAGGTTCCCGCCGGTAGCGGGGAAACCGGCACCTGACCCGGAGCCAGCTTGAGACCGAGCCGCGAGAAGCCCGGCACCACCTCGGGTTCCCCGATGGACGCGGGGGTAACCAGCGCCCCGTCGGACAGGTCGAGCAGTGCGGTCTTGCCGATCAACTCAGCGGCCCGCTCCGCGGGCACCGTCTCGACGCCAAGGTGACTGCCGAGGCTGACCGGTCCCAGGTCGGACGGCCCGATCAGCTCGCCGCGATGGATGGTGCGATTGGCCTTCAGCACCGAGGTGGCGTCGGTCACGCTCGTGTAGAGGACCGCCGACCCCAATCCGCCCAGGCAGATGGCGAGGACCCCGATCAGGATCCAGCGCAGATTGCGTCGGGGCCTGATGGTGGCGGTGGCCGGAGAAACGCTCGGGTCGGTCATCGTCGGGTACCTCATGATGGTCGTACTGGTGCCGACGAGAGTAAGTGCGCAGGCCGAGGATGCCCAGCGGTCTCACGGAATCTGTGGATAACTAGGAAACAGTCACGGCCTCAGGGTTCGCGGACGAACGG
>JBDHZN010000123.1:0-10471 GCA_039811845.1 Micropruina sp. | reverse complement strand
CGACAGCGTCTTGTGCGACATCACAGCCTCGCCCCGTCCGAGCTTGTCGGACGAGGTGAGTTGCCGGATCACCGGCCACTCCAACGGGATGAACCGCGCCATGGATCGCACGATAGTCCAAAGCTGCGTCGCACGGCAGAGGGAGTAGGCCGGACGCCGCGGCCGCGTCATCCCGGCGGATGCCGGGATCTCAGGACATCCGCGGAGATCCCGGGGCAAGTCCGGGATAACAAAAATGCAACCGACGGCCTCGCGCGACCCACCTTGATGCTGGAGCGGACGGTGGGGCACCGCCCACTCCCAGGTCGATCACAGGGCGATGTTGACTGCCTTGTACTGGGTGTACTCGTCGATGGCGCCTTCGCCGAGTTCCCGACCCCAGCCGGACTGCTTGTAGCCGCCGAACGGTAGCGCGCTGTCGAGAGCGCTCTGGCACGTGTAGCGGAGCAGGACAACGCCGTCTTTGAGCGAGCGACCGCAACCACCACGGTCGACGTCGGCGCAGCACTCGACCAGGACCGAGCTCGGCTCAATGGCTGAGAAACAGACTTGGTACGTCGACTCATCCGTCCTCATACGAGCGATCGTCGAACAGTCACCCGCAGCGCGGGCATGGTTCGAAGAGGCTTCCAGGCGAGGCGACGCCTTCATCGCCTCTCGGTTGATGGAGCTAGAGGTGCGTCGGGTTACGAAGAACGCCGACATCGACCAGGACATCGTCACCGAGTATGTGGACGAGTTCTTCCTGATGTCGATCAACGACGAGTTGGTCGCTGAGGCCATCGCTCTTGAGGAGCGGCCGGGTGGCGCCGACTCGATTCACGTCGCGTCCGCTTTGCGGCTCGGACCCACCGCTCTCACGCTGGTGACCCACGACAGACAGATGGCTGTTGCCGCGCGCAACCTCGGCTTTACGATCCTCGACCCGGTGACCGACGACCCTCACCGCGGCCCGGTCGATCACGATCCCAGCTCATAGCCAACCCGATCGGGTCTTGATCGTGACATAACGTTGATATATACCGGTGTTATGGCACTTGTCGCACCCAGCCGTCCAAGCCGCCCCGCCGGGAACCAGAATCCGCTGCCGGGTCTGCTCACCGACATCGGACTGCCACTGCTCGGCTACTACGCCCTGCATTTCGCCGGCGCCTCCGATCAGTGGGCACTGCTCACCGCAGGCGTGGCCGCGGGGGTGAGGCTCGCCTGGGTAGCCATTCGGCAGCGACGATTGACCTGGTTCGCCGGCATGATGCTCGCCGTCTTCGGGGTCGGCTTCGCCCTGGCTTTCGTAGGCGGCGACGCGCGCTGGCTGCTACTGAAGGATTCAGCCGGAACGGCGACCATCGGCGCGATGTTCCTGCTCAGCCTCGCCTCGCGGCAGCCGATGACGCTGTCCGCAGCGCAGTCGTGGAAACCCGGGCGAGCGGCCGAATTGGACGAGCTGTACCGGAGCGTGCCGGCCGCCCGCCGAGCGTTCCGGGTCAGCACCATGGGCTGGGGCGTGGGGTTGATGGCGGAATCACTGCTGCGCATTCCGATGATCGCGGTGCTGCCGATCGATTGGGCGGTGGGTCTCTCCACCCTGTGGATGGCCGTCGGCATGGCCGGCCTGGGCATCTGGAACGCCGTCTACATCGCCCGCGCCGCGCGCCGCACCCCCGAGCTTCACCCGCTGCTGCCGGCAGGTTGGCAGCGCGCAGCCACGCCGAGGGCGTCCGCGGACGTCGCATCGCAGGGTTCCGCAGCCGAGTTGGGCCGCCGATGACCGCCATGTTCGGGCGCCGGCGCCGCCTGGCTCGACGGACGTCAGCCGGTCCCGGTTGGGAGGACTTTCCGCACCGCGTCGATCGAGTTCACGTGCCGCCCTCCTGGGCGATCCGGGCCGCGGCGGCCTGGGCGGTGATCGGGTCGAGGTAACGCCCACCCCGCACCTGCGGTCGACCGTCGCTCGCGATCCGATAGATCAGCGGGTGCCCGGTGGGAATGTTGAGCGCCTGCACTTCGGCATGGGTCAGCGCGTCCAGGACGACGCACAGAGCGCGCAGGGAGTTGCCATGGGCGAGCACCAGCGCGCTCCCGTTGCGGCGCAATGCCGGCTCGATATCCTCCCGCCACGCCTCCCCGACCCGGACCACGACGTCGCGAAGCGCTTCGGTGAGCCCCAGCGCGGTGGGTGCGTCGCCGAGGGTGGCGCGCTGCTCGTCCGACATCGGTGGCGGAGCCACGTCGACGGAGCGTCGCCAGGCGAGGAACTGCTGCTGGCCGTATTCGGTCAGCACGCTCTGCTTGGTGCGGCCGGTGAGCGCGCCGTAGTTGCGTTCGGCCAGCCGCCAGTCCCAGGTCACGCGGCGTGGCGGACGGCTCGACTCGGCGGTCAGGATCGCCGCGGTCTCGCGGGCCCGGCGCAACGGCGAGCAGAACCACACCGGCGGGGCCAGCCCCGCATCGTTGAGCATCCGTGCCGCGCGGGCAGCCTCAGCTCGGCCACGATCGGTCAGTGGGACGTCGAGCAGTCCGGTGAACAAGCCGTCCGCATTCGCCTGGCTCTGCCCGTGGCGGACGAGCACCAGCGTGTTCGCGGCCCCGGCAGCCGTCGACGTCCCGGACAATCTGGCGCTCCTCCCCTCGACGAGCTCGACCAACGATATTCACGTCAGCGATCCAACTGGAGTCGTGACCAAGTCATCCAGGTCAGGGTCGCGAAGATCGCCGAGACGGCCATGGTGAGGACCAACTGCCCCATGCTGACGGCGACCCCCGCCGAGAGCGCCCACAGTGCGGGCGCGGCCAGCGGCATCCAGCCTCCGGCGCCGGCCAGCGCACCGACCTGGGCCGCAACCACGAGGAGGATCGTGACACCAACCGCTGCCAGCAGTGACCGCGCGACGGTAGCCACCCAGGCCACCGGAACGGCGACGATCCCGGTCAGGACGACCAGCACCAGCATGCGTCCGAGGGCTCTCCAGGTGGCGACGTCCGGGATGCCGTAGCCGAACAGCAGCCCGAGGGTGAGCACCTCGAGTGTGACGGCGAGGCCGACCGCCGCCGTCCAGAGCAGGTAGACGACCAGCTTGGCGAGCGCGATCCGGCCGCGGCTGATCGGCAGTGCGAACAGGCCGGTGATCGTGCCATCAGTGAACTCGCGGGCGAACATCCAGGACAACACGACGCCGAAACCGAGCAGGGCGCCTGCGGCCGCCACCTGATCGGCACCGAGCAGCAGGCCGGCCCAGTCGCGGCTGGCCGCCGCTCCGGCCTTGGCGATCACCTCGGGGTTGCCGCCGGCCACCGCGGCGGTGATCCCGCCGAGCAGGCCGAGCATTCCGCCAAGGACCGCCAGGGTGCCGATCACCCCCACCGGCGAGCGTGCGAGCTTGAGCATTTCGACACCGAGGGCCGCCCTCATCGGACGACCTCCGCCCGATGCTCGTCATCCTGGCGGATGCGCTCGAAGAAGGCCCGTTCCAGATCGACCCCCGTGGTGTCGAGCTCGCCGATCAGCCGTCCGGCGTTCATCAGCAGGACCCGGTCCGCGATCCGCGCCACCTCGTCCAAGTGGTGGCTACTGACCAGGATCGCGGCGCCGTCCGCGGCACGACGAAGAAGCTGCTCGCGCAGCAGGATCACCGACGCCGGGTCGAGGGCGTTGCTGGGCTCATCCAGCACGATCAGCCGCGGATCGTGCTGCAGCGCAGCCGCCAGCCCGGTGCGCTGCCGATTTCCGAGCGACAACCGACGGAACCGGCGATCCGCGAGTGGGCCGAGCCGCCATGCCTGGAGAGCCTCGTTGACCCGTCTCCGGTCGCTGCCGTGCAGCCGGCATCCGATCAGCAGGTTGTCCCGCACAGTCAGCTCCGGATAGGCCAGCGGAACCTCGATCAGCGCACCGACCTGCGCCCACGCCGCGACGGGCAACGCGGCAAGCGGACGGCCGAACAGCCGCACGTCACCCTGCTCCGGACGCAGCATGCCGAGCGCGAGCCGCATCAGCGTCGTCTTGCCTGCGCCGTTGAGTCCGACCAGCGCCACGATCTCGCCCGCCGAGATCGCGAAGCCGACATCGGTCACCCCGCCGCCGCCTCTGAAGCGCCGGCTGACCTGGTCGAAGGCAAGCACGTCACGCACCGCCCAACACGTCCAGCGCCGCGCCGAGCACGTCATCCAGCGCCGTACCGTCAGAGCGGGCCCAGTCGAGCAGCGCCGCACTCAGCCCGGCGATCACCGCGGTCGCCGCGACCCGCGCCCTGGCGGACGGCACGCCGCGCTCCGACAGCGCTTCGATCAGGGCGGCCACGCTGTCCTGACTGGTGCGCTCAATCGCACCCTGCAGGTCCGGCGTCTCAGCGATGATCGCCAACCGGCCTCGGAGGGCGTCCGTCGCGGCCGGGTCGGTATCGGCCCAGGCCTGTCGAATCCCCTCCACCAGTGCACACATCGGCTGTTCATCAGCGGGTCGCGAGCGGACGGCCTCAGCCATCAGCGGGTCGAAGGGGTCGGCCAGCAGCAACGACTCCTTGGTGGCGAAATGCCGGAACAAAGTCATCTCGCTCACCCCCGCACGCGCGGCTATCTGGGCGGTGCCGGTCGCCGCGTATCCCTGTTCGGCGAACAACTCCGACGCGGCGCGTGTCAGTGCGTCATGAGTTCGATCCCAACGCGCCATGGTCTTAATGTTAGTCACTAACTATCAGGATGCCAGCCCGCCGACCGACTGTCAGCAAATGGCGTCAGGAGTTTCGATCAGCTCAACCAGCGAGCACTTCTATGCAAATGTCTGACATATGCACTAGCCTGTCTCCACTGATCACGCGATCCCGCGCGATCCGCTGATCTGCCGAGGAGGAGCAATAATTCGCGGTCCAGTGCGCCACGAGCCGCTGGTCGCCCAGGTGGCCAGCCAGTTTCGCGAGTTGATCGATGCCGGCGATTGGCCGGTTGGCGAGAGGATTCCCGGCGAGCATCAACTGGCCGACGATCTGGGCGTCAGCCGGGCGACTGTGCGCGAGGCATTGCGCGGCCTGAGCATCACCGGGCTGCTCGAGCCGAGGATCGGCGACGGCACCTACGTCCGGGCCACCGACGAGATCACCGGGGTGCTGGTTCGCGATCACCTGCCGACCGCTGCCGACCGAGCGGCAGCTCCCGGCGACGTGCTGGACGCCCGCGCGGCACTCGAGGCCGCCGGCGCCCGGCTCGCGGCCCAACGCGCCGACCCCGACGATCTCGCCGCGTTGCGTGCCGCGCTGGACTCCCGCACCGCCGCTCACGATGCCGGCGACCTGGCCGGCTATGTGGCCACCGACACCACATTCCACCAGGTGGTGGTGCGGGCCAGCGGCAATCCGATTCTCATCCGGCTCTACGCCGCCGTCTCCGAGATCGTCCAGCAGTCGATCAGGGAGACCGCTGTTCTCCCCGAGCCGGACGCCGTCCGCGACGCCCACCGCGAACTCACCCACGCCATCGGCGCGGGCGACGTCGAAAGCGCCACCCGGCTCGGCTACGCCCTGATCGATTCGGTCAAGGCCGCGCCCGCACCGGCGGGCCAGCTTCCACCCACGCCGACGAAAGAACACCCGTGCAGCTAGACCTCACCTCTTCGACCGTCCTCGACCTCGACACGGTCACGTTCCGGCGTGGCGCCAAGGAGATCCTGCACGACATCTCGTTCACCGTCCGTCGCGGTGAGCATTGGGTCATGCTCGGACCCAACGGGGCGGGCAAGAGCACGATCCTGGGGTTCTGCGGCGCCGTCGTCCACCCCACCACCGGGACCGTCGACGTGCTCGGCCATCGGCTGGGGCGGGTTGAGCTGCAGGCGCTCCGCCGTCACATCGGGCACGTCAACCCGCGCCATCCGCTGCGTTCGCCGCGGACCGTGACGGAGGTGGTGCTGACCGGCCTCACCGGCACCATCGAACTGCCGCTCCGCTGGCAGCCCTCGCGGGCCGACCTGGCCCGGGCAGCCGAGCTGCTCGACCTGCTCGGCCTGGCCAGACTCGCCGACGACCGCTGGACGACCCTGTCCCAGGGCGAGCGCGGACGCACCCTGATCGCCCGTGCGCTGGCCTCCGACCCGGCCCTGCTGCTGCTCGACGAACCAACCACCGGTTTGGACGTGGCCGCTCGCGAGCAGCTGCTCGAAACGATCGATCTGCTCGCCGAGACCCATCCGCAGCTGACCTCGATGCTGGTCACGCATCACCTCGAGGAGCTGCCGGCCACCACCACGCACGCCCTGCTGCTGCGCGACGGACGGACAGTCGCCGCGGGTCGCGCCACCGAGGTGCTGACCAGCGACATCGTGACCCGCACCTTCGGCCATCCGATCGAGGTGGAGCATCGCGACGGTCGCTGGAACGCCCGCACCATCCGGCCCCGGGTGAGCATCGCGGGCTAGTGGGTCACCACTAGGTCGTCCACGGGCCGGACTACTCATCGGACTTAGGTTAGCCTCACCTCACTATCACCATCGGGCTCGATCGAGCCTGCACTGAGGAGACTCATGACCACCATCACCCCACGTCGCGCCGGCCGCACCGCCGCTGTGGCCGTCGCGACAGCGCTGGCGTTCTCGGCGCTGGGCATACTGCCGACCACCGGCGTCGCCTATGCCGACACCCAGACGTCCAACGGCGGCACCGCCACCGTCGCCGACGTCGTGTCCACCGGCAGCGCCATCCACATCGAAGGCACCGGCTGGACCCACCCCACCAGCGGCACCGGATCGACCATCGCCGTCAAACTCGGCGGCGCGCTCGACACCGAACCGGCCGCAGGCCCGGTGACCAACCCGGCCACCGGCGAGTCGGCGGACGACTTCGACATCTGGGCCGCCGTCCAGGCCGAGGCCGACGGTACGTTCAGCGCAGACATCCCCTTCCCCACCCCGGACAACACCAAGCCCGCGCTGGAATCGGCGTGGACGGCCGGCACCACGCACAGCCTGCGCCTGCTGACCGGGTCGATGCGCTCCGGCGACACCGGTCGTAGCCTGCTGCTCACCTTCACCCTCGGCGCCGGCCTGACCTCGACCGCCACCACGGCGGCGAATGGCCAGAGCACCGTCACCTTCTCGGGCGGAACCTTCCCCGAGGGTGAGGTTCTCTCCGTCGCCAAGGGTTCGACCCCGCTGCAGTGGACGATCACCTCCGGCCGCAGCTCGAGCCTCGCCGACACCTACACGGTGCCCGCGGCGGGCACGCTGTCCGCCCGGGTCGTCCTGGCTGCGGGCACGGCACCGGCCGGTGACCTCACCCTGACCATCACCGGCGACAAGGGCACCCACCAGGACGTCACCGTCCAGATTCCGCCGTCCGTCGCGTTCGACAACGGCACCGGGCTGGGCGCCTCCGGCACCCTGACGCTGGGCAACCTGGTGAGTGGCGCCACCATCTCGTCGGTCAAGCTGGGCGACACCGTGCTGGCAACCAATCTGACCGCCAACGGTTCCGGTGTGGCCACCGCCTCGTACTCGATCCCGGCCGGCCTCAGCCCGGTCAGCTACCCGCTGGTGATCACCCAGACCGCCCCGTCGGCCCAGACCTACAAGTCGACCCAGACCGTCTACCCCGATGAGCGGCCGACCGGCACCGACCGGTTCGACGTGATCTCCTCGTCCGCCGAGCTGTACCAGGGCCTCTACCAGTCCGCCTACAGCGCCAAGGAGAAGGCGCTCTACGTCACGGCGTCCGACCGCGGCACCGGCAGCAACGGCGTCATCTACAAGCTCGATCCCGACACCCTGGCCGTGCAGGCGAGCCACGAGACCGTCGACCACGACGGCTTCACCAAGACCGGCGCTTTCGGAGTCGGGGTCGACGACGTCAACGGCAACATCTGGGTGACCAACACCGGTTCGGGCTCCGTCGCCGTCTACAAGGCCAGCGACCTCAGCCTGGTCAAGCAGTTCGACGCCAACACCATCAGCCACCCGCGCGACATCGTCTACGACCCGAAGACCGACCAGGTCTTCGCCAGCTCGGCCAGTGAAGGCTCGTCGGCGACGGCGACCGGCTACATCTCGGTGTTCAAGGCCAAGGCGCCCTACGACAAGGTCACCGACGTCCAGACCGGCACCCGCGACGTGTTCAACCCGGTGTCGCTGAGCCTCGACAACGGCACGATCTTCTCGCCCAGCCTGGGCAGCAACAAGGTGGTCTCGCTGAACACCAGCACGCTGGAGTGGAAGTACCTCACCATCGAGGGCATTGATGTCGGCGGACGCGGCGCCTCGGGCATCGCCTACGACGCCGCCAGCAATCGCCTGTTCATCGCCAGCCAGAACAGCAACGAGGTCGTCGTGGCCAATGCCACCACCGGCGCCACCATCAAAGAGGTGCCGACCGGACGGCAGGCCCTCAACATCGCCTTCGACAAGGTGCACAAGCTGGCCTACGTGGCGAACTTCGGCGGCACCTCGGTGACCGTCCTGGACGTCGACGGCAACAAGGTGGCGTCGCTGCCGATCGCCACCGCCAACCACGTCTCGGTCGACGGTCAGGGCAACGCCTTCGTGGTCGACAAGGCGTCCGGCAACAAGGTGTGGAAGATCAGCCCGCGGCTCGCGTCCGTCAAGATCACCGCCGGGGCGGTCAAGCAGACCTACGGCAAGACGGCCAAGCTGTCGGTCAAGGTGACGCCGAAGGCGACCGGTACGGTGTCGGTGAAGGCGGGCAAGAAGACCGTCAGTGCGAAGCTGTCCGGCGGCAAGGCGACGTTGACCATCCCGGCCAAGTCGCTGGCGCCCGGCAAGCACACCCTCACCGTGAAGTACCCGGGCGTCCAAGGCGCGTTCGAGGCGTCCACCGCCTCGGTGAAGGTGACCGTCGCCAAGGCGTCGCCGAGCGTGAAGGTGTCGGTCCCGAAGAAGGTGAAGCGCGGCAAGACCGCCACGATCACCGTGACGGTGAAGGCGACCGGTGTGCAGCCGTCCGGCAAGGTCACCGTGAACCTCGGCGGCACGAAGAAGACCGTGAAGCTGAGCAGCAAGGGCAAGGCGGTCGTGAAGATCAAGGTGGCCAAGGGCACCAAGATCGGTAAGAAGAAGCTGGCGGTCAGCTACGCCGGCTCCAGCTACGTGGCCGCGAAGAAGGCCTCGACCAAGTGGGTCACGGTGACCCGCTGATCCAGCGGACTCACCCGGGGCCGGTCGCCAGTGGCGGCCGGCCCTTCGCTTGTCGTTGTGCGGTCGGAGGGTCAGATCCAGCCGCGTTCCCGGGCGATCCGGACGGCCTCGTGCCGGGTCGCCGCCTGCAGCTTGCCGATCGCCGAACTGAGATAGTTGCGCACCGTGCCCGGCGACAGGTTCACCCGGGCAGCGATCTCCTCCACGTGCGCTCCCCCGTCGGCGGCCAGCAGCACGTCGGCTTCCCGTGGGGTGAGCGGCGAGTCACCGGCGGCGATCGCATCGGCGGCCAGGGCGGGGTCGACGTAGCGTCCGCCGCCGTGCACCGTCCGGATCACCTCGGCCAGCCGGGCGCCGCTGGTGGTCTTGGGCACGAAGCCGCGCACGCCGTGCGCCAACGCCTGCTTCAGGTAGCCGGGCAGTCCGTGGCTGGTGACGATCACACAGGCACAGCCCGGCAGTTCGGACGCCAGCGCCGCCGCGACCTCGATGCCGGACGCCCCGGGCATCTGCAGGTCGAGCACCGCCACCTCGGGCGCCAGTTTGTGGATCATGGCCAGCGCCTCGTCACCGGAGCCGGCCTGGCCGACCACCTCGATGTCGTCGGTGAGTTCCAGCAGGGCAACCAGCGCCTCACGGATCAGGTGCTCGTCCTCGGCCAGCACCACCCGGATCATGACTGCCCTCCCGTTCCTGACGGCCCGGACGCCGTCCGCAGCCGAGCCAGTGCGACGTCGGCGACCTCGGCGGTCAAGGTGAACCTGTCGGTGTCGTGGTCAACGGACAACCTGCCACCGACCTCGGCGAGCCGCTCACTCAGCCCTGCCAGGCCCGAGCCGGCATGCCCGGTCGCCGGGCGCGGGTGGTCGTTGTCGAGCACCAACCGGGCCCGGCCCGGTTCACTGTCCAGCGCGATCCGGACGCGGCCGGCGTCCGCGTGCCGCAGGATGTTGGTGGTGCCCTCGCGGACCACCCAGGCGAAGGCCCGGGCCACTGGGGCCGGCAACACGCCGCTGCCCTCGGCTACGGTCGTCACTTCGATGCCGGACGCCTCCAGCAGCGACCGGGCGCCGGCCATCTCACCGGCCAGATCGGTCTGCCGATAGCCACGGACCACCTCACGCACCTCGCCCAGCGCTTCGGTGGCGATCGACTGCACCTCACGCATCGTCGCCACCGATTCCGGACGTCCGCGGCGGGCCTGCTCGGCGGCCAGTTCTGCCTTCAGCGCCACCGTCGACAGGGTGCGTCCGAACACGTCGTGCAGGTCACGCGAGAAGCGCAGCCGCTCTTCGGCCACCGCGAGCCGGGCCGTGTCGATCCGGGCCCATTCGAGTTCGC
>JBDHZN010000122.1:0-10475 GCA_039811845.1 Micropruina sp. | reverse complement strand
ACCGGCTGCTGGCCGACCTGGACCGGCTGGACTGGCCGGACAAGGTGAAGGCGATGCAGCGCAACTGGATCGGACGCTCCAGCGGCGCCTCGGTGACCTTCCCCGTCGAGGGCCACGAAGCCGCGATCGCGGTGTTCACCACCCGTCCGGACACGCTGTTCGGCGCCACCTTCATGGTGTTGGCCCCCGAGCATCCGATCGTGGACGCCATCACCCCCGGCGAGAACTCCTGGCCCACCGGCACCAACGATGCCTGGACCGGCGGCGCGCCGTCCCCGTCCGAGGCGGTCACCGCCTACCGGGAGGCCGCGGCGCGCAAGACCGATCTGGAACGCCAGGAGAACAAGGACAAGTCCGGCGTCTTCACCGGTGCTTTCGCCATCAACCCCGTGGACGGCCGGCGCATCCCGATCTTCATCGCCGACTACGTGCTGATGGGCTACGGCACCGGTGCGATCATGGCGGTGCCCGCCGAGGACGAGCGCGACTGGGACTTCGCCAAGGCCTACGACCTGCCGATCATCCGCACCGTGCAGCCGTCGGAGGGTCACGACGAGAACACCGCGTTCACCGGTGACGGTCCGACGATCAACTCGTCCAACGACGAGATTTCGTTGAACGGCCTGAACATGGCCGACGCCAAGCGGACCATGATCGACTGGCTGACCGACAAGGGCCACGGCGTCGAAACCGTCACCTACAAGCTGCGGGACTGGCTGTTCAGCCGGCAGCGCTACTGGGGTGAGCCGTTCCCGATCGTCTATGACGAGGCCGGCCACCCGATCGCGCTGCCCGAGTCGATGCTGCCGGTCGAACTGCCCGAGATCGACGACTACAGCCCGCAGGCGCTGGATCCGGACGATTCGACGTCCGAGCCGGTGCCGCCGCTGGGCCGGGTCACCGACTGGGCCGAGGTCGAGCTGGATCTGGGCGACGGGCCGAAAACCTACCGTCGCGAGCTGAACGTGATGCCGCAGTGGGCGGGCTCGTGCTGGTACGAGATCCGCTACCTGGATCCGGCCAACCACGACCGGTTCGTGGATGTTGACGTGGAGCGTTACTGGATGGGTCCGCGCGATGCGGCCGGTGCCGGCGGTGCCGACCTGGGCGATGTCGGTGGTGTCGATCTGTACGTGGGCGGCGTCGAGCACGCCGTGCTGCACCTGCTGTACGCCCGGTTCTGGCACAAGGTGCTGTTCGACCTGGGCCAGGTCAGTTCGGCCGAGCCGTTCCGCCGGCTGTACAACCAGGGCTACATCCAGGCCTACGCCTTCCGGGATTCCCGTGGGCAGACCGTCCCGGCCGATGAGGTCGAGGAGGTTGCCGGTGCGGACGGCGAGATGAGTTACGTCTGGCACGGGGAGGAGGTCTTCCGGGAGTACGGCAAGATGGGCAAATCGCTGAAGAACATCGTCACTCCCGACGATATGTATGACTCCTACGGCGCCGACACCTTCCGGATCTACGAGATGGGCATGGGTCCGCTGGATCAGTCGAAGCCGTGGGAGACCCGGGCCGTGGTGGGCTCGCAGCGGTTCCTGCAGCGGTTGTGGCGCAACGCGATCGACGAGGTCACCGGTGAGGTGCGTATCGTCGACACCGCGATGGATAACGCCACGAAGCGGGCGCTGCACAAGACCATCGACGCCGTCATCCGGGACTACGAGGGGCTGTCGTTCAACACTGCGATCGCCCGGCTGACCGAGTACAACAACGTGCTGACCAAGCTGGACGCCGTCCCGCGCGAGGCGATCGAGCCGATGCTGCTGATGGTGGCACCGCTGACCCCGCACATCGCCGAGGAGCTGTGGTCACGGCTGGGCCACGCCGAGTCGCTGGCGTTCGAGCCGTTCCCGGTCGCCGATCCGGCGTTGATCGCCGACGACACGGTCACCTGTGTGGTGCAGGTGAAGGGCAAGGTCCGGGCTCGGCTGGAGGTTCCCGCCGACATCTCCGAGGACGACCTGCGGGCGCAAGCCCTGGCCCTGCCACGGATCGCGGACGAGACGCCGAACGGCGTCCGGACCGTGATCGTCCGGGCACCCAAGCTGGTCAACGTGGTGCCTGCCTGACCTCGGCTCACGGACGACCTGTCGCGGGGTTGCGTCATCCCGGCGGATGCCGGGATCTCCGCACCGCATCGACGACCACGTCGAGATCCTGGGTCGAGCCCGGGATGATGTTGCCGGCGCCCGCCACGCCGGACGCTGTCGTCCACATCGCCCTGCTCCGGCTTCTCACTAGGTGAGGGGAAGCCGAGGCAGGGCGATGCCACCTCAGAGAAGGCCCGGCCGCCTTTCATGAAAATCTCAGGACTCCCGAACTCGCGCGCCACAAGGCTCTTCACGGCCGCCGTACGCGCGACATAAGCGTTCGGGTAGGCAACGGGTTTGCGATCACCTGACGGAACAGTTAACGTTCCTCTCAGCTTCGGCTCAGGTTCCACTCAACTGGTTCTCAGTGAACTGGTTCTCAGTCAAGCTCCCTGTCCACGTTCCTGGAGGCTCGTCCATGTCCGTCCGCAAATCTGCGTTGTCCGTCGGTGTCACCGTTGCCGCCTCGTTGGCCCTGGTGGTAGGCCCCGCCGCTCCCCAGGCCGGTGCCGACCCGACGACCCCGCCGACCACGTCGGCCAGTGCCACCAAGCCGGCTTCGGTGAACCCGAACCCGCCGAAGAAGCAGACCAAGGCCCAGAAGCTGAAGGCCAAGGCCAATAAGGCGATCAAGGCCGCGAAGACCAAGCTCAAGAAGGGCCAGTACGTCTGGGGCGCCGCCGGCCCGAACAAGTTCGACTGCTCGGGATTCATGCTCTGGACCTTCCGCAAGATCGACATCAAGCTGCCGCACTCCTCGCGCGCTCAGTCGAAGAAGGGCGTCAAGGTCGCCAAGAAGAACCTGAAGCCCGGCGACCTGGTGTTCTTCTACAGCCCGGTCAGCCACGTCGCCATGTACATCGGCAACGGCAAGATCATCCACGCGCGCAACACCCGCGACGATCTGCAGATCTCGAACCTGAAGAAGTACGGCCACTACCACTCGGCCCGTCGCGTCATTCGCTGACTCTTCCCCCGGCGCTCGCCTGACTATTTACCGCTCGCTGAATTCAGCGAGCGGTAAATAGTTCGGCGAGCGTTTTGGTGTTTGCGCGGTGAAGGGTGCCGCCAGCAGGTAGCACCCCGGCTCTAGTCGAGTAGGTCCCGGACGACGGCATCGGCAAGCAGCCTGCCCTTGCGGGTGAGGCGTAGGCGGGCATCGGCAAGGGGTCTCGACAAGCTCGACCAACGGTGGTCGGGCACGCTCGACCGGAGGTCGTTGACCTCGGGCACGCTCGACCGGAGGTCGTTGACCTCGGGCACGCTCGACCGGAGGTCGTTGACCTCGGGCTCGCTCGACCAGCGCCCATCGGAGCCCACCTCGATCAGGCCGCGCGCGAGCAGATCCGGCACCCGTGCCCGCTCGGACGCGGTGAGCACACTCAGCTCCAGCCCCTCGGCGAGCCGGGACTCCAGCAGCACCCGCTCGACCCGGCGGGCGTCGGCGTCCAGCAGCTCACGGGCCGCGGCCGGGCTGTCGCCCTGCGCCAGCGCCGCGCTGTAGCGCCGCGGATGCTTCACGTTCCACCACCGGACGCCGCCGACGTGCGAATGTGCCCCCGGTCCGACGCCCCACCAGGAGGCGCCGCGCCAGTAGGCCAGGTTGTGCCGGCACTCATGGCCCGGCCGGCTCCAGTTGCTCAGCTCGTACCAGCCCATGCCGGCCGCCGACAGCAGGTCGTCCGCCAACTCGTAGCAGTCGGCCTGCAGGTCGTCGATCGGCGCCGGCAGTTCACCGCGCCGGATCTGCGCGGCCAGCCGGGTGCCCTCCTCCACGATCAGGGCATAGGCCGAGACATGGTCAGGCGCCAGTGCCAGCGCGGCCTCCAGGGAGGCCCGCCAGTCGTCCAGCGACTCCCCCGGCGTGCCGTAGATCAGATCGAGACTGACCGATCCGAAGCCGGCCGCGCGCGCCCAACCGACGACGTCGGCGACCCGTCCGGGAGTATGGCTGCGTTCCAGCACCCGCAGCACGTGACCGCGGGCCGACTGCATGCCGAACGAGATCCGGTTGAAACCGCCGGCGACCAGCGCCTCCAGGTAGCCGGCGTCCACCGACTCCGGATTGCATTCGGTGGTCACCTCGGCGCCGTCCGACAAGGGGAAATACTGCCGAGCGGCGGCCAGCAAGCCGACCAATTCATCGGCCGCGAGCAGGGTCGGCGTGCCACCACCGACGAAGACTGTGTCGATCGGACGCTCTCCCAGCACCCTCGCCGCCAGCGCCAACTCGGCCTGGGCGGCGTCCAGGAAGGCCTGGCGGGACGAGCCTGGTGCCGAGCCCAGCTCGGCCGAGGTGTAGGTGTTGAAGTCGCAATAGCCGCAGCGGGTGGCACAGAACGGCACATGCAGGTACAGCGAGATCGGCCGGTCGCCCAATTCGGCCAGCGCGGACGCGGGCAGCGACCCGTCCGTGGGCGCCGGTTCCCCCGGCGGCAACGCGGAGGGCATCAGGGCAGCTCGAAGGGCAGCCGCTGGCCGTCGAGCGCACGGCGGCAGGAGCAGGTCGCGGTGTCGTCCGGCTCCGGTTCGGGCAATGCCGCGATCACCCCGACCAGCATCGCCTTCAGCCGCTCGATGTTGCCGGCGAAGACCTGCATCACCTCGGCGTGCGACACCCCCGGACCCTCGACCCCCGCGTCCGCGTCGGTGACCATGCAGACGGTGCTGAAGCACATCGCCAGTTCGCGGGCCACAGATGCCTCGGGCATGCCGGTCATGCCCACCACCGACCAGCCGGCAGCGGCGTGCCAGCGCGACTCGGCTCGGGTCGAGAACCGCGGCCCGTTGATCACCACCAGGGTCCCGCCGTCGACCGCAGCCTCGCCGGACGACAGCAGCGCCGTCCTACCGCGCGGACAGTACGGGTCGGCGAACGAGACATGGACGACCGGGCCGACACCATCCCAGATGGTGTGGGCGCGGCCCCAGGTCCGGTCGACGACCTGGTCGGGGACGACGAACGTGCCCGGCGTCAACTCGGGACGCAGTCCACCGACCGCGCAGGGCGCCACCACCTGACGAACGCCGACGGACCGCAGCGCCCACAGATTGGCCCGGTAGTTCACCCGGTGCGGCGGAAACTGATGTCGGGCACCGTGCCGCGGCAGGAAGGCCACCGTCCGTCCGGCGACCTCACCGATCGCGACCGGCGCGCTCGGTTCCCCGAACGGCGTCTCCACGGTGACGGCCTCGGCATCGCGGAAGAAGTCGTAGAAGCCGGAGCCGCCGATGATTCCGATGTCCGCACGCACCGGGACACTCTAGATGAGTAAGTCCAGGGGGCGTGCAGGCGAGCGGCGCTCGGCGCCGCGCTGGCAAGGCGCCGACGCGAAGGCATACCGGGTCGTATGGCGAGCGGCGGCAACGCAGCCAGCGTGGATGCCGAGTGTCGCGCAGCCGTGCGACCCCTGGACTTACTCATCCAGTGGGCGGTCGCGGCCGCCGCCGTGGTCGCTGATCCCGGGCGACGGACGACCATACTTAGGCGAGGCGTTCGACTCTCGGGCGCCCACCGAGTCGAGGAGCCACCGATGAAGCTGCGCCGGCTGTTCGGCACCGCCCCGCCCCGTTTGATCGCCGCCGTCGTGGCCGGGATCGTCGCCGGTCTCGCCGCAGCCCTCGCCGGGGCGGCGTTCGGAGTCGTCGTCGGGGTCGCCGCGGCTGCCACCACGTTCGTCGTACTGGGCTGGCTGGCGCTCTGGCCGATGGATGCCGCCACCACCCAAAGCCATGTCCGACGGGAAGAGTTCCGGCCGCACGTCGATGAGTTGATCGTCGTCGGAGCCACCCTGTGCGGCCTCGGCGCGATCGTCTCTCTCGTCGTTGCCGGCGGCTCGGCGGCGGGCAGCATTCTCGGTGCTGTAGCCGTGCTGGGCGTCTTCATGACCTGGGCAGCCCTGCATCTGATGTACGCGGCTCGCTACGCCTACCTCTACTACGCCACCGGCGCGGACAAGGCGATCGACTTCAACTCCGATGAACACCCCACCTTCCGGGATTTCTTCTACTTCAGCTACAACCTCGGCATGACCTATCAGGTCTCCGACACCGCTGTGCGGAGCGCGGCCGTACGCGCGGTGGCACTGCGGCACTGCCTGTTCTCGTACGTATTCGGCCTGGCCATCCTGGCCACCACGATCAATCTGGTCACCGGCGCCCTGACCGGCTGAGCAGGCCACCATTCCGGGCCAGGCTTCGCCGGCCGCACGCGGAGACGCTACGACGAGGCGGCGCCGCCGAGGACCGCCGCCGAGGTTCGATCAGCGGTGACCGGACGAGTCCGGCTGGAGAGTCGGGCGACGAGCTCGGTCGGCACGATGGTCCGCACGTCGGGCATGTCGGGCTGTTGGATCCGTTCCAGCAACTGGCCGGCGGCCGTGGCTCCGATCTGTTCGAACGGCACGCTCACCGTGCTCAACTCCAGAGCCGCGGACAACTCGTGCCCGTCATAGCCGACCAGCGCGACGTCCGCGCCGGGATGCAGCCCGTCGGCCCGCAGTGCCTGAATGGCCCCGTAGGCCATCTCATCGGAGAAGGCGAACACTGCAGTGGGCGGCTCATCGAGTTCCAGCAGCCGGGTCATCGCCCGGGCACCGCCGGCCATGGTGAAGTCGCCGGGCACCAACAGTTCCCCGGTCAGCGGCATGCCGGCCCGCAGGAACGCATCCCGCACCCCCCGGTGACGGTCGAACTCCAGCACGGCCGGGTTGTCCACCTCGCGTCCGTAGATCACCCCGATCCGCCGGTGACCCTCCGAGACCAGGTGCTCCACGGCACCGGCCGCGCCCCCTCGGTCGTCGATGTGGACGCTGGAGGTGCCGTAGGCGTGTGCACCGAACATCGCCACCGGCACGTCCAGGCGCAGCAGGTCGGCCACGTCCGGGCTGTCGGCGGCCAGCGAGAGCACGATGAAGCCGTCCACTCGCCGGGCCAGTCGGCGGTGCGGGGGCACCGGGTGCGGATCGCTCGGGTCGCCGGTGCAGTGCACCAGCAGATCCAGCCGCGCGGCCTGCAGCACACGATGGACGCCGCTGAGCATCCGCTGGAACGCCAGCCGGTCGAGGAACGGCGTGATGATCGCGATGCTCCCGGCCCGTCCGGTGGCCAGCGCCGCCGCGGCATGGGACCCGACGTAGCCGAGCCGCTGGGCCGCGTTCACCACCCGTTCGCGAATCACCGGATCGACGGTCTCGAAGCCGCGCAGCGCCCGGGAGGCCGAGGCCGTCGAGACGCCCGCGATCTGCGCAACGTCTTTCAGCGTGACACTCATCGACAGCCTTCCCAATCTCCGAAGGTAGCGTACCGCTCCCGGTTGAGAAAGCGATTGCTAGTCGCGTATCGCTGAAGCTCCCCCGTGATTCCGAACGGGTGATCGATCAATCTCCGGGAAAGCCCAGCTCGTGAGAAAGCGATTACTTGACAGCGTCACATCACTGCGGCAGAGTCGGCAGCGGCGCGTCGACGCGTCGCAACCCCGATGCAGCGCGGCATCGGGAACGATCCACAGACTCCGAAGGAGAGCCACGTGCGTACCAGGACTCAACTCGTCGCAGCCATGGCGACAACGGCGCTGATCGGCGGCGTGCTCGCCGGCTGCAGCAGCCCGGCGGCATCCCCGTCGGGTGGCACCAGTTCGGCCGCCGAAGGGATCGGGCCGATCACCTTCGCCTCCGGCAAGGACCTGACCGGCGCGATGCCACAGCTGATCGACCTGTGGAACAAGGAGCATCCCGATCAGAAGGTGACCTTCCTGGAGTTGGCCGCCTCGCCCGACGATCAGCGCAACTCTTTCGTCCAGGACTTCCAGGCCAAGAGCGGCAAGTACGACGTGATCTGGCAGGACGTGGTCTGGACGAGCGAGTTCGCCGCGCGCGGCTGGCTCGAGCCCGTCGACGAGGCGAAGGTCGGCGGCGACGCGATCCTGCCGGCGGCCAAGGCCACCGCGATGTACGACGGCAAGATGTACGGCGCCCCGTTCATGACCAACGCCGGCCTGCTGTTCTACCGCTCCGATCTGGTCAAGACCCCGCCGACGACCTGGGCCGAGCTCGAGAAGGACTGCGCCATCGCCAAGGCCAACAAGATCGACTGCTACGCAGGCCAGTTCGCGCAGTACGAGGGCCTGACCGTGAACGTCGCCGAGGCGATCAACTCCGCGGGCGGCAAGTTCCTCAGCGACGACGGCAAGTCGGTTGCCGTCGACACGCCCGAGGCGCGCGCCGGCCTGCAGCACCTGGTCGACATGTTCAACAACGGCGACATCAACAAGGCCGCCATCACCTACAAGGAGCAGGAGAGCGCCAACGCGTTCCTCGAGGGCAAGCTGATGTTCCTGCGCAACTGGCCCTACGTCTTCACCGCGGCCAGCGCGAAGGACTCCAAGATCAAGGGCAAGTTCGACATGGCGCAGCTGCCCGGCCAGAACGGCGTCGGCGTGTCGTCGCTCGGGGGCATCAACCTCGCCGTCTCGGCGTACTCCAAGAACAAGGGAACCGCCAAGGCCTGGGTGGAATGGATGCAGTCCGACGAGGCCCAGCGCGTGCTGGTCAGCGTGATGAACCAGGCCTCGGTGCGCACCGAGCTCTACACCGATCCCGCCATGGTGAAGGTCTCGCCGTACCTGCCCACCCTGGTGAAGTCGGAACTGACCGCCGTGCCGCGGCCGCAGACCCCGAACTACAACGCGGTCAGCCTCGCCATCCAGAAGAACGGGTACGCGGCGCTGCAGGGCCAGATGTCGGTCGATGACGCGATCAAGCAGATGGCCGCCGACCTGCAGCAGGCCATCCAGTAACCATCCCGTTCGCTGGTTGAGCCTGTCGGCCCCCCTCCCAAACAAGGCTCGGGCGGGTCTGGACAAGCTCGACCAACGGACAGCCCGATTCGCTGGTTGAGCCTGTCGAAACCCCTTGTCCCAGCCGAGGCCGGCGGGTCTCGACAGGCTCGACCAGCGTCGATCAGCAGTCCCCGACCCGATTCACCCACCACGGAAGGCGAGCCCATGTCCTCCACCACGACCCGCCCGAAGTCCGAGCGCAGCACGCGCCGGGTCACGGCGCGCAACCAGGGCGAAGGCAGGCTCGCCTTCTGGCTGGTCATCCCGTCGATCATCATCCTGACGGTGGTGATCGGCTATCCGGTGGTCCAGTCGCTGATCCGCTCGTTGTGGGGCGACGCGATCGGCAATCCCTCGTTCGTCGGCTTCGGCAACTACCAGCGCGCGCTGTGGGGCCTGGGTGCGAAGGAGTTCTGGACGCCACCGGCTTCACCTACTTCATCGCCGCGATCACCCTGATCCTGGAGGCCCTGCTCGGCCTGGCGATGGCGCTGCTGATGAACCGGGCGTTCCGGGGTCGCGGCCTGCTGCGGGCGAGCGTGCTGGTGCCGTGGGCAGTGCCGACCGCGGTCGCCGCGGTGCTGTGGAAATGGGCCTTCGACCCCTCCGGCATCGTGAACGCGATCATGGGCCAGGAGATCGTCTGGACGGGCTCACGGGTGCCCTCGACCATCGCCATCATCATCGCCGACACCTGGAAGACCGCGCCGTTCATCGCGCTGCTCATCCTGGCCGGGCTGCAGGTCATTCCCGACGAGGTCTACGAGGCGGCCAAGATCGACGGCGCCAGCGCCTGGCAGCGGTTCTGCTACATCACGCTTCCGCTGGTGAAGCCGGCGCTGCTGGTCGCCCTGCTGTTCCGGCTGCTGGACGCCCTGCGCATGTATGACCTGCCGGCGATCATGACCAACGGCGCCAACAACACCACCACGTTGTCGATCCTGGTGGTCCGCTCCACCCTGAGCCAGCTCAAACCCGGATACGGCGGCGCCCTGGCGACGCTGACCTTCCTGTTCATCTTCGTCACCGCGTACCTCTTCGTCCGGGTCCTCGGCGTCAACGCCGTCGACAGCGGCGAGAAGGCCGAGAAGGGGGCCAAGAAATGAGCGCCGCCACCGCTGCCGTCCGGCCCGGGCGCAAAACGCCCTGGAACACGATCGGCCTCTACCTGGGCATCGCCGCGATGGCCTTCTTCTGCCTCGCGCCGTTCTACTGGATGGTGGTCTCCAGCCTGAAGGACCCGGGCACCATCTTCGACAACGCCCTGATTCCCACCGCCCCGACGATGATGAACTACGGCGCCGTGTTCGGAGCCCAGAACACCTTCGTGCTCGCCCTGCGCAACAGCCTGATCATCGCCGGCACCGTGACCATCGTGGCCCTGGTGTTCGGCGTCTTCGCCGCGTACGCGATCGCCCGGCTGGAGTTCCGCGGCAAGACCTTCGTGCTCGGCCTGTTCCTGGCCACCTCGATGTTCCCCGGCGTCGCCATCCTGACGCCGCTGTTCCAGCTGTTCGCCGACCTGGGCTGGATCGACACCTTCC
>JBDHZN010000121.1:0-10481 GCA_039811845.1 Micropruina sp. | reverse complement strand
CTGCCCCGAGTGGGTGTGCATCCGCATGCCGGTCTCGTTGAAGATGCTGATCACCTGGGCCGGACGCCCGCCCGCGGCACTCATCGCATGCGGGGTGCGGGTGTCGAACTCGGCCGCCTCGCCGCGGGTGAGGATCAGATCCTGCTCGCCGAGCCGCAGCCGGAGGCGTCCCGAGAGCACGTAGAGCCACTCGTAACCCTCGTGCACCTTCAGCTCGGCACACTCCTTCTCCGGCGGGTAGGTGATCTTGTAGGTGTGGATCGGCGACCCCTCGGGCGCCAGCGGCGCGATCAGCATGCCGTCGCGGCGAATGACCGGACGCCGCACCCGCGGGTCGGGCGCCTCGTCGGCGATCAGGTCGTCGACGCGGATGCCGAGCTGCCGGGTGAGCGGAACCAGCAGCTCGAGGCTGGCCTGCCGCTTGCCCGACTCGAGCCGTGACAGCGTGCTGGCCGAGACGGACGCCCGCGCGGCGAGCTCGTCCAGCGTCCAGCCGCGGGCCTTCCGGGCGGCGCGCAACCGGATCCCGACCTGTCCCAGCGACTCGACCATGATCGGCTCCTTGCGGATTCAGCAAACTAGTTTGCAATCATGCCATCACGCCGAGCACCCTGGGCGCATGGCTGATTCCCGGTGGGACGTGGTGGTGATCGGCGGTGGCCCGGCTGGGCTGGCCGCCGCCTTGATGCTGGGCCGCTCGCGGCGCCGGGTGCTGGTGGTCGACGCGGGCAGTCCGCGCAACCGGTTCGCCGCGCACATGCACGGCGTGCTCGGCAACGAGGGGGTCGACCCCGCCGAGCTGCTGGCGCGGGGCCGGGACGAGGTGGCCGCGTTCGGGGTCGAGGTGAGCGAGGGCACCGTCGATCGGGTGGAGCTGATCGACGTCGGCGTCCGGGTCGAGCTGGCCGGCGGCGCCACGCACGAGGCCCGGGCGGCGCTGGTCGCCACCGGGATCACCGACGACCTGCCACCCGTTCCCGGACTGGCCGAACGTTGGGGCATGACGGTGCTGCACTGCCCGTACTGCCACGGCTGGGAGGTGCAGGACCGGCGGCTCGGCGTGCTGATCACCTCGCCGCTCGGCCTGCACGCCGCGGAGCTCGTCCGGCAGCTCAGCGACGACGTGACGGTCTTCGCGGCCGGGGTCGAGGTGGACGACGCCACCCGGTACCGGTTGCGCGCCCGCGGCGTCCGATTGATCGACTCGCCGGTCACCCAGATCGCGGGCGAGGGTGACGCGATCGAGGCCGTCCGGACCGAGGACGGGGACAGCCACCCGATCGATGCGCTGTTCACCATGGCGCAGCCGCGCACCCATGAGGCCTTCCTGGCCCACCTCGACCTGGCCCGCAACGAGACCCCGTTCGGCAGCTACCTGGCCGTCGACCCGATGGGCAAGACCAGCGACGACCGCGTCTGGGCGGCCGGCAACGTGACCAACCCGATGGCGAACGTGCCGATGTCGATCGGCGCCGGCACCATGGCCGGCGCGGCACTGAACGGCGCGCTGGTCGCCGCGGATTTCGACGCCGCCGTGCACGCCCGGCACTGGCCGGAGGTGGCTCCGGCCGACTTCTGGGAGGACCGCTACGCCGGCGCCGAGTCGGTGTGGTCGGGCCGCGTCAACCACACCTTCGCCGACGTCGCGGCCACGCTCACCCCGGGCACCGCCCTGGAGTTCGGCTGCGGCGAGGGCGCGGACGCGATCTGGCTGGCCGAGCGCGGCTGGCGGGTCACCGGCATCGACATCTCGCCGACCGCGATCCGTCGCGCGGGCGAGGCGGCCGAGGCCGCCGGGCTATCACCCGAGCAGGTCGGGTTCGTCGCCGCCGACCTGGCCGACTGGGCCGACACCGGCGCATACGATCTGGTCACGGCGAGTTTCCTGCACTCGCCGGTGGAACTCGATCGCACCGCCTCGCTACGCCGGGCGGCCGGGTACGTCCGGTCGGGTGGGCACCTGCTGGTGGTCTCGCACGCAGCGCCGCCACCCTGGGCGGACCCGGACGCCCACGAGCACCACTTCCTGGCGCCGTCGGAGGAGGTCGATGCGCTCGAACTCGATCCGGCGTCCTGGCGGGTGCTGATCGCCGACATCCGCACCCGCCCGGCCACCGGACCCGACGGCCGGCAGGCCGTCCTCGACGACGGCGTCGTCCTGCTGCACCGGGCCTGAAGCCACCTGGGCCATCGGGTCCGCGCCGCAGCTACTCAGTGCTCGTCGTAGTGATCCTCGTGGGCGGCGTGGCGATGCCCGTCGTGCACGTAGTCGACATGGTCACCGTGCTGGACGGCCTCGTGCCCGCAGTCGTCGCCGTGGGCGTGCTCGGCGGTGCCATGCTCGGCCACGGACTCGTGCTCGTCGTAGTGATCGCCGTGCAGCGCGTGGCGGTGCGCACCGTGCAGGTAGTCGACGTGGTCGCCGTGCTGGACGGCGTCGTGGCCGCAGTCCGTGCCGTGGGTGTGCTCCGCGGTGCCGTGCTCCGCATGGACGTGTTCGGTGATGGTCATCGTGTTCCCTTCCCAGGGGTTTCAGTCGGCCGCTCCCGGGTCGAGAGCGGGTTCCTGGACGTGGGCGAGGGCGTCCGCGATCACGTGGGTGACGTGCCGGTCCACGATCCGGTAGGTGACCTCCTTGCCGGACCGGCTGGCGGCCACCAGACCCACCTGCCGCAGCGTGCGCAGATGCTGGGAGACCAGCGGCTGCGACAGGTCGGTCGCGACGGCCAGCGCCCCCACCGTTCGCGGCTCCTCATCGATCAGCCGCAGCAGCCACAGCCGGGACTCGTTGCCGAGCACCTTGAACAACTGCGCCGCCGCGGACAGACCGATCTCCGCGTCCATGGATCCCATGTCACCACACCTATAAGTAAATTGCAATATGTTTATATTTGACATCGGTTCTCATCGTCAACTACGGCGCCAGAATAGAGTCGAGACCGCTCGGAGTCGGATCCGAGCACGCCGACCCGGCGGCATCGAGGATCGCGCGCCGGTCCGTTGGACGGCCCGGTCGCCCAGCCCGGCGCACGGGCGGACGGCTCTGACGTCCATCGGTGCCCCATCGCGCATCACGAGGAATGAAGGACACAACACATGACGACGGAGTCCTTCGCGGTGGTCGGCGCCGGAATCATCGGAACCGCCGTCGGGCGCGAGCTGACCCGGCGATTCCCCGGCGCTCCGGTCACCGTGCTGGAGAAGGAGACCCGGGTCGCCGGCCACCAGACCGGTCACAACTCGGGCGTCGTGCACGCGGGCCTCTACTACGAGCCGGGCGGACTCAAGGCGCGGCTGTGCCGCCGCGGCGTCCACCTGCTGAAGGAGTTCTGCGCCGACAAGGAGCTCCCCTACATCGAGTGCGGCAAGCTCGTCGTCGCCCTCGACGCGGTCGAGGAGCAGCGGCTGGCGGCCATCTTCGAACGCGCGGTCTCCAACGGCGTCCCCGGCGTGAGAATGCTCGGCCCGGACGGCATCCGCGATCTCGAACCCCATGCCGTCGGCCGGGCGGCACTGCAGTCCCCCGGCACCGCGATCGTCGACTACGCGGCCATCGCCGAGGCGGAGTCCCAGCCCACAAGGCTCTCCGTACTTCCTTGTCAGAGCAAGATGGGGACGAGCCGGCCTGTAAGCCGGATACCCCGAGCTAGTCGCTCTCACTAGGGGTGATGCTCGATTTCGGTCCCTCTGTGGTCCCGGAGAGAATCGCAGATGCCCCGAAAGTGGCCTCGATCGCAGCGGTCGCGCGCTCCTGATCGGTCGGCCAGAGATGAGCATATGTCCTGAGCGTCTCGGCCGGATCTGCGTGCCCGAGCCGTTCCGCCACCGCGGTCACCGACAGGCCGGCCGAGATCAGCAGCGACGCGTGGAAGTGGCGCAGCACGTGCCACCCACTCCGGGCGGCAGGTTCATCTTCGCCGCCCCGAGACGCCAGGTGTCACCAGCCGTCGACCGGGATACCGGCGATCCGTACCGGGTGTGGAACAGGAGGCTTCCCGGGCCTGGCCCGAACGCCTCCAGGTGCTGCTTGATTGCGGCGACCACGGTTGGCCCGATCGGCACCCGGCGCACCGACGCAGCGCTCTTGGTCGGCCCGAACACCGGACGCCGCCCGTCCGCGCCGACCAGTTGCCGGCCGACCTGCAGCACTCCCCGATCGGCGCGGTCGACGGTCAGGCCGCGCAGTTCACCCGGCCTGAGGTCGGACCCCGCCCCGACGATCACCATCGCCCGGTACCGCTTCGGGACCTGGCTGGCGACCTTTCGACCTGGGCGATGGCCAGGGGCTCGACCTTGGCCGGAGGAAGTGCGGGCAGCCGGACGCCCTTCACCGGCCGCTCGAGGATCCGATCCTCGACGGCCATCGCGAGCATGCTCGACACGTAGGACGCCGCCACCCACACTCGGGCTGCCGAGCTGCCGGCGTCCACCCATCCGTTGACGGCGTCCTGCAAATGGCGGCGCTCCAGGGTCGCCACCGTCAGATCACCCAGGGCGGGCAGGATCAGCGCGCTGAGCGCCGAGGAGACGGTGGCCCTGGTCTGTGGCCGGTGATGCACCTGCGGGCCTGCCAGCGGGTCGCCAGCTCCGCCAGGGTCTCAGTGGAGACCGGACGCCGCTCGACCCCGGCGATCTGGTCGGTCAGCCACGACGTCGCGGCGTCCTTGCTGCTGAGTCCCTTGGATCGTTGCCCGGTCGGCGTCTCCCAGCGGACCTGCCAACGCAGACCCTTGCCCCAGCGGTCGCTGCGGATCTTGCGGCCGTTCGGCCCGGGCTGCATCCAGCGGTCACGGATGTGCCCCATGATGATCCTCCTCGGCGTGGTGATGGTGGTGGCGGTGAGCGAGCCGGCGGGCCAGGTAGTGGCGTTCGTCGCGAGTGAGTCCGGCGAGGCGGGCGCGGACGGTTGGGATGTCGACCCAGAGCTCCTCAGCGACCTCAGCAGGATGGTCAGCCCACGCCAGCGCCTCGCCGAGGTCGTGCAGCCGGATCAGCTTCCGCGCGGCCGCGGCACTCACAGCCGCTTCCTCCCGTGGCGTCATCCACCGCGGGAACGGCCCGCGCTCGACGTGTTCGAGTTCGTGCGCCAGGACGCTGCGCCGTTCAGCCTGCGTGAGCCGGCGATCCATCAGGATCATCCGCTTCGGCCAGTGGCACTCGGCGCGGACGCCGGGCGGGAGGTGGGTGAAGGTCAGGAGCCAGGACGACAGGCGCCGGAGTTCTCGCCAGGGGTGATGCACCAGAGTGATTCTGGTGGGCTACTCCGACACTTCTTGATCGCCCTCGTCCGAGACCGAAACATAGAAAGGCACCCGGTGCGCCCAATCCCCGAATGTGATCTCCCAGTAGTAGATGACGTCCGCAGTCAAGTGCGTCATGTTCTGCGGCAGGGGAAGTGCGATGGGCGCTCGCAGGATGGCTCCCTCCTCGAAGTCGCCCTCCCACTCGGCGGCGACCTTCCCCACGGGGCCCTCCACCGGTTCGCCGTGGAGGTCAACCACTCGTAGAAGCCCACCTCGGACATAGTCACTCATGGGCAGGTCGATGACACCGGCCAGGAACCATGTCGCACCCAGTCCGGATGGAGGTTGCTGCAAACCAGCGTCACTGAGGAACAGGCGACCGTCCGCCGTGAGACTTGCATGTGCACAAAGTAGGAGGTTCCCCGCCGGCTCAGGCTTCATATCGTCACCATGGGACTGCATGCGATCGGGGCTTTTCGCGCGGCTCGCTTCGGTTGTGAACGGTGACCAGGTAGGTCACGTTGTCGTCGTGTCGGTACTCGGCGTCATAGTCGCGAAGCCGCGTCGTGCGGTTCTCGTTGCGCCGATCGACGAGGCCGAGTTCGAGGCCGTAGTCGAGCGCGTGGAGCGTATCGGCAACAACCTTCAGAGTCAGATTCGCCGGCTGGCGGAACCGCTGTGTAATCGCCGACCGTCCAACGCCACACAGCTTGGCCAGCTCGGCGCGAGTGACCCCGCGCTCTTCCAGCGCGTAGGCAAGATGTTCGGAGACGTCCGCATAGAGTCGCTCCTCGGCCATTTCCTGCTGTACCGCTGGATCATCTCGCCAGTCAGTCATCCCGCCCCTTTCCATTCCTCGTAGATCGTCCGAGCTCTCTCCACTTCGATCCTGACTGCCCGAGTCCCTTTCCGCTTCGGCGTGCCGTGGGTTGCGACGAACCGTTGTCCCAACCTCACGCCGTAGAGGCGATAGCCGGGGCCCTTGTCTGACTTGATCTCCCAGATCGCAGGCTTCCTGTCATCCACATCGAGTCTCCGGAACGCCTCCGGGGTGCGCAGTGTTCCCATCGCGCAGAACGACTCGATCCTCATCTCCAGCTGTGCGATCTTCACCTCGTCCAAGAACTCCTTGGCAGGGCACGACCCATCCGCTCGGATCACGGCGACGACTGCCGCCCTGATGCCCGAGCGGATCAACTCCTCTCGAGGCCTACCATCGCGCGCTAGTCCTAGTTTAGTCAAGACTGAACGACCCCCGCGACCTCTTCATCGAACCATCTCGCTGGGAAGGTCACGGCTCTTCCTCGTGGTCACTCTGCTTCTCGTTCGAGTCGGCCGCCCGGTCGACCGGCTGGGCGTCCTCGATCGCCTTCCGCCGGCGCCGCTCCCGGAACGTCAGCGGCGCGGGCGGGTCGCCCTCGGGGCTCTTCTCAGCGCCAGGCTGCCGGCCATCACTACCTCCTTGCTCAACCATGGACATGATCAACTCGGTGATAGCGGCCTGCTGGCGACGGGAGAGCCTCGCCGCCTCGGGCGGCGGCTGGTAGGGGCCGGCGCCGACAGGGACGTTGGCAGCTGCCTGGACATCGGCAATCTCCAGATCGAAGGCGTCAGCGAGCGCCTGGAGGGTGACCTCGTCTGGGTGCTCGGCATGCTGTCCGCGCTGGTAGTCGCCGATAGTCGCATGGCTGATGCGATCACCGATCTTCGCGGCGCGCCGACGCAAGCTCATCGGATGGCGACGATTCGCCTCCTGCAGCAGCTCCGACAACGCGCTCACGACTCCACCGTCCCGCGGCGTCCGCGAGCCTGTCCAGCGGGTCTGTAGTCACCCATGACTACAAAGTACAGTGTTGGAACTCCCGAACTAGCCTCCCGTTGCCTACTTTTGGCTTGCTCATGTAGTCATGACTGACTACACTGTAGATCGTGGTTGACTACAGTTTCCACCACGGCTACAGTCGCTCCGCCAAGCAATCGATCCCTGGGGGCCTGTCGCGATCCTCAAGTCACGCCGCGCTGCTGGAGTACATGGCATTCCACAAGCTCAGCGGGCGCGCACTCGCAAAGAAGGCCGGCGTCAGCCCGGCCATCGTGGGCCATCTCGCTCGCGACCCGAAGGCGCCCACCTCACGCCGGACCTGCAGCATCAAGACCACTCGCGCCATCGAGGAGGCACTGGCGTGCCCCCCGGGGTTCCTCTTCGAGCCCAAGATGTCAAATGTAGCTGACTCCATTATTCGTCCGGAAGCGGGTGCAACTGCTGGATCGCAGCCGGAATCTCCGTGCTGGCCGCGCTGGCCACCTGGGCGATCGCTCTCAAGGGCGTGGCGGGAGGCGCACGTGACGCACGCCATGCTCGCGCGTCCGAAGGGTCGCGACCGTCGGCGTCGGATGCCCCCAAGCCGTCAGGACGAGGAACTCCTGAGCACCTCGGGGAGGCATCGTGAACGGCACCGCATCGAACGGCGGTCGCAAGAAGTCGTCGACGTTGACCACCTCTTCCACGGCGGCCTCGGCGTCGGTGTCGTTGTTCAGTCGGAACAGCATGTTCGACACATGCTCGGCGCTCAATGGTGGCCTACGGATGGACGCAACGAGTTGCTCCATCGACTCTGCCTGCCGTTCCATCGACTCCGCCAGCAACCGGGCTGCAGCGAGGGCCTCGCTCGCCTCCCGCTCGGCTCGCTCGGCCGCGGCCTTCGCCTTCCTTGAGAGGTTCGACCGCCACCACGCGAAGCCTGCGCCCACCAGTGACACAACGGCCGCAACCGCCGATAGCAATCCCAGCAAGTCCATGGGCTGCTCACTCGCCGAGCTGATCGGAACGATCGCCTCGGCGGTCAGCGCCGTCGCCGCCGGCGCGGTCGCCCGTATCGCTGGAATCCAGATCACGGTGAGCGAGGGCGTGGCGGAGCTCCAGCTGAAGTACGGCGTGCATGACGGCCTCGATGGCGCGCTCCCAGTGATCCTGCCCGTCGATGCTGTCGAGCAGACCAGCGGTAACAGGGAGCAACTCCCTGAAGAGCGGTTCGGTTCGGATGAGCTTCACCTCGCCGATCTCGATCGTCATGTCGGGCTTGATGGTGATGGTCACGTTGACTCCTCTACTTCCTTCGGCGCTGCAACGCCGTTGGACGACACGGTAGAGGGCCCGGGGCCGTCCGGGTGACGACTCCTCCCCGGACGCCCCGAAGGGGGAGGCGATCGAGGTCGCCTGCGCTGGCTGCGGCCGGACGCTGGTGGCGACTCCGGACAACGTCGCGCTCATCCTGATGGCCGGCTGGTACGAGGACGAAAACGGCCCTCAGTGGTGCGACCAGTGCGAGCCCATCGGCGGTGCGTCGTGACCTGGTACCTGACCGAGGAACTCGCCGAAAGGCTCCGGTTGCCGGTGTCCACGATCCGTCAGCGCATCCGGATCGGCAACGAACTGCCAGCCCACCCGCAGGCGATCCGCGCCAAGAACTTCGGCACCGAGAGGTGCCCCCGCTGCCGCATCCACGCCCGCGAAGTCGCGCTGCTCGAAGCCTGACCCCGAAAGGGGGAACTCATCATGCCCAAGTTGTCCAAGCTCATGGACTGGCTGCTCGGCGTTAGGGCCGTCGGCGCGTTCGCAACGAGCGCCGCTCTCACCGCAGACGCCTGGCTACCGGTGGACCCAGCCGCGGTGCTGGCCGAGGCCGGCGCGCGCAACGTCCAGGTGGTCGTCACCGACGACCCGGCCCTCAACTGTGCGGCGCACGTGGGCGGCGGCTGTTTCCGCACCGCCACCCCGAACACCGTCTACATCGCGACGAGCTTGCACGGCAGCGCGCTCCGCTACGTCGCCCTCCACGAATACACCCACGTGCAGCAGCACGCGGCGCCCGCGCTCTCGACGAGTGCGAGGCCGACCGGATGGCGATCAATGCCGGTGCCGATCCGGCCCAGGCGTACTACCTGCCGAACTGCGAGGTGACCTCATGACCACAGCGATGCCCACCGAGGTGCGCGCCCACGCGGCCCGCACCCACAGCCGGAAGATGACCCGGGCCGCTCGTGGCTGGCTCGTCTTCTTCCTGGTGGGAGCGCTCGTCTGGGCCGGGCTCATCGCCCTGGCCGTGCTCGCGCTGAGGGTCGCACCATGAAGGCCCTGGTGACCTGTGCGTGGTGTGGCCAGCCTGCCACCGAGATGCGCAGCGCGCATGGCGGCTGGCATGAATCGCTGTGCGACAAGCACGCAAGCCTCCACGACGAGATCTGCTCCAAGAGCCCCCGCCAGCCGGGGTTCAACGAGCCGGACGCACTACGGCAGACCGTCGCCGAACTCGACCGGGGCCTGACCATCCTCACCCACGACCTGAAGCGTGGTCGGTTCACCGACGCCCGCATTACCGCCCTCGCGTTGGCCGCGCTGGTGCGACTGCAGGACGCCCTGCTGCGCACCGGGCTGCTCAGGGAAGCGCGGCCGTGATCGACCTGCCGAACCTCACCAACGGCGGGCTGCTGATCCCGCTGCTCATCGCCGCCGGCTGCTGGCTGGCCTGGCGACTCACCACGGACACCACCGACGAAGACACCAACCGAGAGGACCACCGATGACCATCGACGCACCGAATCTGCCCGTCGTCGCCTACAAGGGCTTCAACCGCGACCTGACCTGCCGCGGGTTCCAGTACGCCGAGGGCGAGACCTACGAGCAGAAGAGAGCGGCCAGGCTGTGCTCGACCGGCTTCCACGCCTGCCTTGAGCCCCTCGACGTCTTCCGCTACTACTCACCCGCCACTTCGGCCTTCCATCGGGTCACGCTCGGCGATGACGCCGAGCGGAATCCGATCGAGGACTCCAAGGTCGCAAGCCGGAAGATCAAGATCGGCATCAAGCCCAACCTCGCCGGAATGATCAAGGCGCACCTCGAGATCGTGCGCGAGCGCGTCGCAGAGACGGACAAGCAGACCACAGGAAGCCCTTCGGCCTCGTCGGGGTACGCCTCCACCGCAGCCTCGTCGGGGTACGCCTCCAACGCGGCCTCGGCCCGGTCCCTCTCGGTCCCTCCGCGCACCGACACGGAGTGACGCGGATTCACGCTGTTAACAGGCGTCTGACAAGCAATGGAGCCCGATCGAGGCGAGGATAGGGGACGAGTCGGCCTGTAAGCCGGATTCTGTGGCCCGGAGGCCGGTGATCATCCATCTGCGGCCGTCGTTGCCGGCGGCCTTCGCCCGAGGGCGTGCGACCTACCCGGACGCCTCGCGC
>JBDHZN010000120.1:0-10513 GCA_039811845.1 Micropruina sp. | reverse complement strand
ACGTCGGTGTACTCGCCCAGGTGCCGGTACAGCTCAGTCATGAACGACTGGCAGAACCGCATCACCTCGTTGTCGGAGCGGCCCTTGGGGTCGAAGTCCGAGCCGCCCTTGCCGCCGCCGATCGGCATGCCGGTCAGCGAGTTCTTGAAGGTCTGCTCGAAGCCGAGGAATTTGATGATCGACAGGTTGACGCTGGGGTGGAACCGCAGGCCCCCCTTGTACGGGCCGAGCGCGGAGTTGAACTCCACCCGGAAGCCGCGGTTGATCTCGACCTGGCCGTCGTCGGTGACCCACGGCACCCGGAAGATGATCTGCCGCTCGGGCTCGCAGATGCGCTGCAGGATCGACCACTGGGCGTACTCGGGGCGGTCGTCGGCGAGCGGAGCGAGGCTCTGCATCACCTCATAGACGGCCTGATGGAACTCCGACTCGCCCGGGTTGCGGGCCAGCACGATGTCGAACATGGGGCGGAAATTCGGATGAAGTGGCGCAGTCACAGTTGGGCACCCTACTTGGCTGCCGCGCGGACGCCGTGGGCGGCCCAGATAGCGAGGTCGGCCGATCGCGTGCGCGATCGGTAGAGTGACCCTTCGGACCAGACACAGGTCGGACCAGACACAGGACAGGTGAATGAGCGGACCCCGCCCCGGCGCCACGCCCCCGGAGAGCATCCGGAATTTCTGCATCATCGCGCACATCGATCACGGCAAGTCGACGTTGGCCGACCGGATGCTGCAGTCCACCGGCGTGGTCGACGCGCGCTCGATGCGCGCGCAGTACCTGGACCGGATGGACATCGAGCGCGAGCGCGGCATCACCATCAAGTCCCAGGCGGTGCGGATGCCCTGGCAGGTCGAAGGCGCCGACTACGTGCTGAACATGATCGACACCCCTGGTCACGTGGACTTCACCTACGAGGTGTCCCGCTCGCTGGCCGCCTGTGAAGGGGCGATCCTGCTGATCGACGCCGCTCAGGGCATCGAGGCGCAAACCCTGGCCAACCTCTATCTGGCCTTGGACGCCGACCTGCACATCATTCCGGTGCTGAACAAGATCGACCTGCCCAGCGCCCAGCCGGAGAAGTTCGCCGCCGAGATCGCCCACCTGGTGGGCTGCGACCCCGACGACGTGTTCCGGGTCTCGGCCAAGACCGGCGAGGGCGTGACCGAACTGCTGAACGCCATCGTCGAGCAGATCCCGGCGCCGGTCGGTGACCCGGCGGCACCGGCCCGGGCATTGATCTTCGACTCCGTCTACGACACCTACCGGGGCGTGGTCACCTACGTCCGGGTGGTCGACGGCTCGCTGGCGCACCGCGAGCGGATCCTGATGATGTCCACCAAGGCCACCCACGAGGTGCTCGAGGTGGGCGTGATCAGCCCGGAGCCGCTGCCGTCCAAGGGTTTGGGCGTGGGCGAGGTGGGCTACCTGATCACCGGGGTGAAGGACGTCCGGCAGTCCCGGGTCGGTGACACGGTGACCCTGGCGGGGCGTCCGGCGAGTGAGAACTTGGGCGGCTACCGGCAGCCGAACCCGATGGTGTACGCCGGTCTCTACCCGATCGACGGCGCGGACTTCTCCGAGCTGCGTGAGGCGTTGGAGAAGCTGCAGCTCAACGACGCGGCGCTCAGCTACGAGCCGGAGACGTCCGGGGCGCTCGGTTTCGGTTTCCGGGTCGGCTTCCTCGGCCTGCTGCACATGGAGATCGTCCGTGAGCGGCTGGAGCGCGAGTTCAACCTCGACCTGATCTCGACCGCACCGAACGTGGTGTACCGGGTGGTGATGGAGGACGGTACCGAGCACGTCGTCACCAACCCGTCGGAGTACCCCGAGGGCAAGGTCGCCGAGGTGTGGGAGCCGGTGGTGAAGGCGACGATCCTCACCCCGACCGACTACATCGGCACCATTCTGGAGCTGTGCCAGGCGCGCCGCGGCGTCCAGACCGGGATGGACTACCTCAGCGAGGACCGGGTCGAGATCCGCTACCAGCTGCCGCTGGCCGAGATCGTCTTCGACTTCTTCGACGCGCTGAAGTCACGCACCAAGGGCTACGCCTCGCTGGACTACGACGAGGCCGGCGAGCAGATGGCGAAGCTGGTCAAGGTGGACATCCTGCTGCACGGCGACCCGGTGGACGCCTTCAGCGCCATCGTGCACACCGACGCCGCCTACTCCTACGGCGTGGCGATGTCGAAGAAGCTCAAGGAACTCATTCCACGGCAGCAGTTCGAGGTGCCGATCCAGGCCGCGATCGGTTCGCGGGTGATCGCCCGCGAGACCGTCCGGGCCATTCGCAAGGACGTGCTGGCCAAGTGCTACGGCGGTGACATCACCCGCAAGCGCAAGCTGCTCGAGAAGCAGAAGGAAGGCAAGAAGCGGATGAAGATGGTCGGCCGCGTCGAGGTCCCCCAGGAGGCCTTCGTCGCCGCGCTGTCCACCGGTGAGACGTCCAAGAAGTAGTCACAGCGCTCACCCCCGTCCCGATAAAGCCCTCCCTAACTACTTCTGCCCTCCCACATGGGGGAGGGCAGAAGTAGTTAGGGAGGGCCCTGGGGCGGAGACGGGACCGGACGCGCAGAACCGGCCGGGGAGTATGCGGCTGGGCGTCGGGCCGCGATCAGGACGCGAGCTCGCCGATGTAGAACTGGGTGAGCGTGCTCTCGGGCTTGCTCTGGCCCGAATGCTGGCCGTTGAAGGCGGCGCTGGCGTCGGTGCCGCACAGCGGGGTGATCCGCTCGGGGCCGCCGGGGTGCTGGCTGATCCAGTCGGTCAGGTTGTAGACGCCACCGTTGATCGCGGCCCAGCAGTCGCTCGCCGTGTTGTGCTGCTGCACCTGGGCGAGGGTGTAGCTCTGCTGGGTGCTCGCGGACGCCGAGCTGCTCGGCGAGGCGTCCCCGGTGGCCGACGGCTGGGCGCTCGCCGAGGTTGTCGGACTGGCGGACGTCGGCGTGGCCCCGGTACCCGACCAGACCGCGGTCGCACCGCTGTGCCCGACGATCACTGTCAGCGCCACACTGACCGCGGCCAGCAGGGCGGTGAGCATCCCGAGGCCCTTGACCAGATTGTCGGTCTCGGCCTTGCCGCGCTGTAGGAAGTACCACACGGCCGCGGCGACCAGGGTGGCGGTGGCGACCCGGGGCAGCCACTCGCCCCAGGCCATGTGCGCCGCAGGCGTGCCGACCTGGTCGGCGAGGGCGTGTCCGGACAGCACGGCCACCCAGGCGGCTGCGGTGCCGGCGACCATGCCCAGCAACGCCAGGCCCGCGTAGCCGCGGCGGAGCCGTCCGAACACGATGCAGGCGATCAACCCGAGCGCGGAGAGTGGAAGCAGCACCACCACCGCGTGCACGACCAGGGGGTGCAGGGGGAGGCCGAAGAAGTCGTACACCGGTCAGCTCCTCGGTCGGCTGGGGGTGTCAGCTGGACTATTGACGTGTCAACAATACCTGGCGCCGGCCCTCACCCCTGTGTGGAACCTGTGAGTCAGCCGTGAGCACGCGTCGTCCGACGGCGGTGCAGCGACCAGGCGGCCAGAACGCCGCCGATAGCGCCGCCCAGATGTGCCTGCCAGGACACCCCGGCCTGGGTGGGGAAGACGCCCCAGAGAATGCCGCCGTAGACGACGAAGATGACCACTGCGAGCAGGATCTGCTTGGCGTTGCGGGCGAAGAGCCCACGGGTGAGCAGGTAGGTGAGCCAGCCGAAGATCAACCCGCTGGCGCCGATGGTGATCGTGTTGGGAGCGCTGAGCAGCCAAGCGGACAACCCGCTGACCACTACCGACCACAGCGTGGAGAGCACCGCCCGGACGGCGCCGCCGATCATCACCAGAAAGCCGAGTACCGCGAACGGCAGCGTGTTGGCGCTCAGGTGCGCCCAGTCGGCGTGCAGCCAGGGGGCGAGAAAGACCGACGGCAGCGACCAGACCTGCCAGGAATGGATTCCCAGGGCGTCCAACGAGCCGCGGGTGATCTGGTCGACCAGTTCGATCAGCCACAGCAGTGCCACCCCGACTCCGACCACGACTGCGGCCCGACGGGGCGCCACCGGCGCATTCGACCGGACCGCGAGAGAGCTGCTCATGAAGCCAGTCTGCCCAATCCGGCCAAGCCGTCAGTCGAGCAGCGCGCCGATCCGGAAGGAGGCCAGCTGGGTGTTGGGCTTCTCCTGATCGCCGTGCTGGCCGCGGAACGCGGAAGTGGCGTTCGTGCCGCACAGGGGGAGGATCTTGTCCGGGCCGCCCGGGTGCCGGCTGATCCACGAGGTGACGTCGTACACGCTGTTGTCGACCGCCACCCAGCAGTCCTGCTGCGTGTTGTGCTTGGCGACGTCGGCCATCCGGTAGCCGGCCGAGGCCGATCCGGTGGGCGTGGCGTCCGCGGACGCCGAGGGGGCGGGGCTGCCGCCGCAAGCGGTCAGCAACAGGATCGTCAACGGTGCCAGCAGTGCGCCGGTGCGTAGTTTCACGCGATGAAGCCTATGTGGTCGCTGCCACGGGGCCTCGCCGTCCCTGGCCCGGACGGGATCCGCCGCGGCAGCCACGTCGGTGCGGATATCCCGGCGTGCGCCAGGATGACGTTGGCCGGCCGTTGTTCCGGGAGGTGCTTCGGAGACTCGCTGAGGCGTCAAACATCCTTGTCCGATCGCCTACTTCAAATCTCAACCAGGCCTGGCCGGATGGCTTGGGGGGAACTAGGCTCCGACCATGCCCACCCGACGTGCTCAGCGGACGGGTGGGCGCATGCGACACGGCGGGCTGGCCGGGCTGCTGTTGGCCCCGAGCCTGTTCGGGCTGGTGCTGTTCCTGTTGTTCCCGATCCTGGTGGTGATCTGGCTGTCGCTGAACCGCTGGGATCTGCTCGCCCCGATGCGGTTCGTCGGGTTCGACAACTACGTCGACGTGCTGACCGATCCCGCCTTCGGCAACTCGATGTTGCGCACGGTCATCTTCGTGGCGCTGGTCATTCCGTTGCAGACCGCGCTCGGGCTGTTCCTGGCCGTGCTGCTGTCCCGCGGACTGCCCGGATCTGGCTTGTTCCGGGTGATCTACGTCATCCCGTGGATCTGCGCCCCGCTGGCGCTCGGCGTGGTGTGGAAGTGGATCCTCGCCCCCTACGACGGCGCACTGAACAACCTGCTCGGCCTCGACATCGAATGGCTGACCAACCCGGCGCTGGCGATGCCGGCCGTCGCCACCGTGACCATCTGGTCGCAGGTCGGCTACACCACATTGTTCTTCGTGGCCGGATTGGCCGCCATCCCCGAGCCGATCATCGAGGCAGCCCAGCTGGACGGCGCGAACGGCTGGCAGGTGTTCTGGCAGATCAAGCTGCCGCTGCTGGGCCCGACGTTGTTCTTCGTGCTCGTCACCGGCGTGATCTCGGCGTTCCAGGCCTTCGACCAGATCTATGCGCTGACCCCCCGCGGCGGCCCCGAGGGCACCACCGACGTGATCGCCAGCCGCATCTATCTGGAGGCGTTCCAGGGGGCCTTCAACCTGGGCCAGGCTTCGGTGATGGCGCTGGTGCTGTTCGTCATCCTGGTCATCGTCACGCTGGTGCAGCAGCGCTATTTCGCGGGGAGGATCACCTATGACCTCAGCTGAACCCGCCGCGGGCCGGCGTCGTCGTGCGTCGCTGAGCAAACCGGTGGCCGACCTGCTCACCTACCTGGTACTGATCGCGGGCGCCCTGCTGACCCTCGGCCCGTTCGCGCTGAGCTTCATGACGGCTTTCAAGTCACCGCTGCAGTTCGCGTCCGAGCCATCGCTGAATCTGCCCAACCCGGTGACCACGGAGAACTTCACGGCGCTGTTCAGCGGCGACTACAGCTTCATCTCGCCGATCGCGGTGACCGCGCAGGTCGTTGTGGTGATCCTGGCCGGACAGCTGATCTTCTCGATCATGGCCGCCTACGCGTTCGCCAAGCTGCGGTTCGCCGGCCGCGACGCGCTGTTCTGGCTGTACCTGGCGACGTTGATGATCCCGCAAGTGGTGATCGTCATTCCGCTGTACACGATGATGGTGCAGACCGGCCTGCGGAACTCGTTCTGGGCACTGGTGCTGCCGTTCCTGTTCGGCTCGCCGTACGCGGTGTTCCTGCTGCGCGAGCACTTCCGCAGCATTCCGGACGACCTGATCGACGCCGCCCGCATCGACGGCGCCGGCGACTGGCGGATCCTGTGGCAGATCGTGGCGCCCATGTCGCGGGGAATCATCGCGACCCTGGCGATCATCACCGTGGTCACCCACTGGAACAACTTCATGTGGCCGCTGATCATCACCACCGGACGCGACTGGCAGGTGATCACCGTCGCCACGGCCAATCTGCAGAGCCAGTACAACGCCAACTGGACGTTGGTGATGGCCGCCACCACGGTGGCGATGGCGCCGCTGCTGCTGATCTTCGCGATCTTCCAACGGACGATCGTGAACTCGATTTCGTTGACCGGCTTCAAGTGAGGAAAACGTCGGCGGCGAGTGATGTGATGATGAGGAAGAACCGAACCAAGGAGGATTCTGTGAGATCGGCACACAAGCTGGGCCGTCGGACGTTCGTCGCCGCGGTGGCGTCCGCGATGGCTCTCGGCGCCGCCGGCTGCTCGCCCGCCCAGCAGTCGCAACCCACCACGTCCGGAGGCGCCGCGACCACGGTGACCGTGCGGCTGTGGGACGAGCAGGTGAAGAAGGCCTACGACGACTCCTTCGCCGAGTTCCACAAGCAGAACCCGGACATCACCGTGAAGACCACCCTGGTGCCCTGGGCCGACTACTTCACCAAGCTGCGCACCGACGTCAGCGGCGGCAACGCCGACGACATCTTCATGATGAACGGCTCCTACCTGCAGCCGTACGTGGACTCCGGCGACCTGCTCGAGATCGGCGCCGACTTCGATTCCCAGAAATCCGACTGGGTGCAGGCAGCGGTCGAGCAGTACACCCGCAACGGCAAGCTGTGGGGCGTCCCGCAACTCACCGACGGCGGCATCGCGGTCTACTACAACAAGAAGCTGCTGTCCGATGCCGGCATCACCCCGGAGCAGCTCACCGGGCTGAAGTGGGCGCCCGGTGGCGGCAGCGACGACACCCTGCTGCCGATCCTGAAGAAGCTCACCGTGGACGCGAACGGCAAGCGCGGCGACGAGAGCGGCTTCAACGGCTCCAAGCCGAAGCAATGGGGCTACTCGGCCGCGCAGGATCTGCAGGGCATCTACTACAACTTCATCGGCTCCAACGGCGGCCAGTTCCAGGACACCTCCGGCAAGTTCGTCTTCGGCTCGGCCGAATCGGCCGGGGCGTTCCAGTACCTCGTCGACCTGATCAACAAGTACAAGGTGTCGCCGGCGGCGTCCAACACCAACGACAACGGCGACTTCACCCGCGACCAGTTCCTGCAGGGCAAGATCGCGCTGTTCCAGTCCGGCGTCTACAACCTGAAGAACGTCTCCGACGGCGCCAAATTCGACTGGGGCATCGCGCCGCTGCCGGCCGGGCCGAAGGGCGCGGTGTCGGTGGTGAACTCGGTGATCGTTGCGGGCAACGCGAAGTCGAAGAACCTGGACGCCACCAAGAAGGTGCTGCAGTGGATGGGTTCCACCGAGGGCGCCAAGTTCATCGGGTCCAGCGGTGCGGCGATGCCGGCCGTGACCAGCGCACAGGCAGCCTTCGACGAGTTCTGGAAGAGCAAGAACGTCGATCCGTCGCAGTTCGCGGCGCAGGGCAAGCTGCCCTCGATCCCGGCACCCGCGGGCGAGAACTACAGCGCCGCGTTCAACGCCTGGAAGCCGACCTTCGATGAGATCTTCCTGGGCCGGACGCCGGTCGCCGACGGTCTGAAGAAGGCGGAGGCCGCGGCCAACAAGGCTGCCGGCTAGGCCGCCAGTGCCGCCGGTTGAGCTTGTCGAAACCAGTGGGCCCGAGCGGGCTCGGGTCTCGACAAGCTTGACCAGCGGTGAGTCAGGGTCTCGACAAGCTCGGCCGTGCTGGTCGAGCTTTGCCGAACCAGACGGCTGTGGCTGTCAGGTCAGCGGGCGGCTGCGTTGCTCGATCCCGGCGGCGCCGTACGGCCACGGCGTCGGTTCGGGATCACTGGCCTCGTCGAGTTCGCGGACGTCGTCGGCGGTCAACGCCACCCCCGTGCTGCGCAGGTTGCTGTCCAGGTGCGCGGGTGTCCGGGCGCCGAGCACGACCGAGGTGACCCCTGGGCGACCGGACAGCCAGGCCAGCGCGATCCTCGCCATCGGCTCGTCGTGCCGTTCGGCGACGGTACGGAGCGCGTCCAGCACCCGCCAGGTGCGTGGCTGTGACCCGCGCAGGTCGTAGGCCTCGACACCGCGGGCCGGGTCCTCGCCCAGCCGGGTGGCGCCACTCGGACGTTGATCGCGCCGGTACTTGCCGGTCAGCCAGCCGCCGCCCAGCGGTGACCAGGGCAGCACACCGAGCCCGTTGGCCAGGCAGGCCGGGATGATCTCCCATTCGACCTCGCGGCAGAGCAGGTTGTACTGGGGTTGCATCGAGATCAGCGGGAATCGTCCCCGCGCGGTCACCGCCGCCTGCGCGATCTGCCAGCCGGTGAAGTTCGACAGGCCCGCGTACACCACGGTGCCGGCCTGCACGGCGCGTTCGAGGAAGCCGAGGGTCTCCTCCAGCGGCGTCAACGGATCCCAGGCATGCACCTGGTACAGGTCGACATGATCGACACCGAGCCGGCGCAGCGAGCCCTCCAGCGCGCGTCGCAGATGCCGGGCGGACAACCCGGCGTCCCGCGGGGCGACGCCGACCGGAAAGCGACCCTTGGCGGCCAGGAAGACGTCCTCACGAGCCCGGCCCGGTTGTCGCCGCAGCCAGTCGCCGACGATCCGTTCGGCGGCACCGCCGCCGTAGACGTCCGCGGTTTCGATCAATGTGCCGCCGGCCTCGACGAAGGTGTCCAGTTGGGCGGACGCGTCCTCAGGCGGGGTCTCGGAGCCGAAGGTCATCGTGCCCAGCGCGAGTGCCGAAACCACGGCACCGGAGCCGCCGAGTCGCCGGTATTCCATGCTCACCGCCTCACCGGACGCGGCCGATGCGCCTCGACCAGGGCGTCCATCAACGAATCGAAATGCGGATCGACCACCTGGTGCTCGGGATGCTCCCGGTGCCAGGCGATGATCTCGTCGGCACCGCGGTTGAACGGCACCCGGGCGGCGAGGCCGGGCAGCAGCCGCCGGATCTTGGTGTTGTCGAAGATCATCGATTGGGACTTGTCGCCGAGCATGGCCGCACCCCATTCGTCGTCGACCGCGGCGATGGCGTCGGACGGCACATGCACCAGGTCGGGCTCCTCGACCCCGGCCGCCCGGGCGATCTCGGTGTAGATGTAGTTCCAGGTGGGCGCTTCGTCGCCGGTGATGTGGAACGCCTCACCGATCGCCTCATGCCGTCCGAACAGGCCGACGAAGCCGCGGGCAACGTCGGTGTGATGGGTGATCGTCCACAGCGAGGTGCCGTCACCCGGCACCACCACCCCCTTGCCGCGCAGCATCCGGTCGACCACCGTCCAGCCGCCGTCGAACGGCACCATGGTCGGGTCGTAGGTGTGCGAGGGCCGGACGATGGTGACCGGGAACCCGGTCTCGCGATAGGCGGCGACCAGCACCTCCTCGCAGGCGATCTTGTGCCGCGAGTAGGCCCAGAACGGATTCCGCAGCGGCGTGGATTCGGTGACCGGCAGCCGGGCCGGGGGAGTCTGATAGGCCGAGGCAGAGCTGACGAAGACGTACTGCTTGGTGCGCCCCGCGAACAACGCGACGTCGGACGCCACCTGCTCGGGCAGGAAGGCGACGTATTCGACGACCACGTCGAAGCTCATCCCGGCCAGGGCCGCGGTGACCGTCGCCGGGTCGCGGATGTCGGCGAGGTGGACGATCGCTCCGGACGGCACCGGCCGGATCCCGCTGGCGCCGCGGTTGAGCAGATGTACCTCGTGGCCCTGGGCCACCGCCTCGACCGCGCAGGCCGTCGAGATGATCCCGGTGCCGCCGATCAGCAATACCCGTAGACCGGTCACTTCACTCCGCCCGCGGTCAGGCCGCTGATGATCCGGCGCTGGAAGATCAGCACCAGGATGATCAGCGGGACGGTCACGATCACGCCGGCCGCCATCTGGGTGCCGTACGGAGTGTCGTACTGGCTGATCCCGGAGAACTGGGCGATCGCGACCGTGACCGGCTGCGAGGCCGGTGTCTGCGACATCGAGTTCGCGATCATGAACTCGTTCCAGGCCGAGATGAAGACCAGGATCGCGGTGGTGAACACGCCCGGGACGGCCAGCGGCAGAATGATCCGCCGGAACGCCTGGACGGGGGTGCAGCCGTCCACCAGCGCTGCCTGCTCCAGCTCCCAGGGCATGGCGCGGAAGAAGCTGGTCAGGATCCACACGCCGAGCGGCAGCGAGAAGCTGATGTCGGGGATGATCATCGCCTGGAAGGTGTCGATCCAGCCCAGGTCGGCGAACAGCTGGAACAGCGGCGTCA
>JBDHZN010000119.1:0-10635 GCA_039811845.1 Micropruina sp. | reverse complement strand
AACGCGCTGTTCAGCACGCTGCAGCAGACCGCCGGCCTGCAGGCCGGGATCGATCCCACCCTGCTGGTGGCCGCCAACACCTCCGGCGGCGTGGTCGGCAAGATGATCAGCCCGCAGAACCTGACCATCGCCGCGACCGCGGTCGGCCTGCTGGGCCGGGAGTCCGACATTCTGCGCCGGGTGATCTGGTGGAGCCTGGGCATGCTGTTCGTGCTGTGCCTGCTGGTCGGCCTGCAGTCGACACCGGTGCTGAGCTGGATGCTGCCCACCTTCTGAGCCGGGTCGTCGCCGTCGGGCAGGATGGGGCCATGACCTCCGTGCTGCCCGACGGCGCCCTCCCTGATGGAGCCCAGCGCGTCTCCGCCCGACTCGCCGAACTCGGCCACCCGCACGCCCCGCTGCTGCTGGCCGATTCGGCCCGCACCGCCCAGGACGCGGCGGACGCCCTCGGCGTCCAACTCGGCCAGATCGTGAAGAGCATCATCTTCCGGCGCCGCTCCGATGACGCCGCGGTGCTGGTGATGACGTCGGGCGACCGCCGGGTGGACGAGGCCAAGGTGGCCGCCAAAGTCGGCGAGCTGGCCAGGGCCGACGCGGCGTTCGTGAAGGCGACCACCGGCTTCTCGATCGGGGGAGTGTCGCCGGTGGCGCACGCCAACCCCAGCGTCGAACTGATCGACACCGAGCTCTTCCGGTTCGACGTGATCTGGGCCGCCGCGGGTCACCCGCACGCGGTCTTCAAGCTCACCCCGGACGACCTGATCCGGCTGACCGGCGCCCCGGTGGCCGACGTCACCGCATGACCTTCGCACAGGCGCTGCTCGGGTTCGCCGCGGTCGCCGCGGTGCTGACCGTGATTCCGGGGCTGGACACCACCCTGGTGCTGCGGTCCGCGCTGATCCGGGGACGTGGCTACGCGTTCGCCACCGGCCTCGGGGTGTGCGTGGGTGCGCTGATCTGGGGAGCGGCCGCGGCGGTGGGCGCGGCGGCGCTGCTGGCGGCGTCCGAACTGGCGTTTCGCCTTGTCACCCTGATCGGCGCGGCCTATATCTGCTTCCTGGGCGTGATGCTGATAGTGCAGAGCTTCCGGCAGGAGACCGCGGCCGGCCCATGGGCGAGCGCGGCCACCGGGCCGGTGTGGCGGGGCTTCCTGGCCGGCGTGTGGACGAGCCTGCTGAACCCCAAGGTGGGGGTGTTCTATCTGGCCACGATCCCGCAGTTCATCCCGCAGGGCTACTGGCCGCTCGGCATGGGCCTGCTGCTCGCCGCGGTGCACGCGGCGCTCGCCCTGGTCTGGTTCGGCTTGATCATCGCCGGCGCGGGCTTCGCACGCCGCTGGTTCGAGGACGCCCGCCGGCTAAGGGTGATCGACCGGGTCGCCGGGACGATCCTGGTCGGCTTCGGCGTCCGTTTGGCGTTGCCGACGCATTGACGTCAGTCGACTGTCACTCGACCCAGAGACAGAACGGGTGCCCGGCGGGATCGATGCAGACCCGGACGTTGGCCTGCGGCTGGTAGCGGGCCATCCGGGCGCCGCACTGCCGGGCGTGCTGCAGGCCCGACTGCAGGTCGTCCACCTGGATCTCCAGGTGGATCTGCATCTGCTGGTCGCCGGGCGCGCCCGGCCAGGTGGGCCGGACGTGGTTCTTCTCCAGTTGGCAGGCGATGCCGACGCCGCCGTCCGGGTTGCGCACCGCCACCCAGGTGGGGTCGTCCGTGGGGCCCAGCGTCCAGCCGAGCAGCCGCGCGTAGAAGCGCGCCAGCGACACCGGGTCGGGCGCGCCCAGCGTGACCGTGGTCAGACGAATCCCCTGCATGGGCCAACTGTCCCACGGCTCAGACGTGGATCAGTAGTTCTCCGTGCAGCAGGCTGATCCAGCCGTCGTCCTGGCTGGCCCAGTCGCGCCAGGCTTCGGCGATCTCGGTCAGTTCGCCGGCGCTCGCCAGTCCGGACGCCGTCAGTTGCGTCGCGATCGCCGAGTGCAGAATGCGGTCCGCCCAGCCCTCGCCCCAGGCCGCCCGGGACTCCGGATCGGCATAGCACCAGGTGCTCGAGGTGGCGGTGACGTCGAGGCAGCCGGCGGCATGCGCCCAACTGAGCAGGCGACGTCCGGCGTCCGGCTCGCCGCCGTTGGCGCGGGCGGCGGCGCTGTACAGCTCCAGCCAGCGGTCGAGGCCGGGGTTGGCCGGGAACCAGGTGAAAGCGCCGTAGTCACCGTCCCGGACGGCGACCACGCCGCTGGGCCGGCAGACCCGGACCATCTCGCGCAGGGCACGCACCGGGTCGGCCAGGTGCTGCAGCACCTGGTGGGCGTGCACGACGTCGAACGAGTCGTCGGGCAGGTCGAGGGCATGGACGTCGCCGACGACACACTCCACGTCGGGGCCGCCGGCGGCGGCGATCCCGGCGCGGGTCACCGCGAGGATCTCCTCCGAGGTCTCCAGCGCGACCACCCGTCCGGGTGCGACCAGCCGGGCCAGGCCGGCGGTGATGGTGCCGGGGCCGCTGCCGATGTCGAGCAGGGACTGTCCGGGCCTGAGTTCGCCCAGCAGATAGGCCGCCGAGTTCTCGGCGGTGCGGGTGCGATGGGAACGCAGCACGCTCTCGGCGTGCCCGTGGGTGTAGGCCGTTGCCATGACCGGCGACGCTACACCCGGTGATTTTCGTTCTCCCTGCAATTCCAAGCTATAACCCATACCGGGGCTTGCCGCAAGACCCCCGGGCGGGGGCAGAATCGTCCGCCATGTCCCCTGTGCGCAGTGCCTTTCACCTTCCTGAACGCCTCACAGCCAAGGCCGATCCGCGCCTGATCGGCGCTGACGAGCGGCACCTGTCCGCCATTGCGGACTGCATCGCCGACCAGGTCGCGGCGGTCTCGGCCCAGCTCGACGAACTTCGCCAGGCTCCCGCCCGCCGCGGACGCCAGGCGCTCGACCGCGACTTGGAGATCCATCGGCTGACCGCCCGGCTCGGGCTGCTGCGGCGCTTCGCCTGGGAGGCGTGCCTGGGCCGGATGACGTTCGCCGACGGCAGCGAGCCGGTCTACATCGGACGGGTCGGGCTCACCGACCGGACCGGACGCCAGCTCCTGGTCGACTGGCGCACCCCCGCCGCGGAGCCGTTCTTCGCGGCCACCCGGGCGCACCCGCTGGGGCTGGCCGGACGCCGCCGCTACCGCTGGGTCGACGGCCGGGTCATCGACTACTGGGACGAGACGTTCGTCGCGGACGCCGCGGTTCCGACCGCCGCGCTCGATGATCAGTCGGCCTTCATCGTCAGCCTCGGCGAATCGCGGACGGCGCGGATGCGGGATGTGCTCGGCACCCTTCAGGCCGACCAGGACGCCGTGATCCGGGCCGGCTCGGCGGGCGCCCTGGTGGTGGACGGCGGCCCCGGCACCGGCAAGACGGTGGTGGCGCTGCACCGTGCCGCCTACCTCGCCTACGCCGACCCGCGGCTGGGCGGCGCTCGCGGCGGCCTGCTGTTCATCGGACCGCATCCGGCGTATCTCGCCTACGTCGCCGACATCCTGCCCGGGCTGGGCGAGGAGGGCGTCCGGACCTGCACGCTGCGCGACCTGCTGCCCGAGGGTGCGGACGCCGTTGAGGAGGCCGGGCCGGAGGCGGCGCGGCTGAAATCGTCGGCGCGAATGGTCGAGGCGGTCGATCCGGCGGTCGCGTTGTACGAGGAGCCGCCCACCGAGTCGCTGGTAGTGGAGACGCCGTGGGCCGACCTGCGGGTGCGGGCGGTCGACTGGGCGGAGGCGTTCGACGCGGTGGACGCCGGGACGCCGCACAACGAGGCCCAGGAGCAGGTGTGGGAGGCGCTGCTGGAGATCCTGCTGGACGCTTTCCCCGACGACGAGGTGCCGACCGACGACGTCCGTCGTGCGCTGGAGGGCAACGGTGCGCTGCGCCGGGCTTTCCGGCGGGCCTGGCCGATCCTCGAGCCGACCGAACTGGTGGCCGACCTGTGGGCGGTGCCGGCCTACCTGCGGCGCTGTGCCCCGTGGCTGAGCCCCGACGAGGTGCGGGCGTTGCGGCGTCCGGAGGGGTCGGCGTGGACGGTCGCCGACCTGCCGCTGCTGGACGCCATGCGGCAGCGGCTGGGCGACCCGGAGGCCCCCGAGCGCAACCGCCGGCGTCGCGCGGAGGAGGCCGCCGACCGCGCCTACATGGACGACGTGGTCGAGGACATCCTGGCCGCCGACGATGATCCCGAGTCGGGGTTGAAGCTGCTCAACCGGGACAGCATCCGCGATTCGCTGGTGCACGACGAGGCGCTGCCGTCGGCGGACGCTGACCCGCTGGCCGGGCCGTTCGCCCACGTGATCGTCGATGAGGCGCAGGAGCTGACCGACGCCGAGTGGCAGCTGTTGCTGCGCCGCTGCCCGTCGCGCAGCTTCACCATCGTCGGCGACCGGGCGCAGGCCCGGCGCGGCTTCACCGAGTCGTGGGCCGACCGGCTCGCCCGGGTCGGCTTCGCGGACGTCCGGGTGTCGACGCTCACCGTGAACTACCGGACGCCCGCCGAGGTGATGGCTGAGGCCGAGCCGGTCATCCTCGCCGCGCTGCCGGACGTCGTGGTGCCGACGTCGATCCGCAGCACCGGCGAGCCGGTGCGGCACGCGTCCCTCGCCGAGCGGGACGCGATCATCGACGCCTGGCTCGCCGCGAATCCGGAGGGAATCGGCTGCGTGATCGGCGACCCCACCTTCGCCGGCACCGAGCGGGTCCGATCGCTGAGCGCCGAGGGCGCCAAGGGACTCGAGTTCGACCTGGTGGTGCTGGCGAACCCCGAGGCGTGGGGCACCGACATCACCGCCGCCGTCGACACCTATGTGGCCATGACCCGCAGCACGCGAGACCTGGTGGTGCTTGATCAGTAGGAGTTCGGCCCCTTTTCGTCATCCCGGCCCCTTTTGTCATCCCGGCGAACGCCGGGATCTCGTACCAGGAGCGAAACAGTCAGGCAGCGGAGGATCCGCGGCGCGACGTGGTTGTGAGCATGGTGGTGCCACTGTCGGTGCGCAGGAATTTCTGGCCGCTCGGACTGACCCACAGGTATTCACCGGGGCCGATCATTTCGTATCGCCAACCGGTATGTGTTTTCAACAGGTGATGCAACCGACACAGGCAGGCGAGATTGTCGGTGGAGGTTTCGCCGCCGGAATCGTAGGGGATGATGTGGTCGGCGTCATGGCTGTAGTCACCGGTGCAGGATTGTCTGACCGGATGCGCCGGTCGGGTGCAGTGCGGGAACACGCAGGTTCTGTCGCGTAACGCGAGGTGTTCGCGTATCACGTCTGTCGGCTGATAGCTGCGGGTGCGGCGATCCTGGTTGAGGTCGATGACGGGCCGGATGGTGATGGTGCCGGCGGTGCCGCACCAGGTGCGGATCTGGTCGATAGTGACGAGCTGCCCGGTGGTACCTACCTCGGCGAGCCCGCCGCAGTTGGTGAGCTGTGTGGCGTCGAAGTGCAGGTAGATGCTGACCGGACGCCCCCGCCGAGCAAGTGAACCACTCACGGTTCGGTGTCTGGTGGCCGGTGCACCGGCCACCGGCTCGGAAATTCCGTGCGCGGGCTGGTCGGCGAGGTCCGGGAGGCCGGCGTCGCCGCTGTCGAGCGAGTCGGTCACGTCGGCCTCCCTCGTGCCGATGGAGTCCGTTGTCTCGGTCGGGCCCTTGTTGCCCGGCTCCGCGTCTACGCGGGCACCGGCGTTCGGCTGGTCAGTGGTTGCCGCCTCGGTGGGTAGTTCGGGTTGTCCGAGGGTGCGGCGGGCCATTACTCCTAGTGCCTGGGCTCTGCGCAGGTCTAGATCATCCTCACCCCCGGCGGCGAGGTCAGCGGCAATGAACCGCAGGGCGGCTTCGAGGTCGAGGGCGTCGGGGGTGTCGAGGCGTCCGTCGAGCCAGCTGGCGCCGTCGAGGGTGTCGGTGTCTGTGTTGATCCGTACCCAGCGCCGCGTCTCCGGGTTGGGGAGCCGGTCGGGTTCGAAGCGGGCGATCGCGGTCAGGGCGAGTCGTTTGATCGTCCGCACTCCGAGTTTGGCGCCGAGGATGGCCGCGTGGCGGTCGAGCCAGTCGACGGCCTCATCACCGAGTCCGTGCGCGGTTTGGGCGAGGAGGCGGGCTTTCCAGGCGGGCAGCCTCAGGTCGGTCATTTGCTGCCAGCAGCGGGGTAGCCGGGTGTGCAGGGTTACGGCGTCGCCGATCAGTTGCCGGCCGGTGTTGGTGGAGACGCCGTGGACGGCGGCGAACTCGGCGATCGCCGCTACCGTCGCCCCGGTCGTCTCGTCGGTCAGGGAGTCGACGACTTTGTCGTAGGGCTGGTCGGCGATGGCCGGGTGCAACTCGGCCCAGATCACGGCGAGTTTGAGGCGTCGGGCGGCGGCTGCTTTTTCGGTGTGGTTACAGGCGTGCAGTTCGGCTAACACCGATTTCGGTGTCAGCTGTTCGACTGCCTGGATTGCCATGGGAATAATCTACCGGGCGCCTCTGACAAAACCTGGTCCGGGATTGTGATGGACAACACTCGGACAACACCTACGGAAACGTAGCTTTCAGTGATGTGGTGCCGGCATTGCGGGACCTCGTGGGATACGCCGCGGGAATCTCACGAGCTCAGCCGCGATCGCGGCGAGTCCGGGTGTCGGTGACCACGAATCCTGCCTGCTGAACGCGGTCGTCACGGCGTGGTCGAATGGGACGAGTTCGGGGCTCTCGCAGAAGCCGATCGCCAAGGCGGTGTGGATCAGCGAGTAAGGGGTCGGCGGGACCATGGAACAACTCGGCGACTTCGCCCCAACGCCTCCACTGGATGGGGCTCTCCCGCCTACCGTAGTGCGATGGACGACTTGCGGATCGCGCCGGCGCCGGGGTTGCCGGCCGGTCTGGTGATCCCGCACCGCGAGTTGATCGAGCGGTATTCGCACGCGTCCGGGCCCGGTGGTCAGGGCGTGAACACGTCCGACTCGAGGGTCCAGTTGTCCTTCGACGTGGGCGCTTCCGCGGCTCTCGACGACGTGCAGCGCGAGCGCCTGCCGCGTCGGTTGACGAGTCGCCTGAATGGGACCGTCCTCACTGTTGTCGCCGCTCAGACCCGTTCTCAGCAGCGGAATCGGGCGGACGCAAGGGAGCGTCTGGCGGCCTTGCTCCGAGAGGCCCTGGCCCCGGCCTCGCCGCCGCGTCGCGCGTCACGTCCGACGCGGGGATCCATCGAGCGCCGACTTGCCGCCAAGCGGCATCGCAGCGAGACCAAGCGCGCGCGGCGCACCGACGATCTGTAGTGGGTGGTACCGTCGAGCCGATCGTGACCGACGCTAGGAGGTGAGCCCCGTGAACGCAGTATCCGCAATGGGTGCTCCCCGCAGCCCACGATCGCGCGGCTGAGCTAGTCGCCGCCGGGAGCGCCACCAGGCAACTCGCGAAAGGCGACTCCCATGAACACAACACCCTTGAACGCAACACCCTTCGGCGACCGGTGCGCACTCGTGCTGGGCGGCGGCGGATCCTCCGCCAACGCCTGGTCGATCGGCGTGGTCGCAGGCCTGTTCGATGCCGGCCTGGACGTCACCACGGCCGAGCTGACCGTCGGTACCTCGGCCGGCTCGACGACCGCCGTCCAACTGGCCGGCGCGAGTCCGACCGAACTGTTCGAAGCCGTCCTCTCCGCTCCCACCCCGCCACCGGCCGGGCGCGCGAAGTCGGCGACGGAGCACCTGCAGAGAACCGGCGCGATCATCGCGGCAGCCGAGGACGCAGCCGACATGCGTCGCCGAATGGGCGCGGCCGCCATCGAACTGGACGCCGCCTCCGACGGTGCCTGGTCGGAACGCTGGCGCGCTACCGTCGCGGCCCGGCTGCCCCGCCAGGACTGGCCGGAACGCACCCTGCTGATCACCGCGGTCGACGCCCGCAGCGGCGAGCCGACCGTGTTCGACCGCCACAGCGGCGTCGATCTGGTGGACGCCGTGGCGGCCAGTTGCTCCAGCGGCGCCGCCTACCGGATCGGCGACCGACGCTACATCGACGGCGGCTACCGGCGCAACGAGAACGCCGACCTGGCCGCCGGCGCCGAGCGGGTGCTGGTGCTCTCCCCGCTCGGCGGCCGGACCCGGCATCCGCTGGCCTGGGGCCTGCAACTCGCCGCCCAGGTCGACGAGCTACGCGCCGGCGGCAGCAGAGTCGAGACCGTCGTCCCGGAGCCGGGCGCCGAGCGGCTGTTCGGCGCCAACGCGGTGGATCTATCGCTGCGTCCCGCGGCCGCTCGCGCCGGCTACGACCAGGGCAAAGCGCTTGCCTCGCGACTCACCGACTTCTGTTACTGACCTCGTCCGGAGGGTCGTCGACCCGTTGGTAAGTGGTTCCCCGGACGCCTTGGGCGCCAAGCATTACCACCTCGCCCGCCTCGATGAGTTGGCTGAGCGTGTACCGGACTTGACCATCGGTGAGATTGGTCAACACGATGAGTTGCTTGACGGATCTCGGTTCCTCCAAGGCTCGCAAGATCACCGTCCGGTGACGTGTGGGGGCCATCGGGGACCGCTGTTCTACTGGCAGTGGTGGCTGAGTGATTGGCAGTGGCTCGACCAGGATGGCGTCCTGCCGCCCGGCGGCGTGCGTGGGCGCGATGGTGTACTGAGTCCCGCCCCGCTCGCCGTGCGGTTGGACGAGGCCCGTGTCAACGAGCCGCTGCAGCATGCGCCGAGCAGCCACGGAGTCCAAGGGTGCGAACTCGTGGCGCACCTGGGTATTGGTCCAAGTCGCGCCATGCCGCATCGACACGAGGATGGAGCGTTCCTCGCTGGTGAGATCGAACCCCCTGGCGACGCGCCGCAACCAGGCGAGGTCGTCTTCGGTCAACAGTGTGTGCCGCGAGATGATCACACTGAACTGGATCCCTGTGTCGACGAAACGCGGCGGCCTCAGCCCGGCGTCACGCAACGCCTGGATCGCCTCGCGGATGCCGCCGCCCTCGCCTTCGATCACGCGAGTGGCGTCAGGGAGCCGGACGTATTTGCAGATGTCGTAGAGAACCGGGTTCACGGCGCTCTTTGCACCAGGCCGGCCGAGTTGACTCTCGGAGACCCCCCACAAGCCACCCGGGCTGGTGATGACAAGCCGGTCATCGAGCAGGCGGATCTCGACCCGCTTCGAGTCGGTGATGGAGTCCAGGTTCCGGTGGACAAGTGCATTTGCGACCACCTCACGCACGGCACGCATAGGGAGTTCGGCCTGGTCGACGCCGTGGCCTCGTTCGTCGTATCCCATCGCCGTCCGCGTGTTTCGCAATACCCAACCCATAGCCTCCTCCAGTAGCTCGGGAACGGGGCCGACCAGATGGACGAGGTCACGCGTCCGTGGTCCGCCGGCCTCTCGGGGCAGCTGAACCGCTGCGGTGATGCTGAGGCTGGGACTGAACGCCTGAGGGGCAATCCCCATGGCGTACAGGCCGGCAAGGCTGAGTTCGCCGCTACGAGAGGTGACACCCGTGTAGACGAGGATCTGGGCGTCTGTGGCGGCAGCGTAACGTCGGGATGCGGCGCGAGTCGCGGCAAGGAACGAATCGAGAAGAGCCGGGTCGAGATCGCCGATACCTGTTCCAGGGATCGTTTGGCGGTCCGGTTGTGTCGGCCGGATTGCCTGGGTCTTCAGCAGTTCGAGTTGGGCGACCTCCTGCTCGCTCATTCGGTAGTCGCCGTCCGACTGCCGCAGATAGGCGTGCCCACCGTGACGCGCGGGTCGTTGGTGTAGTGGTAGCCCTTCCACGTGAGCGACCAACACCGGACGACCGGTTACCTGAAAGGTCTCGAAAGAACACCGCGTGGGAGGTGTGACGGCAGTCCGTGCTTGCGCGGCGATGGCCGCTTCGAGGCTGGCGATGTCGGTGAGGCCGACTGGACTGAAACCAGCAGACTCGTCCAGTCCGAGGATGATCGTGCCTCCCTCCGGCATGTTGGCGAAGGCGCAGAGGGTTTCGCCGAGGGCAGGGACTCCTCCGAGCGCCGACTTGACCTCGATGTCGGTGGTGTCGCCCTGGCGGGTCCGCAGGTCCTCGACCACCTCGGCTAGATATGCACTCGTCCAGTCCACATATGGAAACATACAATGTTCACACTTGAAGAACAAGCATGGCAGCATCTCTGGCGAACCCTTTGGAGCCCCTAGTCAAGCCACGGATGACTATGGTCGGCCGACCCATGTGCGGCACCAGATATGAAGTTGGTTTCACATCTCGTCGGTCGGCTCGTAGGCCTGCGGGTCGGGCGGCGCCTGCGGCTCGAGCGCGGTCACCTGCAGGTGCCGGCGCCACATCAGGTAGCCGATCGCGGTGAGCGCCAGCGCCGTCCCGGCCAGCATGGGCAGCGAGAACGCCACCGCCGGCGCCAGCGCGCCGGCGATGAGCGCGTTCGCGACCAGCGAGACGAAGGTCTGCACCGAGGACGCCGCGCCGCGGTTCGCCGGGAACAGGTCGAGCATCGCCAGGGTCAGAATCGGGAAGGCCAGCGCGATGCCGAAGGTGTGTGCAACATGGCGGACGAGGGGGACTCCGTTAGTGCCCGGCGGCTCCGACCGGGGTCGGCCTGATCGGGATGCGGCCAGAGAGCCGGCAGGGGAGCGGGGATGGTTCG
>JBDHZN010000118.1:0-10702 GCA_039811845.1 Micropruina sp. | reverse complement strand
TACGGGATCACCGTCAATGCAGTAATCCCGGGTCTCATCGACACGAAGCTCACCCGGCACGAGGATCGGTACGCGCAGATGATCCGCACCGGCGGGAACGAGCCCACGGGCGACGTCGCCGAGGACGAGCAGACCGCCGCGGACGCGCAGCGCAAGAAACTGCCGCTCGGGGTGCCGTGGGTGGACCCGGAGGATGTGGCTCCGCTCGTGGTGTTCCTCGCCTCCGAAGGCGCCCGCATGGTTTCCGGCACAAGCTTCGCCGCCACGGGTGGCGACAGCGCCAACATCACCACCTGAGCGGCCGTCAGCAGCCGCATCGCCGCGATGATCAAACACACCCACTACCGCGTTTGCACCGGCAAGACGGCTCGGCTGTTGTTGAGCGCGGACCTGCCCGGCTACGTCGCCGACAACCGCGAACTGGCGTTCAAGCCCGGCAGCAGGGCCGAGTGCCGCAGTATCGATCCCCAGGACGAGCTCGAGACGGTCGATGCGGTGCGGGCGATCGCCGAGTCGCTGGCGGCGCAACGCTGACCCTCGCGGCTTCGACCCGACACCCGGTCAGCCGTCGCGGGTGCCGCCTGGGCGCTAGCCGGAGGAGTCGAAGGGGTGTCGGCTAGCGCGGACGCACCAGTTGGCCGACGATGTCGACGAACTCGAGACGCAGTTCGTTGATCTGAATGGAGCCTTCGTCGGCAGCGTGTCCGAGGAGGCCGTTGGCGAGGATTGCCAGCCAGGTGGCGACCCGAGCGGGGGCGAGATCGGTCCGCATCGTTTCCTGGGCTTGGCCGAGGGCGATCAGGTCGGTGAGGAGATCGTGGACGAGCGCGCCCTCGGTCTTGAGTGCGGCTGCGATGCCAGGGTGGTCCGGAACTGCGCCGAGAACCGAGTCGAACCCGGCCAGGTCGTCGTCGGACGCCTCCTGCAGCACGTGCTCGCACCACAGCTCAAGCGCACCCTGGGCGTCCGGGGTCGCCCTCGCGCGAATCCGGGCGAACACCTCACGGGTGTGCTCCAGGCCGCTCTCCAGGATGGCGACCAGGACGTCGGCCTTGGTGGGGAAGTAGTGGAAGAAGGTGCCCGATGACACGCCGGCGGCAGCGCAGATCTGAGCGGTGCTGGTGCGGTCGTAACCTCCCTTGGCCATGCAGCTGTAGGCCGCCTCGATGATGGCGTCCCGTCGCCCGCCGCGCTTCTCGGTGCTCATCGGATCACTCACCCTCTCTCGGCCAATCTTAGAGTCCCCGCTCTAGAGCATGCACTCTAGAGCGTTTACTCTAGGGAGATGTCGAACCTTTCCAGCCGGTCGGCGGTCCCGGATCAGAGCGCCTTATCCGTCGAAGGAACCCGCAATGCCTGGTCGCTGAGCAGGCGGCGGCTGCTGGCGTCGCTGACCCTCGGGGCGATCGTCATCGGGTTGGTGTACAAAGGCCCGCCGGTCGATGAGATCGCCGGGGTCCACCTGTGGTTCGGCCTGCGGGGACCCATCTCCGGTGACCCGTGGAAGTGGATCGGGGTCGGACTGCTGTTGGCGATCGTGTTCGGCGTGGAACGCCTCGGTCTCGCCTCGCTGCTGATCCGCCGTCCGCGCTGGGCCGGTATCGAATGGGCGCTGTACCTCTTCGGGGGCGCGATGGCCTGGGCGTGGCTGGCCGACATGATCGCGCCGCAGGTCGGCAATGCGGGCATCGAGGTCGTGCTGCGGCTGGGCGTGCTAGGCATTTTGGTCCTGACGGTGACCGCGGCGGTCACCGAGGAGATCGTCTATCGGGGCTTCCTGGCCGAGCGGCTGGGTGCCCTGTTCGGGGCCCGCAGCTGGGCACCGTGGGCCGGGGCCGGGCTCAGCCTGGCGATCTTCGTGGCCCCGCATCTGGCCTTCTTCGGGCCGTCGTGGCTGCTGCACCAGTTCCCGACTGCACTGGCGATCGCGGTGATCGCGGTGGTCCGCCGCAACCTGGTGATCGCCATGCTGGTGCATCTGCTCACGAACCTGCCGATCCTGTACCTGCTGTTTTAGCTGTTCTAGTCGCTCTGCGTTCCCGAGTCGCCGGTGAGGGGTGTTCGTGGGGGTGGTGAGCTGGGTCCGTAGCACCTTGACGTTCGCTTGCTCTGACGGGCCCAACAAACTCGGTTGCTGTGAGCAGCCTGGGCGGCGGGTGGATGTTCGGGATTCCCTGCCGTGCGAGGTAGCGACCCGCATGCAGTAGTCCTGCCTGGCAAGCAGTGAATGCGACCAGGACAAGGACCCAAGAGGTGCTGGCTACGGTGCCCGGGCTCTCCTCCACGATCGGAAGGAATGGGCTGAACAGCGCACCGAGAGCCATCGTTGCGATGAACAGGCCGCCCACGATCGAACTGGAACAGACGAGCTCCGTCCGATTTCCTCCGAATCGGATTAGAGAAGGCATCTCGAACTGAACGGGCGTGCGTCCTTCGAAGAGTGCTTTGGAGATGCGGCGCCGTGACGCCATGAGGTAGATGAACACGCGCCCGGAGAGGACTGCGATAGCGCTGAGGATGAGCATGGTCGCGAACAGGACGAGAGCAAGAGCGTCGACCGGAGTGCGTCGCATGCCGGGAATACTCAGCCCGATGGTCGCCGCGCACGGAAGGGGCGCGGCTACGCATGCGGCTGCGGCCGCAAGCCATCGGGCGGGGACGACCTGACCGGCGACAAGGCGCGCCAGGCACCGGCTGCGCAGACTGTCGAGGACCAGACGTTGCGGCGTATCGTCGCGCTCGCTGGATACGCATGATGCATAGAACGCCATTTGCCGGCGCAACCGGCTACTCACGGCCAGTTGGTCTGGCGCTCAGCGCTCGGTGGTGACCCGGGCGACGTGCAGGGCCAGGTAGGAGATCTCGTCGGGGGTCAGCGCTGCGCCGAGCCGCAGCTCCAGAATCCCGGAGAGTCGGACGGCGACGTCCGCGGCGTCCGGGAAGCTCTCCCGGATCGCCTGGCCGACCATTGTCGGTTCGGAGTCGAGTTGCTTGTGGTTGTGGATCCGGACGAACAGGTAGCGCAGGTGCGTGATGAACCGTCCGACGCTGACGCTGCCCGGATCGAGGGTGATGCCGTAGGCCTGCTCGATGACGGTCACCATCTGCTGGATCACCCCGGTCATCCGGTAGGTGTAGGAGAGATCACCGGTGGCGAAGCCGGCGTTCACCAGGTGCAGCGCCAGCCCGACCGCTTCGGTCTGCGGCAACTGGACGTCGCTGTTCTCATTGATCGCGGCCAGCAGAGCCTCAGCCTGCCGGTACTCATCGGTGTAGAGGTGCTGCACCTCGGCGAGCAGGGGATAGGCGATGTCCATGCCGAGATGCACCCGGCGGATCGCGAAGCTGACGTGATCGGCGAGGGCGATCACCGCCGCCGGGTTGCGTGCCACCGAGTCCAGACCCACCGTGGCGATGGCGTGGCTGACCAACTGGATGTGCTCGGGGGGAATGCCGGCCAGCAGCTTGGCCAGATGATCGGAGTCGCCGCCGTCGGCCGGGACGAAGACGCGGGACACCTTGGCGGCGTCCACGCTCTGACCGGGCCGGGCCTGGAAACCCAGGCCGCGGCCGGTCAGGATGACCTCGCGTCCGCTCTCGTCCAGAGCGAGCACGAGGTTGTTGTTGAAGACGCGGAGAATCTTCATCAGATCAGAGCAGTGGCCGCCCCCACCAGGGGACGGCCACCGATCACTCCTTTCAGGCCTCGATGTCGATGACCGAGTCGCCGAGCGAAACGTCGCTCGGGCCGACCGGGGTGACCGACTTCAAGGTGGCGGTGTTGATCACCACGACCATCGTGGTGGTGTCGTACCCGGCGGCCTTGACGGCCTCCAGGTCGACCTTGGCGAGCAGATCGCCCTCTTCGACGCGCTGATCCTTGGCGACCTCGAGCTCGAAGCCCTTGCCCTCCAACTGCACGGTGTCGATGCCGACGTGCACCAGCACCTCGACGCCGTCATCGGTCTTGATGCCGTAGGCATGGCCGCTGTCCGGCACCGTCATCAGCACACCGGCCACCGGAGCGACCACATGGCCGTCCGACGGAACGATGCCGACACCGTCACCCAGGGCCTTGGAGGCGAACACCTTGTCGTTGACCTCGGCGATCGGGACGACCTTGCCGGCCACCGGCGCGGAGACCGTGCGGGTGGCGACCAGAGTGGCGACGCCACCGGCGGCGGCCGGGGCGGCGACAGCAGCCGCGGGAGCCGGCGCGGGGGCGGCGTGCTCGGCGGCGATCGCGGCCTGCTCGGCCTCGAACTCGGCCTTCTGCTCAGCGGTGCGGTAGTCGCTGGCGATGACCAGCAGCATCGCGACAACGAAGGCCGCCGCGATGGAGATGGCGTAGATCCACATCGGATTGAACACCGGGATGGTGAGCAGCGAGGTGAACGCGAAGGCGCCGGTGGTGACGCCCACGGGGGCGCCCGGCGCGGCTGGGGTGAACATCCAGCTAAGGATGCCGATGGTCACGCCACCGGTCGCACAGCCGATCAGCATGCGCGGGTAGATCCGCTTGTAGCGCAGGTGGATGCCGTACAGGGACGGCTCCGAGATGCCGCCCAGCAGGCCAGCGGCCAGGGCGCCGATGGCGGTCTGGCGTACTTCCATGTCCTTGACCCGACTGGCGACGACGAGCACGCCGGCGGTGGCGCCGAAGCAGGCGAAGTTCCAGGTGCCCATCGGGCCCTGGATGAAGTCGTAGCCCAGGGTGCTGATGTTCGCCAGCATGAGCGCGTTGAGCGGCCAGTGCAGGCCGAGCGGCACCAGGAACGGGTAGATCATCGGGATCAGAACGGCGAACAGCAGCGGCACCGTGTTGTTCAGCCAGGCCAGTCCGGCACCCAGACCGCTGCCCAGCCAGATGCTGATCGGGCCGATGAGGAAGCCGGTGATCGGAACCATGATCAGCAAGCAGAAGAAGGGCACGAAGACCATCTGCACGTTCTCGGGGAAGATCTTCTGCAGCAGCTTGTGGAGCTGGGCCAGCACCGCGACCATGATCAGCGGCACGAACACCTGGCCGCCATAGTCGTTGAGCTGCATCGGGAGGCCGAAGATCTGCGCGACGCACTGGTCGGTTCCCAGCGTCGGGTTGGTGGTGCAGACGGTGTCGGCCGCGTTCTTGAGCGACAAGAAGTCGGGGGTGAACACGGCGGCCATGACGGCGCCACCGATCCACGGGTCGATCTTGAGCGCCTTGGCGGCGTTGTAGGCGACCATGATCGGCAGGAAGTACAGCACCGAGCGCCACATGGAGTCCCAGAAAACCCAAGTGGCGCCTGCGGCCTCCAGGCGGTCAACGCCCTGGAACGGGACGATGTGCAGGGCGTCCAGAACGGCCGCGATCGCGATGATCAGCGAGGAACCGAGCAGCACGCCGAGCAGCGGGCGGAACGAGTTGGAGAGGTACTCGAAGAACGCGTCGAGCCAAGCGACCTTGCCGCGGGCCTTGGCTCGTTCGGCCGCCTTGATGTCGGCGTCGCTGGCCGCAGCGGGCTTGGCGCCGCCCTTCATCGAGGGCAGGTTGGTGATGTCGGCATACACCGAGGCGACGGCGCCGCCGATGATTACCTGATAGCGGTCGCCGCTCTGCGGCACCGCGCCCAGGACGCCTGGGATGGCTTCGAGCGATTTCTGATCGACGACGCCGGCGTCCTTCAGTTCGAAGCGAAGCCGGGTCGCGCAGTGGGTGAGACTTGTGATGTTGCCGGGACCGCCGATTTTCTCGACGATCTGTTCGGCCGTAGTGGACGCCATTGTCGGTTCCTGTCTACTAGCTAGCTGGGGAAATCTGGACTGGAACAAAAAAAGACCCGAGTTGCACCGCTAGATGCGACTCAGGTCTTGCCCCTAGTCGGGTAGCAACCCTTTTGGTTTGAGCTTGCGCTCTGCGAGCACAGTAGCACCAGCCCTCCGGGTGCGTCAGCAACTCGACGAGGAAGTCGCGGACAGGACGGCCCGAACCTGGCCGCGAAAGGGGGTTGGTGGACGGACGCCGAGTGGCGGCTCAGCGGTCGGGCGGCGGGGGAGGGATCGATCCGAGGTCGGGCACCCGATCGGGCCAGATCAGCAGCACCCGGCAGGGCGCGTGGTCGACCACGAAACGGGTGTGCTTGCCGAGGCTCTGCGGACCCAGCCGGCGGCGATCGCCGTCGCGTCCCAGGATCAGATAGTCGGCACCGTCCGCTGCCGCGGTGACCACACGTTCGGGGAAGCCGGTTTCCAGCCGCGCGGTGGCCTGCTGACCGAGCCGCTCCTGAGCGCGGCGCAACATGGTTTCGGCGGCGTCCTGGCTGAGCTGATCGATCTCCTCGGTGGCCTTCCGCCGGCGGCCGCGTCCCATCAGCGAGCCGAAGCCCGGATCCGGCGGACCGCCCGGCGAGCTTTCCCGGACGCAGATCAGAGTGACCTCCGCGGACTCGGAACCGGTCAACTCGCGGGCCGCGTCCACACAGGCCGGCCAGGTACCTTCCCGGACCCAGATCACGATTTTCATGCCACACCTCCGATGGTGATTGAAATCCACAATGCCAGTACCCCGACGACGATGGCGATCGGGGTGGCGAGCAGACCGAGCAGGGTGAACTCCTGGATCGGCGTCTCGTGATCGTGGGCCTGCACGATGCGGCGCCACAGCAGCGTCGCCAGCGACCCGACGTAAGTCAGGTTGGGGCCGACGTTGACGCCGATCAGCACTGCGAGAACCGCACCGGACCCTGACTGGGCGGCGAACGGCAGAAGCACCAGCACGGCCGGCAGGTTGTTGACCAGGTTCGCCAGCAGCGCAGCGAGTCCGGCCCATAGGAACAGGGCCACGAGGGTCTGCCCGGACGGCACGATCTGCCCGATCGCGGCACCCAGGCCACCCTCGACGACGGCGGTCACGACGATGCCCAGCGAGAGCACGAAGCCGAGGAAGCCCAGGTTGATGAAGCCCGGGATGTCCTTGGCGGTGACCTGCTTGAGCTTCAACGCCCGGACGAGCAGCACCAGGGCGCCGGCCAGGGCGACCCAGGCGGCCTCGATCTGGAACAGGGAGGCGACCACGAAGCCGACCAGGGTGAGCGCCAGCACGATGGCCGAGAAGCGCGGCAGCGGCGGCACCTCCGGCGGTTCGGGATCGGTCGCCGGGATCGACAGGTCGGCGGCGAAGAACTGCCGGAAGGCCAGGTACTCCACCACCAGCACGGCCAACCAGGGCAACGCCATCAGCCCGGCGAAGGAGACGAAGGTGAGCCCGGCGGCCGACATGGCCAGCAGGTTGGTCAGATTCGACACCGGTAGCAGCAGCGAGCCGGCGTTGGCCAGATGGGTGCAGGCGTAGGCGTGCGGTTTGGGTCGTACCCCCATCCGGGACGCCGTGGCGAAGACCACCGGGGTGAGCAGCACGACGGTGGCGTCCAGCGACAGCACCGCGGTGACGACGGCGGCCAGGATGAAGACGAAGACCAGCAGGCGCTGGGCGTCACCGCGACTCTTCGCGGCCATCAGGGCACCGGCGTAGCGGAACAGGCCGTCCGCGTCGCACAACTCACTGATCACCAGCACGGCGGCCAGGAAGGCCACCACCGGGAACAGATGCGCGATCTCGCCCCAGGCCTTGTCCCAGCCGAGCGCGCCGGTCAGCAGCACGATCAGGGCGGCGGGGACGGCGGCCACCGCCTCAGGCAACCCACGCGGCCGGATGACGGCGAAGCCGAGTACCACCACCAGCATTGAGACCGAGACGACTTCGCCCACGGCGGATCACCCTAGACCTATCGCGCGCCGGGCTGTTCTCACCCCAAAGGGTCGGTGCGAAACCTCGTGCCATCGCCGGTCGAACTCGACCAAGTCGAGGGGCTCGACAAGCTCGACCGGCGAGGGTCGTCATCCCGGACTTGATCCGGGATCTCCGCGGACGGCAGTCAGGGACATGCTGATCGACCAGCGACGATCAGCGCTTCCTTCGGGGATATCAGTTGCGGCGCAGGGAGGCGGGGCCGCCGGGCACGTCGATCCGGACGCCGGTGTCGACCAGGGTGTCATCGTCGATCCGGTAGACGGCCAGGCAGCGATCCGCGTACAGCTGGGCGACGATCCGCCGCGAATCGCGGCTGAACACCACCCCCTGAGCGGCGGCACCGGTGGGCAGCTCGTCGACTCGGCGCAGCCGTCCGTTGTCGTTGGCGAACAGGACCAGGCATCCGGTCTCGCTGTGGCCGGGCCGGTCCCGTCCGATCTGGCTGCCGGCCATGCACAAGGCCACCACCCAACGGCCGTCGGGAGAGATCGCAACGCCTTCGGGAATGGACGGTACCGCCGCATGATCGACGGATCGGAAGGGAACCTGAGTCGTGTCCACCAGGGTGACCAGGTCGACATCGGCCACACTCTGGCCGCCTTGACGTGCCTTGCCGCCCCAGCCGACGTTGCCGACCACGGCCCACCGGCCGGCGGCGTCGGTGTCGACCACGTAGGGACTGACTCCGGTGGCCAGCCGTTCCGGACGTGCGGTGACCTCAGCTCCGGTGAGGTCGAGAACGACCGCACCCTGCTCGTCCCGCAGCGACACGATCGCCGCACTGCCGTCGGGTTGGACGCCGATGCCGGCCAGCCGTCCGGACGACACCGCGACGCGCTGACGCTGCTCGACCCGCTCGCCGGTGACCGCGAAGACGACCACCTCACCGCTCACCGTCGTCACCAGCAGCCGGCCACCGTCGGGGGTGAAGACCACCGCCTGCGGGTGGCTGCCGAGTTCGATGACCTCGATCACCGGGTCGGCTTCGGCCAGCCGAACGACCTGCAGGATCTCGTGGAAGACCAGCGCCTGAGCGTCGCGATCGTACGAGGTCGGAGCCGCCACCGCGGCCCAGCGGGCGTCCGGGGAGAGTGCGACGGCCTGCGGCGGACCGACGATCGAGGTCCGGACGTCGACCGTGGCCAGCACGGCGGGCGGTTCGGCGTCCAGGTCGATCAGGGTGAGGGTGTCGGAGCCGACACCGGCCGGGAACACGTCCCGGCCGGCGTCACGGACCAGCTTGGCGTCATTGGCGCTGACGAAAAGCTCCACGTCAGTGCTCAGTAACCCAGTGCCGGATCGACCACGTTGGCCAGCGTCCGGCCGGCCAGGTAGGCGCGCAGGTTGTCGCAGAAGATCTCGCAGATCCGCTCGTCCTCACGGCTGTCCAGGCCGCCCGAATGCGGGCTGACCAGCACGTTGTCGAGATCCCACAGCGGCGAGTCGGCGGGCAGCGGCTCGACCGCGAACACGTCCAGGGCAGCGAAACCGACCTGACCCGAGCGCAGCGCGTCGACCAGGGCGTCCTCGTCGATGACGGTGCCGCGTCCGACGTTGACGATCGTCACGCCGGGCTTGGCCAGGGACAGCAGCTGTGCGTTGACCAGCTTCTCGGTCTGCGCGGTGCCGGGCAGGGTGAGCACGATGTGATCGGCCCGGCCGACGATGCTCGCCAGGTCGTCCAGCGGATGAACTTCGTCGACGTTCTCGACCTCGCTGACCCGACGCTTCACGCCGAGCGTGGTCATACCGAGCGCCTTGCAGCGCTTGGCGACCTGCTGGCCGATGCCGCCCAGTCCGGCGATCAGCACGGTGCTGCCCTCGAGCGGACGTCCGACCACCCGGTTGGGCCACTCGTGAGCCCGCTGCTGACGTTGCAGGCGGGGCAGCTCCTTGCAGCCGCAGACCAGGCCGAAGATCGCCCACTCGGCCAGCGGAATGCCGTGTGCGCCGGCCGAGGTGGTGAACACGATCCGCTGCAACGCCTCGTCGGGCAGCCCGGCGGCGACCACCTGACCGCCGCCGCCCGCGGCCATGGTCATCACCCAGCGCAGCTTCGGGTTGGCGGCGACCGTGCGGGCCAGCGCCGGTGGCTGGACGTCCGGGATGCCGTAGAGCACCTCGGCCGAGTCGACCAACTCGTCGAAGCGGGCCTGCTGCTCGGGCGTCCGGCTGAACGCGGGGTCGCCGGCGAAGTCAGCCGGGTGCCGCATGGGCGGCAACAACTCCTGGTCGACCACGACCTCGACCCGAGGGTCGACGGCCGCGACTCGGTCGCACAGTTCGGGGGCGAGGGGGGTGGCGACGACCACCCGCACCTTGTCCTGATCAGGCATGCACTGTCTCCTGTCCGGCGTCGTTGAGGGCCGTCAGACTACGACCCTTGGTCTCGGGGGTAACGAAGGTGGTGAGGAACGAGATCAGCGACAGCAGTGCCGAGTAGATGGCGACGACCCACCAGGCGTTGCCGGTCACAGCCAGCAGCGAAGCGCCGACCAGCGGGGCGATGCCGCCGGCGAGCACCGCGGAGAACTCCCGTGCCGTGGCCACGCCAGTGAACCGGTGCTGGTTGCCGAAGAGTTCCGGCAGCAGCGCGCACTGCGGGCCGAGCATTGCCTGGACGCCGATGCCGATGCCGACACCCATCACCACCAGCACCAGCCAGATGTGACCCAGCGTGAGCAGCCAGAAGGCAGGGAAGGCGAACACGGTGCTGAAGAACGCACCCCAGCGGTAGACCTGAACACGACCGACCCGGTCGGAGAGGGCACCGAAGAACACGACGGTGACGATGGAGATCAGTGCTGCGACGACCGCGCCCCAGGTGCTGAGCAGTGCCTGGCCCTTGTAGGCGGGCAGGCTGGCCACATAGGCGAGCAGCAGCAGCGGAGTAGATCGAGGAGTTGCCGTTCT
>JBDHZN010000117.1:0-10795 GCA_039811845.1 Micropruina sp. | reverse complement strand
CCTCTTGCATGAAAAAACCCTCGCTGCGTCGGCAGGCGAGGGTGCGTGTCGGTCGACTAGTCGGCTGACACGCTCACGAAAGTACGAGGAAGAAGATCCGCACGTGGACAGTTTTCGCCCGTGAGACCGACCGTGTCAACTCTCGGACCGGCGTTTTCAGGATGTGGACCGGATTCGGCGTTCGGGCTGGTCAACGGGGTCAGGAGCTGAGGGCCGCCTGCACCTCGTCGAGGTCGATCGTGGTGTCCCGGTCGAACAGGGCCCGCATGCCCGGGTCGTCGGCGTAGCGCGGCACCAGGTGCAGATGCAGGTGGAAGACCTCCTGGCCGGCGACCGCACCGGCGTTGGAGAGCAGGTTCATCCCGTCGGCGCCGAGCCGCTCGGTAAGCAGCCGGGCGGTGGCGGTGACGGCCGGTGCGATCTCGCTGAGCGCCTCGTCGGCGTTCAGCAGGTCGTCGACGTGCCGTCGCGGGATGACCAGGGTGTGCCCCCGCTTCCACGGGTTGATGTCGAGAAAGGCGATCGCCTTGTCGTCTTCGTAGATCCGGCGGGCAGGGATGTCACCGGCGACGATGGAGCAGAACAGGCAGGCCATAGGGCGAATCTAGTGCCACTCGCTGGTTGAGCCTGTCGAAACCACCTGAGGGGTCTCGACAAGCTCGACCAACGGACGTGCGAGCTCGACCGGCGGGATCACCGCAGTCGCACCGGAAAGCCGGCTTCGGCGAGCGCCTGCTTCACCTCGGCGATGCTGAGCGTGCCGTAGTGGAACACGGACGCCGCGAGCACCGCGTCCGCGCCGGCCCGGGCGGCGTCCACGAAATGCGCGACGCTGCCGGCGCCGCCGGAGGCAATCACCGGGACGTCGACCACCTTGCGGACGGCCTCGATCATCTCCAGGTCGAAGCCGGCGGTGGTGCCGTCGGCGTCCATCGAGTTGAGCAGGATCTCCCCCGCGCCACGGTCGACGGCCTCCTTGACCCAGGCGAGGGCGTCCAGGCCGGCGGATTTCCGTCCGCCGTGCGTGGTGACGCCGAAGCCGGATGGCTGCCCGGCCTCGCGGCGGGCGTCCAGGGAGAGCACCAGCACCTGGTTGCCGAACCGTTGGGTGATCTCGTCGATCGCCTGCGGACGGCTGATCGCGCCGGTGTTGATGCCGACCTTGTCCGCACCGGTGCGCAGCAGCACGTCGACGTCGTCCACACCGCGCACTCCCCCGCCGACGCACAGCGGGATGAACACCGTCTCGGCGGTGCGGCGCACCATGTCGTGGGTGGTTTCCCGGCCCTGCGCCGAGGCGGAGATGTCCAGGAAGGTCAACTCGTCGGCACCCTGTTCGCCGTAGGCGGCGGCCAGTTCGACCGGGTCGCCGGCATCCCGCAGGTTGAGGAAGTTGACGCCCTTCACCACCCGTCCGTCGTGGACGTCGAGGCAGGGGATGACTCGGATGGCGACGCTCATGACTGGCAGCGTAGTGGGACACCCGCGCCGCCTATTCTGCCCAGCAGACCTCAGGAGGGACATGCCGATGAATCTGCGCGCACCGACGACCTGGCTGGTCGCACTGCTCGCCGTTCTGGTGGCCGGCTCGTCCGCGATCGGGCTGACCCAGCACGCCGCGCGTGGGACCGCGCAGCAGCGACTGTCCGCACAGCTCGCCTGGGACACCCTCGAGATCCGGTTCCATGACCGGATGGCGTACGCGGCTCGCGGCTACACCCCGTTCACCGCGGCGCCCGGCACACCCACGCCGGAGTCGGAGATCCGCGAGAACCAGCGCGTCCTGGAAGACCTGGCGCCGCATGCCCGCGCCGAGATCGACACCTTCGTCACCCGCCTGCTCGCACTCAACACGCCGGACGACGCCGCACGCGAATCGACCCTGGCAACGCTGATCGTCAACACCCGGATGGCCGTGCTGCCCCCGCTCAGCGACCAGCTCGCGGACCGGCAACGTACCGCCGACTGGACGCTGTGGAGCACCCTCGGCCTGGCCTTCGCCTGCGGAGCCATGGCGCTCTGGCGCACCACTCGCACCGGATGACCGACGTTCAGCCGGTGACGGTGATGACCACCCGCCGGTTGAGTGCACGGCCCTTACCGGTCTTGTTGGTCGCCACCGGTCTGCTCTCTCCGTAGCCCTTCGCAGTGACGGCCAGCTGCGGCGACCGCGCCAGCAGTGACTTTCGGACAGCTTCGGCGCGGCGCTGGGACAGCCCTCGGTTGTAGCTCGCGCTGCCCTTGCTGTCGGTGTGCCCGGCAACCCTGACCTTGGTCGCGCCGAGTTCCGCCAGCTTCGCCACCGCCCGCTGTAGGGCCGAACCGGCCTTGGCGTTCAGCGTCGCCTTGTCCTAGGCGAAGAAGACATCCGCCCGCAGCATGATGGTGCGGCCGTCCTCGACCATCGAGCCGTCCAGGCTCGCCACCGGGAAGGTGATCTCGCGGGTGGGTAGCTCCATCGGCAGTGCCTGACCGGCCGCGCCGGGCTTGGGCGTGGGTGCCGTGGTCTCCGCCCGGGCCACCGCAACCGGGAACATCAGAACCACGATCAGACCGACGACCAGGCGCCTCACCGTTGCACCGGAACCTTGCTGAAGGTGCCCGCGATCGGAATGCTCACACCGACGGTCTCGACCCCTTCGGGGATGGCTTTGAACGTGACACTGAAGGTGTACGACTGGCCGGGCGCGAGAAACGTGGACGAGTCCGCCCTGGAACAGACGCAGACGCCGGAAGAATCGCGGGCCGGCAGATAGCGCAGCTTGTTCACCCCGTCGATCAGGTAGACACCATCGACGGTGTGCAGGTCGTCCATCATCGACTCGCCGGTGGCGGGATCGGTGGCTGCCTGTCCGTCCCCGAACATGCCCGCCCTCAACTGGATCTTGTGACGGTCCGCGGTGCCCGTCGAGGCGTAAATGCCGATGGCGTCATCGACCGGATCCAGCTCTGTCGGCTGTGGATAACTCCCGGCCGGGCGGGTCGAGCCGGTCAGTCCTCCAGCGGCGCGGCGTCCACCACGCCACGGCGCACCCGGTCGATCACCTCGCGGCAGGTGGTCCGCAGCGGGCCGGGTCCAGCGGCTTGGGCGACCTGGCCGGCGAAGTCGACCACCTGGCGGGCCCAGCGGACGAAGTCGCCGGCGGTGAGCCCGGATTCGTCCAGCACGTCGCCGAGCGGGCGTCCGGACGCCCAGCCGTGGATCGGCTCGGCGAAACCGATGTCGGGTTCTGGGCCGCGTTCCAGCCGCTGGTCGCGTTCGGTCAGCCCGACGTCGCGCCAGACTCGGCGGAGTTCCTGCTGCGCCACCTCGGACGCCCGGTCGGGCATCCGCGGCGGGCGGCGCCGGTCGCCGCCCCGGGCCTCGAAGACCACCGACGACAACACGGCCGCCAACTGCGGCGCCGAGAGCCCGTCGAAGACGCCGGCCCGGATGCATTCGGCGCTGACCAGGTCGAGTTCGGCGTAGATCCGGGCCAGTTTCCGTCCGGCATCGGTGACCTCGGTGCCGCCTTCGGTCAAGTAGCCGAGCGACTCCAGCACCGAACAGATCCGGTCGAAGCGGACGGCGATGGTGTTGGTGCGACGGTCGGCCTGGCGCTGCCGTCCGGCGTTCTCGCGTTCCAGCCGCAGCGCCTGCTCGGCCCAGCGGGCATGGTTCTCCCGGTCCGGGCAGTCGTGGCACGGGTGCGCCTTCAGCTGGGCGCGCAGCTCGGCGATCCGGCCGGCCACCTCTTCGTCGATGGCGGACGGCGAGTAGCGAGGCTGGGTCAGGTCGATCTCGGCCAGTTTGGAATGGAACGCCGCCGACAGGTTGCGCCGGGACGCCGGCTGCCGGGGGTCGAAGTGCTTCGGCACCCGCATCCGTCCGGCCACCACCGGCGGGGTCGGGAAGTCGACCAGCGACAGCCGCTTCAACTGGCGTTGCTCGGTCATCACCATCGGGCTCGGATCGCCCTTGGCCAGGCCCGGATCGACCACCACCGCCCAGCCGGTGTGCCTTCCGGACGGCACCCGCAGGATGTCGCCGGGCCGCAACTCGAGCAGCACGCTGAGCGACTCGGCCCGGCGGTCGGCCTTGCGGCTGCGGGCCGCCTCCGCCTCCAGTGCGGAAATCTCGGCACGCAGCCGGGCGTACTCCACGAAATCGCCCTTGTCACAGGCGGCTTGGGCCAGATAGCCGGCGATCTGTTCGTTGGCCCGCGCGATCGAGCGGGCCAGCCCGACGACCCCGCGGTCGGACTGGTACTGGGCGAACGACTGCTCCAGCAGCACCCGGGCCCGTTCGCGTCCGACCGATCCGACCAGGTTGACCGCCATGTTGTAGGTGGGCGCGAACGACGAGCGCAGCGGGTAGGTGCGCCGGGACGCCAGGCCGGCGACGGCGCGCGGATCCATTCCGGTCTGCCACAGCACCACCGCGTGGCCCTCGACGTCGATGCCGCGGCGTCCGGCGCGTCCGGTCAGCTGGGTGTACTCGCCGGGCGTGATCGGGGCGTGGCTCTCGCCGTTGTACTTGACCAGCCGTTCCAGCACGACGCTGCGAGCCGGCATGTTGATGCCCAGCGCCAGGGTTTCGGTGGCGAACACCACCTTGACCAGGCCGCGGACGAACGCCTCCTCGACACATTCCTTGAAGGCGGGCAGCAGCCCGGCATGGTGGGCGGCGATGCCGTTGCGAAACGCCGACAGGAAGCTGCCGTAGTCGAGGGCATCCAGGTCGGACGGCGACAGCCCCTCGATGTGGGTGGCGGCGATCGCCTCGAGTTCCCGACGTTCGGCGGAATTGGTCAGCCGGAGCCCGGAGTGCATCAGCTGGCCGACCGCCGCGTCACAGCCGGCTCGGCTGAAGATGAAGAAGATGGCCGGCAACAGGCCCTCGGCGTCCAGCCTCTCGACGGTCGCGTCCCGGCGGGGTACCAGGGACGAGCGCGGGCTGCGTTTCTCGATCGCGTTGCGGGTGCGCCGGTTGCGCATCTTCCGGGAGTCGTCGCGGACGCTGCGCGATTCCTCTTTGGCCAGCCGCAGCAGTTCCGGATTGACGTCGACCTGGCCGGCGGGCAACGGTGTCGTGGTGGGTGCCTCGGCGTCGAACAGGTCGTAGAGCCGGCGTCCGGCCATCACATGCTGGAACAGCGGCACCGGACGCCGCTCGGACACCACGATCTTCACGTCGCCGCGGACCTCGTCGAGCCAGGCGCCGAACTCCTCGGCATTGCTCACGGTGGCGCTCAGCGAGACCACCTGGACCGATTCGGCCAGCCCGATGATCACCTCTTCCCAGACCGCGCCGCGGAACCGGTCGGCCAGGTAGTGCACCTCGTCCATCACCACGAAACCCAGCCGGCGCAGCGTCGGCGAGTTGGCGTAGATCATGTTGCGCAGCACCTCGGTGGTCATCACCACCACCGGCGCCTCACCGTTGATCGTGACGTCGCCGGTCAGCAGCCCGACGTTCTCCGTCCCGTGCCGCTCGACCAGGTCGTGGTACTTCTGGTTGCTCAGCGCCTTGATCGGGGTGGTGTAGAAGCACTTGGTGCCGCGCTGCAGCGCCAGGAACACCGCGAACTCTCCCACCACCGTCTTGCCGGCGCCGGTGGGCGCGGCGACCAGCACGCCCGAGCCGCCCTCGACGTGGCGGCAGGCGTCCAACTGGTAGGTGTCCAGGGGAAAGCCGTAGCCGGAAGCGAAGGCTCGCAGCAAGGTCCCGGTGTCGGTGCTCATCGTCGCCAACCTACCGCGCGCCCCCGACCACGTGGGGACGGTTCTTGGACGTGCGAAATTCGACGATGCGGGGACGGTTCTTAGAGGTGCGAATTTCGAATGCGGAAGAACCGTCCCCCGACATGCGAGATTCGAATGCGGAAGAACCGTCCCCGGTCAGCCGAGGACGTGCAGGGCGTCGGGCACCGCGGTCACCCGCAAGGGGACGTCGCCCAGCGCCTCGCCGTCGCCGCTGCCGATCAGGCCGTCGCCGTCCACCACCACCTCGGACGCCCGGAACCGCTCGATCGCGGGGTGCCGGACGAATCCGCCCGAGTACAACGACGGCAGCAGCCGCAGCAGCGTCACCCGGCCGACGGGGTGGATGACGGTGACGTCGAGCAGTCCATCGTGGACGTCTGCGCCGGGCGCGGCGCGCATGCCGCCGCCGAAGAACTCGGCGTTGGCCACGAAGATCGCCATCGAATCCAGCGCGCGCGGGGCGCCGTCGACCCTCAGCCGGTACCGCAGCGGACGGAAGGTGCGCAGCTCGGCCAACGCGCAGACCGCGTAGGCCAGCGGACCGAGCGGTACCCGCAGCGCGGCGGCCCGCAACGCCACCCGCGAGTCGAATCCGCTGGAAACCACGCAGCCCACCCAGCGGGTGGTGCCGTCCGGTTTGGTCACCTGAGCCAGGTCGACCCTGCGCCGGCGACCCTGCGTCACCGCGACGACGGCATCCCGGACGCCCAGCGGCAGTCCGAGCCCCCGGCACAGGTCGTTGCCGGTTCCCGCGGGCAGCACGCCCAGCGGCACCGGGGTTCCGGCGCACGCGTTCAGGCCGAGATGCGCCATCCCGTCGCCACCCATCACCAGCAGCACATCCGCTTCGGCTACCGCCGCGCGACAAGCCGCCTCGGCGTGCGCGGCGTCCGTGGCCTGCACTATCCGCAACGCATCGGACGGCAGCGCCGCCCGCAGGGCGTCGGCGACCTTGGGCAGCAGGCGGCGAGCACGTCCGCGTCCGGCGGTGGGGTTGACGACGAGGTGGACGCGCCGGGCGCCATCGCTCACGAGGTGGCGAGTTCCGCGGCAGCCTCGCGACGGGCCTTCCGCTTGTCGTTGGCCCGGCAGATGAACTCGGCGGCCACGAACAACAGCGACATCGGAATGGCCAGCGCCAGCATCGAGAACGGATCGGTCGACGGGGTGGCAGCAGCACCGAAGACGAAGGTGCCGAAGATCACGTAGGTCCGCGCCTTGGCCAACTGCTTGCCCTTCACCACCCCGACCAGGTTGGCGCCGACGACCACGACCGGCATCAGGAAGCCGAGCCCGAAGACCAGCATCAGTTGCAGCATGAGTTCGAGGAATTTGTCGATCTCGATCAGGTTGGTGATCGGCACCGACTCGGGCGTGAACGACATCAGCACCGAGATGCCCTGGGGCAGCACCAGGTAGCCGACGGTGACGCCGGCCAGGAACAGCGGCAGCGCGGCGGCGAGGAAGGTGAGCGCCCAGCGCTTCTCCTTGGCCAGCAGCGCTGGAACGATGTAGGCCCAGACCTGGTACAGCCAGATCGGCGAGGCCAGCACGAGTCCGCCGACACCGCAGATCTTCAGTGCCAACGACAGCGGCGTGGTCACGCCGGACAGCACCATCTGGGTGCTGAGTTCGGGGTTGGTCTCGCTCAGGATCTCTTTGGCGTACAACCAGGGCTGGGTGAGAAAGCCGTACACCTGGTTGTAGAACACGGCGATGACGATCATGCCGAGCACGATCCAGATCAGCGAGAAGACGACGCGATAGCGCAACTCACGCAGGTGGTCGCCGAGCGACATCACCCCGTCCGGTGATTTGGGGGGCGGTTTGAGCCACCCGAGGCTGAACCGTCGGGCCACGATCGATCAGGCCCGCTGGCCCTTGTCCTTCTCGTCGGGAACGATCTCGCCCTCGTGCACGATGCCCTCGGGCTCGGCGAGCGGTGCGGCCGGCGGAACCGCGGGCGGGGTGTCGGTCTTCTTCAGCGACGACGTCTCTTCCTTGAATTCACGGATCGCCTTGCCGGCGTTCTTACCCGCATTCGCGAGCCGGCTGCCGCCGAACACGAGCAGGGCGATGATCGCCAGGATGACCCATTCCATACCGCCAGGCAGGCCGAACATGCGCTGTGCTCCTTCGTTGCGAGTAACTCGGCGAGTCTACTCAGTGCTGGGGATCTTGACCTGCGAGACCAGATCGGCGAGTTCTTCCGCCCGCTTGCCGAGCATCTGCAGTTCGCTGAACAGATCGGACGCCTTGTGGGCCAGCCAGACCGCATAGGAACCCAGGGTGATCAGCCCTGCCAGGGCGATGCCGAGGAAGATCCACACCCACATCATGGAGCGAGACTAACCGATCCCGACCCGAGTTCCGCATACAGCTCCAGAGCTTCGGACGCGGCGGCGCGGGCCGACTCGGCCGCCTCGGGCGGGTCGACGGCCCGCACCTCGGGGCCGAGCCGCAGCAGCAAGGAGCGCAGCCAGGCCGGATCGGCGACCAGCAGCTGCACCCGCCAGCCGCGGCGGAACCGCTCCACCGAGCGCACCGGGTAGTACTCGCTGATCCAGTGCGACTCATCGGTGACGGTCAGCGTGACCAGCGCCGCCTCGGGCCGCACTTCCAGCCAGCCGCCGTCGAAGGGCGGCGGTTCGCCCCGATCGGCGACGCCGCCCTCGGCGGGATCGACCGACGCGATCCGGTCCAGCCGGAAGGTGCGCCAGGCGTCCCGGTCGCGGCTCCAGCCCTCCAGGTAGACGTAGCCGTCGCGCACGCTCAGCCGGTGCGGCTCGACCACCGGCGTGGTGGTTTCGGCGCGGGTGAACCCGTCGTAGCTGAGCCGCACCGCTTGGCGGGCGGCGATCGCGGACGCCAACCGTTCCCGCACCGCGCTTTCGGAGGTGGCGACCGCGAAACCGACCCGGTTGCTTTCCTGTGCGCCGGCGACCTTGGACAGCTTGGCCAGCGCCGAGTCGACCGCTTCCCCGGCAGCACCACCGGTGACTTCCCGGACGGCGCGCAGCGCCACGATCAGGCTGGTCACCTCTTCGATGGTGAACCGCATCGGACGCGACAGGTAGTCGGCGTTGCTGAGGCTGATCCGGCCCTGCTCCTCGACGGCGTCCATGTCGATGTCGATCAGGTCGCCCGGCATTCCGCCCGGGAGGCCGACGAACCACAACACCTCCAGGTCGGCCAGCAGCCGGCGGGGGGTGACGCCGAACGCCTGCGCGGTGGCAGCCAGGTCGGCGTCCGGGTGGGCCTGCAGGTAGGGCACCAGTGCGAGCAGCCGCGACACCTGGTCCAGCGACGTACTCATCGAGCCACCGCCGTCAGCCGGCTGATCACCTGGCGTTGCAGCGCGGCGGGTTCCAGCACCAGCACGGCCGGGCCGTACCCGCACACCTCGGTGACGAACTCGCGATCGCTGGTGTACGGGACGCGCCAGGCGGCGAAGCCGGGCGGCAGCGGTGCCGCGTCCGGGAGCGGGACGCCGCGACGCCGCAGGTCGGGCGCCTTGTCGCCGCGGATGGCGACGACGGCCTCTTCGGCCGCCGGGCCGGGCTCGAGGGCGCGGGTCAGTTCGGTCAGGTCCATGTTCTCGGGCAGGCCGTAGGCGCCCGGTTTGCCGATGGTGCGCGGGGCGTCCTCGAGGCGGGCCAGCTTGAACAGCCGCGCGGCGCCCCGGGTGCGGTCGAAGCCGGCGAGATACCAGGAGCCGCGCCGGTAGGTGAGCACCCATGGTTCCACCTCGCGCCGGACGCCGCGATAGCCGAAGCCGACCACCGTCCGGGTGATCGTGGCTTGCCAGAGCGGTTCGAACGCCGGCTCCTTGGCGCCGATGCTGGGGCTGACGCCGGGCAGCCGGGAGGCGTCCGGGTCGATGCCGGCGGCGCGCAGCTTGGCCAGCGCGCTCACCGTCTGCTCGGCCAGGGTGGCGGTGCCCCACACCTGGCTGGCCAGCCCGAGGGCGGTGGCTTCGGCGGCGGTGAAGTCGATCGGCGGTAACTCGAAGTCCTGACGGCGGATCCGGTAGCCGATGTCGTCGGGGAAGAGCGAGGAATTGCTGCCGGTCTCGACCGGGACGCCCATCGCCCGCAGGTCGTCCTTGTCGCGTTCGAAGGTGCGCTCGAACGCGGCGTCCGACAGGCCTGCGTAGCCTTCGACGACCTCGCGGATGTGATTCTTGTCCAGGAAGCGCCGGGCCATCAGCAGGCAGATGGCGAGGTTCATGATGCGCTCGGACTTGCGTGGCGCCATCGGACCTCCTGCCTTGCCTCGAGGATGTGCCTGCCGGGTGAGGCTACCAAGTGGCTACCGGCCCGATGCGGGAGAATCGCGGCATGGCCGGCCGGTTCGCACCCTCCCCCACCTCAGACCTGCATCTGGGGAATCTGCGGACGGCGCTGCTGGCCTGGCTGTTCGCCCGCCGATCGGGCCGGGACTTCCTGTTGCGCATCGAGGATCTCGACACCCAGCGGGTCACCGCCGCGCCCGAGGTGGCGGCGCGGCAGATCGCCGACCTGACCGCGATCGGGCTGGACTTCGACGGTGAACCGGTCTGGCAGTCGCAGCGCCTGACGCTGTATGCGGAGGTCAGTGCTGGGCTGGGCACCTACGAGTGCTTCTGTACCCGGCGTGAGATCGCCGAGGCGGCGTCCGCACCGCACGACGACGGGTACCGTCCCTACCCCGGCACCTGCCGCGACCTGACCGAAGCCGAGCGTGCCGACCGGCGCCGGACGCGTCCGCCGGCCATCCGGGTGCGCGCGGACGGCGCGACACAGACGGTCACCGATCGCTGGGCGGGCGAGATCACCGGCGTCGTCGACGATTTCGTGGTGGTCCGAAACGACGGGGTGCCCGCCTACAACCTGGCGGTCGTGGTCGACGACATCGCCCAGGGCGTCGACCAGGTGGTGCGTGGCGACGATCTGTTGTCGAGCTCACCCCGGCAGGCCTGGCTGACCCGGCAGCTCGGCGGAGTTGTTCCCGAGTACGCGCACGTGCCGCTGGCGGTCAATACCGACGGACGGCGGCTCGCCAAGCGCGA
>JBDHZN010000116.1:0-10956 GCA_039811845.1 Micropruina sp. | reverse complement strand
CGCACGGGCCGGGCTGGTCGAGGCTGGACGCCATCGCGATCACGCCGTAGCGGGAGGTGCCGCCGTAGGTCGGCTTCACCCCGACCGTGCCGGTGACGGACGCCGGTTGCCGGATCGAGCCGCCGGTGTCGGTACCGAGCGCCAACGGCGCCTCGAACGCGGCCAAAGCCGCCGAGGAACCGCCGCCGGAGCCGCCCGGAATGCGGTCGTGATCCCACGGGTTGCGGGTCGGTCCATAGCCGGAGTTCTCGGTCGAGGAGCCCATCGCGAACTCGTCCAGATTGGTCTTGCCGAGCACCACCAGCCCGGCGTCCAGGATGCGCTGGGTGACGGTGGCGTTATAGGGGGGATGCCAGCCCTCGAGGATGCGCGAGCCGGCCGTGGTGGGGGCGCCGGTCAGGCAGAAGATGTCCTTCACGGCGATCGGGACGCCGGCCAGCGGCCCGAGTTCCTCGCCGGCGGCGCGTCGGGCGTCCACCGCGTCCGCGGCGGCGAGGGCACGTTCGCCGTCGACGTGCAGGAAGGCGTGCACCTCGCCGTCAACGGCGGTGATCCGGTCCAGATGCGCCTGGGTCACCTCACGCGACGACACCTCACCGGCGGCGATCCGCTCGGCCAGGGACGCAGCGCTGGCCCGCAGCAACTCGTTCACTGCTCCTCCCCCAGGATCCGCGGTACCCGGAAGCGCTCGTCCTCGATGGACGGCGCGCCGGCCAGCACCTGCTCGACCGGCAGCGAGGCTCGCACTTCATCGGCGCGGAAGACGTTGGTCAACGGGAGCGCGTGGGACATCGGCGGGACGTCGTCGCCGGCCACCTCGGTGACCTGCGCGACCGCGTCGAGGATCACGTCCAGTTGCGGGGCCAGTCGGGCCAACTCCTCATCTGACAACTCGATTCGGGCCAATGCCGCCAGGCGTGCCACCTCGGCTGTGGTCAGGGCCACCAGATGCTCCTCGCTCTCGTCCGACCGCCCATCCTAACGGCGAGCCGACGGATCGGAGGCCCCGACCACGGTGCCCAGCCAATCCGTTCCTCAGGCGCGGGACTCCATCGGTTGTAACAAATATGCGGGACAATAGAGCGTGTTTCTGCTGCGCGTGGGATTGCCCGACCGACCCGGTTCGCTGGGTGCCGTAGCGACTGCCCTCGGCACCGTTGGCGCCGACATTCAAGCCGTCGAGATCGTCGAGAAGCACTCGGGTTTCGCGGTGGACGATTTCATGGTGGAGGTGCCGGTGGGCACCCTGCCCGATGCGCTGATCACGGCCTGCACCACGATTGAGGACGTCTCGGTGCTGTGGTTCTCGCACTATCCGGAGGGCTGGGGTTTGCAGGCCGATGTGGCCGTGCTGGACGAGATGACCGAGAACCCTGCCGAGGCGGCCTCCATCTTGACCCAGGCCGCGCCCACCGTGTTCCGGGTGAACTGGGCCGCACAGATCGACAGCGGTGACGGCCGAGTGCTCGACCGGACGGCGATGGCCCCCGAGGTGGACCGGCTGCCGCTCGATCCGCTGGCCCATCTCAACTCCTCCGGCTACGTCGAGGTCGACGAAGGATGGTTGCCGGGCTGGCCCGAGATGTTGCTGGCCGCAGCGCCGTTGAAGAACCGATCGGCGCTCGTCCTGGCCCGCACCGGTGGCCCGGCGTTCATAAAGTCCGAACTGGCGCGCTTGCGGCATTTGGCTGCCTTGACGGGCTGACCACCAGCGCTGATCAACCAGATCACTGCTGGTTGATCAGCGTCGAAACCCCTTGCCACGTGCCCCCGAGTTCAGTTCCCGACAAGCTCGGCCAACGAAATCAGCGATTCCCGGCCGCCCAATGAGTTGAACCTAGCTCTGCTAAAGTGACAAATGGTCCGGACAACATTGCTGGCGCTCTGCGCCGCAGATCGCAGCTGACGAGGGAATCCATGCCGCTGATGCGGCACCATTTCCGGTCGGGTGTGGTGTTCGTCCGGCCACCGAGGATGGGGGCCGAGGTGGCGGTTGCGTCGGCGACAGGTAACGGCGTCGGTGCAACCGCCGGCCACCCTCAGCCGGCTCCGCCGCTCATCATCGTGAAGATGTACCAGCCGTAGGCGAACAGCACAGCGGCGGCGCCGACGAAACCGAGCGACACCCACCAGCGGAGCCGCTTCTTCTGCCGAGTGGACGGCACTTCGGCCGGTCCCCACTCCCCCAACTTGGGCCAGACCCGCGGCGGCGCGCCGGCATTGAGATTCAGGTTGCTGTTGAGGCCCTCCACGGCGGTCATTCTAGTAGCGGCCCCCGGTCACTCGGCGTCCGGGCCCCCGCGATAGCCCACGAACTGGGCCAGAATGGGCGGCATGAGTCGAGACTGGCGCGGCATCCTGGTGAACCCCAAGGACCGAGCAGTGCTGATCGACCACCGGGGGTTGGCCGAAGACTTGCTGGCTGCGCTCCGAGACCGCTTCGGCCGCGACGCCCTGGCCTCGAAGCGATTCGACGAACTGATCGCCAACTACATCGACGAGCCCGGACCGATGACCTGGGATGCCCTGGGCCAACAGCTCACCACCAGTGGACGGCGGCTATACCAGCTCGAGACCGATACCGACGACGTCGCCTTCGTCGCCGTCGCCGAGGACGAGGTCGACACCTTCAGTGCGACCGCGAAAACGCTCGGAGTGCATCCGCACTGGCACCGGCAGGACGATCACGAGCCAGGCCAGCCGGCCGCGTGGTTGACGGCGCCAACGCCGTCCGAGCTCCCCCGGGCCGACCTCAATGGCTGGGTCGGGCCCGCCGCCGCGGCCGATGTCCACCTGATCGAGCGACACCCGCGCGATGCCAACACCTTCACCACCGAGTTGTCGCTGCTGCTGACCGGTAGCTGGCCGCCGGTCGAAGTTGCCTGCGGCGCCCCGTGGGTCGGCAGCCGTAAGTTGGCCGTCGATCCGGTCCGGCAGCTGGCCTGCGTGGTCGAGGCGAAGGATGTGGTGCCGGCCAAGGGCGGCCCGCACCGGGTGTTCCTCGCCCACGGCGACCTTGCCTCCGCCGACTGGCAGCCGATCGAGTTGCCCGGCGAGATGCCGGTATTGGCACCGGCCCCCGCCTTCCTCGGCGGCGATCTGCTGCTGGCCTATCAGTCGTTCGAGGCCATCGGTACGGCCGGCGGTATCTGGCGGGTCGCCGCCGATGAATTGCGGGCCGAACTGATCACCGGTTTCGGCCCTGACCAGGTGCCTTCCTTCACCGCCGTCACCGGCGACGACGGCCGGCACTGGGTCCTGCTCGGCGGCAATCTGCACCGCTATCGCGACGGGGTACTCGAAGACACGCAATTGGCCCTCGGCCGGGACGGGAACCAGCAGGAGCTGCTCGCGACCGCCGGCGGCCTCGTCGTGACGCTCGAAGGAACCGGCGCTGCCATCTATGACCCGGACACGGGCAAGGCCCGGGGCAGACGCTCGGCGTCGCTGCCCCGCGCCCGCCCGATCGAACTGGTCGACGGCTGGATCGGGTTGCTGTGGGGCGGCCCACCCACCCGGAGTTACGACCTCGCGCACCTGTGGCATCCCGAGACCGGAACCCGGTTGCGGATCCCGTACGGCTACTGGGGAGATGTCTCCCCGGCCGGCGGCCTACTGATCGGCGGGGTGCCCGCGCCCGCCGTACCCGACCCGGATCCGGCACCGTCACCGGCGACCACCGGCCTGCTGGGGCGGCTGAAGCAGCTGTTCCGTCCCGACCAGCAGGCAGCCAGCGAACCTCAGCCCGCGCGGCCGGCGAGCAAGCCGGAGCTTTGGGTGGTGGACCCCAACCAGGGCTGTGTGGTCAATGCCGGGCCGTTCGCCGACCTGCTGGCAGATCTGGCACCGGTGAGCGATCTCGGCGCACAGGAGTGGTACGAGTTCCACCGAAAGGAGGGCTATCCGCGGTATCCGCGGCGGGTACGGATCGATCCCCCGGACTCTCCGTCCTTCCCGGACTGAAGCGATTCCAGCCGGGCGGCGATGTGCCTCCGTTCGGCTCCCTCGGGGCATCGAACCAAGGCTTCGGCATAGGCCGTCAGCGCTGCGTCGGAGCGTCCGTCCCGGCGGAGCAGTTCGGCCCGGACGAGCTCCACCCGATGGTTGTCCGGCAGCCTCTCACCGACGGCCCGCAGCAGGGCCAGGCCAGCCACGGGCCCGACCGCCTCCCCCTCGGCCACGGCGCGGTTCAGCCGGACCACGGGTGATCCGGTCAGCGCCTCCAGTCGCCGATAGGCGCGAGCTATGCCCACCCAATCGGTATCCGCGGCGGTGACCGCAGTGGCATGGAAGGCGGCGATCAACGCCTGCAGCCGCAGTTCTTCCGGATACCCCGGGCCCGGTGCCAGCGACCCCAGCCTGGCCAGGCCGTCCGCGATCTCGTCCGCATGCCACCGAGTGCGGTCCTGCTGGGCCAACAGCACCGGGTTCCCATCCGGGCCGACGCGCGCGTCCCGGCGGGCGTGGTGCAGCCGCAACAGCGCGGCCAGTGCCGCCGGCGCGGGTTCCCCGGGCAACAGGTCGGCGGCCAGGACCGCCAGCCGGACGGCGTCCCCCGCGTCCGCGACGCGGAGCACCTCATTGCGCCCGGGTGCATAGCCGGCCGTGAACGCCAGATAAATCGAGCGGACCACGTCGTCCAGCCGGTCCGGCCAAAGGCGGGGATCGGGTACCTCCAAGGCGATGCCGGTCGTCGCCAGGCGGCGCTTGGCCCGGGTGAGCCGTGCCGCCATGGTCGCGATCGGCACCAGGAACAGCCGTGCGATCACCTCGGTGGGCACGCCCAGCACGAACCGCAACGCCAGCGCCGGCCGGACGTCCTCAGCCAGTGCCGGATGCGTGGCCATGAACAGCAGCGGGATGCGCTCGTCCATATCCGCGCCCGGCAACCCCGGACCCGCCGGTTCCGACCGCCGCAGGATTGCCGCCCGGAACTCGGGTGCCGCCCGGCGGGATTCGCCACGCTGCGCGTCCACCAGCCTGCGCCGCGCGACCGTGGCGAGCCAACCCGCCGGATTGTCTGGGACGCCCTGCTCGACCCACTGCTCGGCCGCCTGCGCAAAGGCGTCCGCCAGGGCGTCCTCGGCCAGGTCGGGACGCCGGGTCGCGCGGATCAGTTGCCCCAACAGCAAGCCCCACGACCGGGCGTGCACTTCGCCGAGCAGTGCCCCAGCGGTCATTCGTACGGGTCGACCACCGGCTGCACCTGCATGTCGTACGGCGGCAGGACGCGCAGCAGTTCGAGCACCACGTCCAACGACGGCGACTCGATCAAGTAGAAGCCGCCGAGACCTTCGATCGCCTCGGCGTACGGGCCCTCGGTGATCGCCAGCTTGCCACTGCGGGTGCGCAGCGTCGTCGCGGTGGAGGGTCCACCGAGCGCCGCCGCCGACACGATGTTGACACCCTCGCGCGCCTCGCAGGCAGCATCGAATGCCTCGTGTTTCTGCAAGGCGTCCATTTGCTCCTGCTCGGTGAGCGAATCCCAGGCGGGCAGTTCACCGTCGCCGATCAACAAGACCAGGTACTTCATCACGAGCTCCTTTTCGTCGTGGCGGGAATGTCCCGTCACCATGGTGTCGTCCGGGCGGGTGCCGAATCGACAACTCGGCGACGTGGATCTCAGGATTCCTTGGCGACGGCGCGGGCGGCGTCCGGGCCATCGGCGAGCAGCACCTCGAAGCCTTCGGCGCCCAGGATCGGACGCTTCAGCGCGACCGCCTTGTCGTACTTGCTGCCGGCGTTGTCGCCGACCACCACGAAATCGGTCTTGGCCGACACCGACGCCGCGGAGCGTCCGCCCCGCGAGGTGATCGCCTCGGCGGCGCTGTCGCGGGTGTACCCGGGCAGCGACCCGGTGACCACGATCGACAGGCCGGCCAGGTTCTGCGGCAGCCCCTCGGCGGCTTCGGCCTGCTGGTCGAACAGCTCACAACCCGCCTGCTGCCATTTGCGGACGATCTCGGTATGCCACTCGACTGTGAACCAGTCGCGAATCGCCGCCACTAGGGTGGGGCCGATGCCTTCGACCGCGCCGAGTTCCTCGTCGGACGCGCCGCGCAGCGCCTCGATGCTGGGGAAGGCGGCGGCGACGTCGGGTGCCACTCCCTTGCCGATGTGTCGGATGGAGAGCGCGACGAGGAAGCGGGCGAACGGCCGGTGCTTGGCCTCCTCGAGGTTGGCCAGGAGCTTCTCGCCGTTGGCGGACAGGTAGCGGCCCTGCGGATCTTCGCCCTTGCGCGGGCCACGGGTGAACATCGGAATGCGCATCAGCTGGTCGGCGTCGAGCGCGAACAGGTCACCCTCGTCGGTCAGCAGCCCCGCCGACAGCAGTGCATCGGCCGCCTGCCAGCCCAGTACCTCGATGTCGAGCGCCTGCCGGGATGCCAGATGGAACAGCCGCTCGCGCAGCTGCGCGGGACAGGAGCGGGTGTTCGGGCAGCGCAGGTCGGCATCGCCCTCCTTCTCAGGGGCGAGTTCGCTGCCGCAGGACGGGCAGTGGGTGGGCATCACCCATTCCGTCTCGGTGCCGTCACGCAGCGCCACCACCGGGCCGACCACCTCAGGAATCACGTCGCCGGCCTTCCTCAGCACCACGCTGTCGCCGATCAACACGCCCTTGCGTTTCACCTCGGACGCGTTGTGCAGGGTGGCCTGCTCGACCGTCGAACCCGCCACGAATACCGGCTCCATCACCGCGTACGGCGTGACCCGGCCAGTGCGTCCGGTGTTCACCCGAATCTCCAACAGCTTCGTGGTGACCTCTTCCGGCGGGTACTTGAAGGCGATCGCCCAGCGTGGCGCCCGCGAGGTGTTGCCCAGCTGGTCCTGCAGCTCGCGATCGTCGACCTTGATCACCACGCCGTCGATCTCGTGCTCGACACCGTGCCGGTTCTCGCCGTAGTGGTCGATATAGGCCCATGCCTCCTCGATGGTCGGCACCACCCGGTAGTGGCTCGAGACCGGCAGGCCCCAGGTCGCCAGCAGTTCGTAGCCGTGTGACTGGCTGTCGATCGTCACACCGGACACCTCGCCGAGTCCGTGGCAGAGGAACTGCAGGTTGCGGGACGCCGTGACCCGGGCGTCCTTCTGCCGGAGCGACCCAGCCGCCGAGTTTCGTGGGTTGGCGAACGGAGCCTTGCCGGCCGCGACCAGCCCCTCGTTGAGCAGCGCGAAGTCTTCGGGACGCATGAACACCTCGCCGCGCACCTCGACGATCTCGGGGACGTCGCCGGTCAGCCGGGCCGGGATGGACGCGATCGTGCGCACGTTGGCGGTGACGTCTTCACCGACCCTGCCGTCGCCGCGGGTGGCCGCGCTGGCCAGCCGTCCGCCCCGGTAGACCAGGTCGAGCGCGAGCCCGTCGATCTTCAGTTCGCACAGCCAGGCGGTGACGGTCAGTTCCTTGGTGGCCCTGGCGGCCCACTTCTCGAACTCCTCGTGCGAGAAGACGTTGTCGAGACTCATCAGCGGCCGCAGGTGGGTGACCGGCGCGAAGGTGGCGGACGGCGCCCCTCCGACCTTCTGCGTCGGCGAATCGGGCGTGCGCAGTTCGGGATGCGCGTCCTCGATCGCCTCCAGCTCGCGCATCAGGACGTCGAAGTCGCCGTCGCTGATCGTCGGGGCATCCGTGATGTAGTAGCGGAAGCGGTGCTCTTCGATCTCTTGAGCCAACGCGGCGTGCCGGGCACGGATGTCGTCTGCGATCACGGTGGAAATCTATCGTCCGGGGTCTGACAGTTCTGCTCGGTGCACCCGTCAGCTGCTGACAACCGCTTCGGTAAGGTGTTCGCGTGTCGGCCCTGGTTCTCCCGGTCTTTTCGTGCAGCTTGGACCCTCGCAGCAAGAGCCGTGAACTCGCCGTCACCTCAGTGGCGCTGCTGCGCGAAGCCGGCCACCACACCGAACTGGTCGACCTCGCCGCCACCGGACTGCCGACGTTCGACAATGACCGGGTCTTCGACACGGCACTCTTCGCCCGACTGCACGAGACGATCCGCGCGGCGGACGGGATCGTGCTGTCCTTCCCGATCTACAACTGGGCACCGGGAGCCACCGTCAAATGGCTCATCGAGTCCACCGGCGCCACCGGGGATGGCGAACACACGGCGGCGTGGTTCGACAAGGTCGTCACCTTCGTCTGCGCGGCGGGACTGCCGCACAGTTACATGGCCACCACCTCGATCGGCCAGTCGTTGATGGCGGACTTCAAGTGCATCATCAACCCGTATGTCGGCTATGTCTCGGGCCGCGATTGGGTGGACGACCAACTGTCGGACGATCGCGGCTACCGGCTGGAGAAGACCCTCCGGGTACACGTCGAACTCGCTCAGCTGCTGCGGGCCCGCAGCTACTCGTCCGACTGGGAGGTGTGACGCCGGTCCGGGCGTCACCAGCCGGTCGCGCACTCAGCGGAAGAGGCCGACCACCATCACCACGATGCCGATGCCACCCATCACGAATCCCAGGTACTGCAGCGGCACGAAGAACAGAGAATGCCGGTTCGTGAGCGCGGCACGTACTTTCGCACTCTCCTGCTTCAGCACGTACTCACCGATCGCCCAGGGGTCGGCCAGCTGTCCGGGTCGCTGCGGGTCGGGCACATTGTTGTAGGCCCCGCCGCGCACCTGGGCGGCGACCTCCTCGCGGCGACGGGCATACCAGCCGTCGAACTCAGCCACCGGTCGCTTCTGGTTGAGGTAGTCACCGAGGAACCAGGTGCCCACACCGCCGCCGATCAGCATCAGGCCGATGAAAATGGGGGTCAGCGCCGGATTCACCACCGAGATCGCCGAACCCAGCCCTGCCGCCGCACCGCCGATCAGGATCGCCAGAATGCCCCAACCCCGCCAGATGATCATGCGCGCGACTATAGGCAACCGCCGGACCATCCACCGGGCTTGTCCGTCCGGCGTGGATGGGTTCAGGACCATCGACACCCGCCGCGTCCGGGAATAGCCTGGCCCGATGAACGCGCCGATCCGGCGCTCGACCGGCTACGGCGACCGGGTTATGGGCGACGAGGGACCTTCACCGCGCGTCTGCATGGCACGGTCGACATTGCGTCGTTGTTCCCGCGTGGGCGCGGCACCAAGGGCGAGGCCGAGGTCAAGGTGCTGCGCGACACGGTTTGAGCTGGGCCATGCTGCTGGTGGTCGCGATTGTTCGAGACCCTCCGTTGATCGAGCCTGTCGAGACCCTGGTCGCCCGCGGGTGCGGGGTTTCGACAAGCTCAACCAACCAACAGTGGTGCGTCGCATTGCGCTACCGTCGCCGAAATGAGTTCCCGTATCCGCAACATTGCCGTCGGATTGGTGGTTCGGGAGGGCTGGGCGATGGCCGAGGAGCATGCCGTGATCCCCGGCCATCACCGGTTCGTCCGCGCCATCGGCGGTGGGATCGAGTTCGGCGAACGCGCGGAGGAAGCGCTGCGACGGGAGTTCCGTGAGGAGTTGGGCGTCGAGCTGAGCAGTGTCGAACTGCTCGCCGTCACCGAAAACCTGTTCCAGCTTGCCGGCGAACCGGGACACGAGATCGTCCACGTGTTCGCCGTCCGCTGCCCCGAACTGGAGCAACTGCCGTTCGGCGCCACCCGCCCGGTGCTCGACAACGACTCCGTCGCCCGGTGGTACCGGCTCACCGAGTTGGCCGAGGGCAATCCCCCGTTCTATCCGGACGGCGTCCCGCGTTCGCGATGAGGATGCCGACCCGAGAAGGATGACCCGGAGCCTGGCGCCGGCCAAGACAGGGCGCTCTCCAAAGGGCTTCGGCATCCAGGCCCTTCCACAGTTGCGACTGGGTTCGGCGATCTCGACATCGCTGTCCGATGGTGGGAAACCTCGCCGGTTTCGTGTTCTAACCCGAAATCCGCACGCTTTCCCACCATTGGCGAGCGATCTCGACATCGCTACTTCCGGCTGTACGGGCGTTACTTCCGGCTGTACGGGGCACTCGACCACGGGTGCCCCCGCGGACTACTGGCGCAGGGCCTCATCCACCAGGCCGGACGCCCTCCGCAGCGCGGCCAGCGCGCTTGAGGTCTGTCGCGGGGTGAACCCTGCCAGGCCACATGCTGGCGTCAGCACCAGCCGGTCGGCCAGTACCGGACCCAGTTCGAGCGGTTGCAGCAGCCGCAGCACCCGTCGGACGAGGTCATCCGGACGCCAGTCGCGCACCGGCCCGGACGTCGGAAGGCAGCCCAGATACAGCTGCAATCCGTTGTCCACGGCCTGTGCCACGGCGTCGATGTCGTTGATCAGATCCTGATCAACGGACGCCGCGGCGAAGCCGGCGGCACCGACCAGGTCGATCGGCAGACCCGGCGCGCAACAATGCAACACGCTGGACTCAGTGGCCTCCGCGAGGGGGCGCAGCGCCTCGGCGACCTCCGGCGGGTGCACGGACCGGTGCCGGAAGTACCCGCCCTCGGTCGGCACCGCGCCGCTCAACACCGCAGGCAGCGACGGCTCGTCGATCTGCAGCAGCAGCGTCGCCGACGGCAATCGCCTGCTGACCTGGGCCACCAACTCCCCGACCCCGTCGGCCAGCGACTGGGCCAGGTCACGACGTGCGGCACGGTCGCCCAGAACCCGCCCGCCGAGCGGCAGGAACAGGGACGACGCCAGCGTCCACGGACCCACCACCTGCAGCTTGACCGTGCCCGCGTAGTCGTGGGCGTCCTCCTCGAACCTGTCCAGATCGTCGCGCAGGGTCGCCTGGGCGCGCCGCTGGTCGACCCCCGGGTGGTCGCTCAGCCGCCACTCCCCCGCAACCAGTTCGGCCGGCAGTTCGGTCAGGGCGGCGGTACCGCGTCCGATCATGCCCGCCCACGGGCCGCGTCCGGGCAGCTCCGGCAGGTGCGGGAGCCCGCCGTCAGCGCCCAAGATGTCCATCACCAGCCGGACGGCGGCGGGATAGTCCGTGCCGGGCAGCGACCCGACACCGGTGAAGCCGACC
>JBDHZN010000115.1:0-11157 GCA_039811845.1 Micropruina sp. | reverse complement strand
GAGGTGAGCCGGCAGCGTCCTCACAGGTCGACCGAGGTGTTGGTCGCCACGTCGGGTTTCTCGCCGGTGATCATCGCTTTCACATACTCGATCAGCGCGATCGGCTTGGGGCTGTCGACCGTCCAATACTCGGCGGAATCGGCATGTACCTTCAGCAGCGCAACCGCCGGGTCGTCCCGGCCCTGCTCGAACCATGCCTCGGCGTACGGGTTCCACAACTCGTCGATCAGGGTGGCGTCCCGGGTCACCGAAGCGGTGCCCGCGATCGAGAGGTAGTTGTCCCCGGACTGAAGGCTGACGTTGACCTGGGAGTCCGCGACCACCTGCTCGGTCTTGGGCGAGGGGTCCGCGGTGAAGAAGTACAGATCGCCGTCGAACTCGCGCTCCAAGATGGCGAGCGGACGGCTGAGCAGCCGCCCGTCGGCGTGGGTGGTGACGAACGCGAACCTGGCCTTCGAGATCAGCTTTCCGACCTGCTCGAACTCGGCGTTCTTGTCGGATGGGGTGTCAGTCATTTCTTGACGCTACTCAGCCCGTCATTCCTCAACACACCCGCGCGGGTGGCTGGCCGGTCGAGGGCTGGGACGGCGTCCGGGAGGGCGACGAGGTTCGGTCCCAACCCCCGAACCCGCCGCGCTCGGAATGGACGCCCTGACCGAAGCCGGCGACGAGTTCTCGCGGACCGTCGGCCATCACTCGGCGGGCGCCTCTTGGAGTAGCGCCGGGCGTATCAGGCTAGTGTACGATCGTACATTGTGACGGGATCCTCCATGACCTTCGACGAGCAGCGCGCCCACATCCTGTCGGGCGCGGTCTACAACGACCTCAGCAACGAACTCATCCAGGCGCGGGAGCATGCCCTCCTGGCCACCAACCGGTACAACGCCAGCTACGGGCAACCCGCCGAAGCCCGCGAGGCGCTGCTGCGGGATCTGCTCAAGCACGCCGGGTCGGGCGCGTTCTTCGAACCTACGTTCCGATGCGAGTTCGGCCACAACATCTCGGTCGGCGAGGGCTTCTACGCCAATTTCGACTGCGTCATGCTCGACGGCGGCGGCATCACCATCGGCGACCAGGTCCTGCTCGGGCCGCGCGTCGGCATCTACACCACCAACCACGCTCTCGACCCCGCCGAACGGGCGGCCGGTGCCTGTATCGCCATGCCCGTCACGATCGGCCACCAGGTCTGGATCGGCGGCGGCGTCACCATCAACCCCGGCGTCACCATCGGCGAGGGAGCCGTCGTCGGCTCCGGCTCTGTCGTCACCCGGGACGTCCCGGCACGCACCATCGCTGCCGGCGTCCCGGCTCGGACGATCCGTGCGATCACCGACGCCGACCGCACCGGCTACCTCCACACCCTCTGACCGACTAGCCTCGACAGGATCGCGCCATGACAGACGACCTCACCGCTCACCCGGGGCAGATCTCAAGTTCCACACCATCGGCAGGCAATCGTCTTGTCGGTGCGGACCGGGTGCGGTGGGGAATCATCGGCGTCGGTGACATCACGGAGGTCAAGAGCGGGCCCGGCTTTCAGCAGGCCGACGGTTCGGAGTTGGTAGCCGTCATGCGGCGCAATGGAGACCTGGCGCGTGACTATGCGCGGCGGCACGGTGTCGCCAAGGCCTACGACGACGCGGACGCCCTGATCGCCGACCCCGACGTCGACGCCGTCTACATCGCCACGCCGCCCGATTCGCACAGCGACTACGCCGTCCGGGTCGCGCAGGCCGGCAAGCCGGTCTACATCGAGAAGCCGATGGCGCGCACGGGAGCCGAGTGCCGCCGAGTCCTCGACGCAGCCGACGAGGCGGGCGTGCCGGTGTTCGTCGCGTTCTACCGCCGGACGATGCCGCGCTTCGAGCTGGCCCGCGAACTGATCTCCACCGAACTCGGCGAGGTCGGTTCGCTGCTGGTGCGGTACCAGCGCCAAGCCGAACCGATCAGTGACGGCGCGGTGCCGTGGCGACTGAACCCTGCCGTCGCGGGCGGTGGGCTGTTCGTCGATCTCGGCTCGCACACCCTCGACTGGCTCGATCATGTCTTCGGCCCGATCCGCAGCGTCACCGGGCATGCCGGACGCCCGCTCGCTGGACGCGGCACCGCGGAGACGGTGGTGTCTGCGTCCTTCGCGTTCGATGGTGTGATGGGCTCCGGCTTGTGGGACTTCGGCGCCGCCGAGCACCTCGACCTCATCGAGGTCGTCGGCACCAAGGGCACCCTGCGGATGTCGTCGTTCACCGACGACCCGATCGAGTTGATCCGTGGCGATCGCCGCGACCTGATCGGCGCGCCCTACCCGGCCACGGTCCAGTTGCCGATGATCCAGCAGATCACCGACGTGCTTCTCGGCCGCTCGGTGGACGCCGTCAGCACCGGAGCCAGCGCGCTCCGCACCGCCGACGTGATCGACACCGTCCTCTCTGGCTACCGCGCCGAACACGGCCTCACCTTCGACTGATCCCACCACCAGATTCGTCAGAGGGTGGCCGGGGAGCCCGACGAAGTGAACCCGCGGACCGGCACGAGGTAACCGGTCGGCTGGTCGTCCCAAGCCGCCTGTCAGATGACGCCGCGGGCCTTGAGTTTGTCGAGCATGCCGAACTTGTTGAGTTCTTCCGGGGTGAAGGGGTAGTCGCTGTCGCGGCTCTTGAGGCCTTGGACGGGCAGGGCCACGGTGACAGCGATCACTACGACGAATGTGACGGCGCCCCACAGCCAGTCCGTTCCGGTGGCCAGGCCGTGCTGGGTGACGTAGGCGATGTAGTAGATGCCGACGGGTAGGTGAATGCAGATCGCGGTGGCCAGGCCGGGGTTGTACCAGCCCTTGGTCTTGATGTTCATCTGCCCGCCGTGGCCGATGACCTGGAAGAACCCGAACAGCATGAGTGCCAGGCCGAGCCAGATCGCCTGGGAGAAGATGATCGCGGCGACGTAGAAACCCCAGGCAAGGGTGTTGACGACTCCGGAGCTGAGCGCGTTGCCGGGGTAGCGGTCGTAGTCCTTTTTCTCGCCGTAGAACCCGGCGTTGAGGACGACCTGGGCGCCCCCGGGGAAGAGGTATTCCTCGGTTTGGTGGGCCAGCACGGCCAACAGGTTGTAGATCAGGATCAGCGTGAGGGTGTCGACCAGCGAGTACCACCACAGGCCGGTGAGGAACGTGAGGGCGATGAGCGCCACCGCGCCGATCTTGTACCAGTTGTGGCCGTACCACTTGAGCATGATGGCTTCCTTGTCTAGTGACGTTTGGGTGTGCGAAGTCGGGTGGTCGAACGGGGTTCGGGGATGCTGGGCTGCCGTTATCGGGCGCCGTAGAGGCGGTCGAAGCGGGCGAGCTCGATCTCGTCGAATGGGTGCTCGGAGTCGACCTTCGCCAAGCTGCCCATGATCGCGATGCGGAAGACGACGATGTAGGCGAAGACGGCGTAGCCGATGGCGATGGCCCAGTCCCACCACGCCGCCAGGCCGTTGCCGGAGATATGGACGATGTAGGCGATAGCGAGCGGGGTGTGACCCAGCAGTGCGGTCGCCAGGCCGGAGTTGTAGCCGTAGCGCAGCCCAGCCCTCTTCAAAGCGACGTTGTTGAGAACCCCGTGGGCGAGCATCTGGCCGAGCATGCCGAACAGCATCGGCATGAGGCCGAGCCAGATGATGGCCGGGAAGAAAATGGGCGGGACGTAGAAGAGCAGGGCGAAGGTCCAGTTGCCCACCCATACCGACAGCTGGTTGAGCGGGTATCGGTCGGGTGCCGGGCTGTCCTTGGTGAGGATCGTGTTGGCGAGCTTCCCGAAGCCGCCGCGGAAACCGAACTCCTCGAAGAAGTGCAGGAAGATGACCCCCAAGTTGGCGAGCGCGAACCGCTGCAGCACCGACAGCTCGCTCCAAGAGGCGAGCAGTGCGGCGAAGATGACGGCGCCGATGCCGAGGCTGACGTCGTACCAGTGGCGGAACATGAACTTCATCTCAAGCGGCCCTTTCTTCGGCGCGGCCGGACCTCGGCCGCCATCACCACGGTAAAACTAATCAACTGATGATGTCAACAGATGATTACTTGTGCTGGTAGCGTGTTGGCATGGTTACCAAGACGAAGAGGACCGGCAGGCCGCCGGGTGCCAGCGACAACCGTGACCGCATCCTGGAAGCCGCTCGCGCTGAGTTCGCCGCGAAGGGGTTTCGGGGGGCAACGACCCGGTCCATCGCCGAGGCCGCGGGGGTCAACGTCGCTCTGCTCGCGCACTACTTCGGCAACAAGCGGCAGTTGTTCGCCGCCACCCTCGACCTTCCCGAAGCAGTGCGTGACGAGATGGCTCGCGCCACCAGCGGGGACCTCGACACGACCGCCGAATCTCTCACGCGTACCTACCTCGGCCTCTGGGAGAACCCGGCAACACGGGACCAACTGCTTGCCACCGTCCGCTCAGGGCTCAGCAGCGAGGAAGCCATTGAGCCCCTTCGCGATCTGCTCGCCGGCGCCCTCCATTCCGCGGCGAATCTCGATCCTCGACGGGAAGCCGGACTCGCGCTCGCAATGAGTCACCTGCTCGGGACGGCGATCGCTCGCCACCTCACCGGGGTCGGCCCGCTGGGCACCATACCTTTCGACGAACTCGTCAATCGAGTGACCCCGGCCGTGCAAGTGCATCTCAGCCCCCGCTGACCTCGTTCGCCGACAGCGGAGTCCGACAATGGGACAGCGGGAAGATCCAGCACCGAATCTGGGTTGAGTCATGTGCACTCAACTTTGGAGCTCACATGACTACGAAGCACCTACCCGTACTGTTCCTCGACGACGTCGTCCTGCTGCCGGGCATGATCGTCCCGATTCCGCTCGACGGCGCCGCCAAGACGGCCATCGACGCCGCCCAGACCTCTTCGGACGGCGAACTGCTGGCGGCACCGCGACTCGACGGCCACTACGGCTCGTCCGCGGTGGTCGCCACCATCGAACAGATCGGACGCGCCCGTGGTGGCGCGCCGGCGGCCGTGCTGCGCACCGGGCAGCGGGCTCGGATCGGCAACGGCGTGACCGGCCCCGGCTCGGCACTATGGGTCGAAGCCGAACTCATCGAGGACGAGGCGTCCAGCGACCGCGTCCACGAACTGGCCGAGGAATACCGCCGGCTGGTGATCGGCGTGCTGCAGCGCCGTGAGGCCTGGCAGGTGATCGACACCGTCAGCGCCATCGACGACCCGAGCACGCTGGCCGATACCGCCGGCTGGGCGCCGTACCTCTCCAACGACCGCAAGCGGCAGCTGCTGGAGGCTGCCGACGTCGAGACCCGGCTGGCCAAGCTGATCGAGTGGACGCGTGACTACCTCGCCGAGACCGAGGTGAGCGAGAAGATCGAGCACGACGTCCAGGAATCGGTGGAGAAGCGCAACCGCGAGTTCCTGCTGCGTGAGCAGTTGAAGGCGATCCGCTCCGAGCTCGGCGAGGGCGAACCGGACGGCAGCGACGACTATCGTGCCCGCGTCGAAGCCGCCGACCTGCCCGAGGCGGTCCGCGAGGCCGCGCTGCGCGAGGTCGACAAGCTGGAACGCTCCAGCGAGCAGAACCCGGAGGCGGGCTGGATCCGCACCTGGCTGGACACCGTGCTCGAACTGCCGTGGTCGGTGCGCACCGACGATGCCACCGATCTGACCGCCGCTCGCGCGGTACTGGACGCCGACCACCACGGCCTCGACGAGGTCAAAGAGCGGATCGTCGAGTACCTCGGCGTCCGGGCCCGCCGCGCCGAGCGCGGCCTGCAGGTCGTCGGCGGACGCGGTTCCGGTGCGGTCATCCTGCTGGCCGGCCCGCCCGGGGTCGGCAAGACCTCGCTGGGCGAATCGGTCGCCCGAGCGCTGGGCCGCAAGTTCGTCCGGGTGGCGCTGGGCGGCATCCGAGACGAGGCGGAGATCCGCGGACATCGCCGCACCTACGTCGGCGCGCTGCCGGGTCGGATCGTCCGGGCCGTCAAGGAGGCAGGTTCGATGAACCCGGTGGTGTTGCTCGACGAGGTCGACAAGGTCGGCGCCGACTATCGCGGTGACCCGGCCGCGGCGCTGCTCGAGGTGCTCGACCCGGCGCAGAACCACACCTTCCGCGACCACTACCTGGAACTCGACCTCGATCTGTCCGACGTGTTGTTCATCGCCACTGCGAACGTGCTGGAGACCATTCCGCCGGCCCTGTTCGACCGAATGGAGTTGATTTCGCTCGACGGCTACACCGAGGACGACAAGGTCGCCATCGCCCGCGACTTCCTGGTGCCGCGACTGCTGGAACGGGCCGCGCTGACTCCCGACGAGGTGAGCGTGACCGACGACGCGCTGCGTGAGATCGCGGCGCACTACACCCGTGAGCCCGGCGTCCGGGCGATGGAGCGGCTGCTGGCCAAGGCCTTCCGCAAGGTGGGCCTGACCGACCTGCCCGCGGTCGTCGAGGTCGGATCGCTGAAGGGGCTGATCGGCCGGCCACGGTTCCTGCCCGAATCGCGCGAGCGGACGGCGGTACCGGGTGTGGCGTCCGGGCTGGCGGTGACCGGCATGGGCGGCGAGGTGCTGTACATCGAGGCGTCCCTGCTGCCCGGGTCGACGACGTCGCTGACCATCACCGGCCAGCTCGGCGAGGTGATGAAGGAGTCGGCGCAGATCGCCCTGTCCTATGTGCGGGCGCACGCGGCCGAGCTCGGCATCACCCCCGAGCAGTTGGAGCATCCGGTGCATCTGCATGTGCCGGCCGGTGCGGTGCCGAAGGACGGACCGTCCGCCGGTGTCACGATGACGACCGCGCTGGTTTCGATGTTGACCGGACGTACGGTGCGCGCCGAAGTCGGGATGACCGGCGAGGTGTCGCTGACCGGGCAGGTGCTGCCCATCGGCGGCGCCAAGCAGAAGCTGCTCGCCGCCCAGCGCGCGGGCCTGACCGAGGTGTATCTGCCGCAGCGCAACGAGCCCGACCTGGACGACGTCCCGGCCGAGATCCTCGCCGACGTCACCGTGCACCTGGTCTCGGACGTCCGTGAGATCCTCGCCGGCGCGCTCGATCCCGCGCGGCAGGCGACGGCCTTCGCCGCCTGAGGGTTTCGACGTTCACTGGTCGAGGGTTCCGGTCACCGAGCCGGAACCCTCGACCAGAACCATTGACGCGGTACGGCACGACAACCGACCATGGCGGTCAACGCCGAGCGCCCCCGGCGCGAACGAAAGTACCCCCATGGCAACGAAGCTGACCCCATGGTCGATCATCTCGACCGTCGTCGTGCTCGTGCTCGCCGGTTTCGCCGTCGCGGACGCCCGCGACACCGAGACGACCGGCAAGGCCCGTGCATCACTCACCATGATGGCCCCGGCGGCCGCCGGCGGCGGCTGGGACCTGGTGGCCCGCGAGGCCCAGCAGGCACTCCGCAAGAACAAGGTCGTCGGCACCGTTCAGGTATCGAACGTGCCGGGCGCGGCCGGCACCATCGGGCTCAGCCAGCTGGTCCGGATGGAGGGCCAGCCGAACATCCTGATGGTGACCGGCACGGTAATGCTGGGCGGGATCGCCCGCGGCTCCGACTTCAGCCTCGCCAACACCACCCCGATCGCCAGGCTGGCCGAGGACTTCCAAGTGGTCGCCGTCCCAACCGGCTCACCCCATCGGACCTTGGACGACTTCCTGACCGCCTGGAAGGCGGATCCGGCGGCGACTCCGGTCGGCGGCGGCTCCGCCGGCGGCGTGGACCATCTGGTCGCCGGGCAACTGGCCAAGGCCGTCGGCATCCCCGGCTCGGACGTGAAGTACACCCCGCACTCCGGCGGCGGCGAGCTCACCATCTCCCTCCTCTCTTCGGCGGCGGGCACCGTCAATGTCGGCATCAGCGGCTACAACGACTTCCGCGACATGATCGAATCGGGCAAGCTCCGCGCCCTCGCCGTCGTCGCACCCGAGCGGCTCGCCGGCGTCGACATTCCCACCATGATCGAACTGGGCCACCCCGAGGTTGATCTGGTGAATTGGCGCGGCCTGGTCGCTCCGCCCGGCCTGAGCGAGACCGACCGTGCCGAACTGACCGCGATCGTCACCGAGATGGTGGCCACAACCGAGTGGAAAGAGGCGGTCAACCGCAACCGCTGGAAGGAGAACTTCCTCACCGGCCCCGACTTCGAGAAGTTCATCGCCGAGGAGCAGCAGTCGATCACGGCTCTGCTGAAGGAGCTGGGGTTGGCATGAGTACGACTGAACACGCCGCCGACGAGCAGGCCGCCACCGCTGCCGAAGGACCCGACCGCGGCATCCTGATCATCGCCGGCGTCCTGGTGGTCATCGCCGGACTGCTGATCTACGGCAACCTCACCATGAAGACCAGCGACAACGGCGGGTTCGGGCCGCAGACCTTCCCGTGGATCGTCGCCGGCATCTGTTTGCTGGGCGCCGCGCTGATCGTGATCGAGACGCTCCGGCATCCGCGTCCGGCACCCAGTACACCCGAGCAGGACGCCATGTCGGGCGTCTCGGTGCTGCACGACCCGTTCGACGAGACCGTCGCACCGCAGCTCAAGGCCGACGCCGACGAGGTGCCGAAGGGCGTCAACTGGATGAAGCTGGGCACCGCGCTGGCGGCGCTGATCGGGTTCACCCTGATTCTCGAGCCGGTCGGCTGGCTGATCAGCGCCACGCTGCTGTTCTGGGCGATGTCGGTCGCCCTGGGCGGACGCCGGCACATCACCGGGCTGATCATGGGCCTCGGCCTGGCGTCCATGATCCAAGTGGTGTTCAGCGGACTGCTCGGCATGTCGCTACCCGCCGGCCTGCTACTGCTGGGGAGCTGACCATGGAACAACTCGTCAACCTGTTCAACGGCTTCGGCCAGGTGCTCACCCCACAGAACCTGCTCTGGGTAGCGGTCGGCGCCTTCCTCGGCACCGCGATCGGCGTGTTGCCCGGGTTGGGCTCCGCGATGGCGGTGGCGCTGCTGTTGCCGCTGACCTTCACCCTCGAGCCGCTGTCCGCGCTGACCATGTTCGCCGGCATCTACTTCGGCGGACTGTTCGGCGACTCGATCGCCGGCATCCTGATGAACACGCCCGGCAACAGCACGGCCATCGCGAGTTCGTTCGAGGGACACATGATGGCGCTCAACGGACGCGCGCCGCAGGCCCTCGCCACCGCCGCGATCGGCGCCTTCACCGGTGGCATCCTGGCCACCATCCTGGTGGTCTTCTTCGCCCCGACGATGGCTTCCTTGGCCACCCAGTTCGGCCCGGCCGAGTACTTCGCGCTGGCACTGTTCGCCTTCGTCGCGATTTCGACGGTGGTGGCCGACTCGGTGATCCGTGGTCTGGCCGCGCTCGCCCTCGGACTGGCTCTGGCCGTGGTCGGCATCGACCAGTCCACCGGCACAGCCCGCTTCACCTTCGGCATTCCGGCGCTGTTCGACGGCATCTCGGTGGTGGTGATCACCGTCGCCCTGCTGGCCATTGGCGAGGTGCTGCATGTGGCGTCCAAGGTGGGACGGCCCGACGACAAGAAGCTGATCCACGCCGGCGGACGGCCTTGGCTGAGCGGGGCGGAGTTCCGGGCCGCACTGCCGGCCTGGCTACGCGGAACGAGCTTCGGCGTCCCGTTCGGGATCATTCCGGCCGGCGGCGCCGAGGTGCCGACCTTCCTCGCCTACGGCACCGAGCGCAAGCTGGACGCCCGGCGCGCCAAGCCGATGTTCGGCAAGGGCTCGATTCAGGGCGTCGCCGGGCCCGAGGCCGCCGGCAATGCCACCGCCGGCTCGGCGATGGGCGCGCTGCTGGCGCTGGGCCTGCCGACCTCGGCGACCGCCGCGCTGTTGCTGGTCGCCTTCCAGCAGTACGGCATGCAGCCCGGCCCACTGTTGTTCGAACGCAGCGCCGACGTGGTGTGGGCGCTGCTGGCGGCGCTGTTCATCGCGATGGTCATTCTGCTCATCCTGAACCTGCCGTTCGCGCCGATGTGGGCGATGCTGCTCAAGGTGCCGAAGGAGTACCTCTACGCGGGCATCACCGTCTTCGCCGCGTTCGGTGTCTACGCCGCGGGCGCGTCCGTCATCGACCTGGCGGTGATGATCGCGATCGGCCTGCTCGGTTTCGTGATGCGGCAGTATGACGTGCCGCTGGCGCCGGTGCTGATCGCACTGATCCTCGGTCCGCTCGCCGAGTATTCGCTGCGCGACGCGATGGCGAACTCGTCGAACAATCCGGCCGTGCTGGTCAGTTCACCGATCACCATCGGGCTGTATGCCGTCCTGGTGATCGGCGTGATCTGGAACGGCTACCGACGAGTGCAGGAGAAGAAGCTCGCCGCCGAGTTGGAAGCCGCGGAGGATGTCGCCGAGCGACAGTAGGGCGGCTCTTAGCTGGGCCCGTGACGGAGATCCCGGCGTTCGCCGGGATGACGAATCGCCAGCCACGTCATTCCAGCCGCACGTCATTCCGGGCTTGACCCGGAACCTCACTAGATCAGCGCCCGGGCTGCGTTAGCGGCCGGTACCCGCGTCACAAGGGGACGGGCGCGTCAGCGGCCGGACACGCCCTCACGCGGGCAGCGGACGCGTCAGCGACCGGTACCCGCGTAGACGACCGCTTCACCGGAAGCCGAGTCCAGGCCGAAGGCGGTGTGTGCGGCACGGACGGCGGCGTCGACGTCCGCCAACGACACCACGACCGAGATCCGGATCTCGGAGGTGGAGATCATGTGGATGTTGATGCCGGCGTCGGCGAGTGCCCGGAAGAAGGTGGCTGAGACGCCCGGATGCGAGCGCATGCCGACGCCGATCACCGACACCTTGCCGATGCCGTCGTCGTAGAGGATCTCGGCGAATCCGATCTGCTCGCGGGCACCGTGCAGGGCGTCCAGCGCGCGCACCTTGTCGCTGCCGGGCAGCGTGAAGGTGATCGCGGTGTTGTCGTTGGCGATCGACTGGTTCTGCACGATCATGTCGATGTTGATGCCTGCGGCGGCGACGGCCGAGAACACTTCGGCGGCGGCACCGATCCGGTCGGGCACACCCACCACCGTGATCTTGGATTCGCTCCGGTCGTGCGCCACCCCGGTGATCAGCGGTTGTTCCATCGCCGTGCCTTCCTTGTTCTCGATGTCCTTGACCCAGGTGCCGGGCTTGGTCGAGAACGACGACCGGACATGCACCGGCACGTTCTCGC
>JBDHZN010000114.1:0-11194 GCA_039811845.1 Micropruina sp. | reverse complement strand
TCGTGGCCAAGGACAACGGGTTGGACGTCGGCCACGTGCTGGACGTGCTGGGGGCCGGCCTGGCGGCGTCCGAACTGCTCGATCAGAAGCGCGACAAGCTGGCCGCCGAGGACTTCTCCCCGAGCGGCCCGGCGAAGTTCCTGGTCAAGGACCTCACCTTCGCCACCGACAGCGCCGCCGGGCGTCCGCTGCCCTCGCTGAAGGTGTCGCTGGACCTGTTCACCGGGCTCACCGACGCCGGCCTGGGCGACCAGGACAACAGCGTCGTCCTGGAGTACCTGCGCCAGATCAGCTGAACCCGATCAACGCAGAAGGTCCGCCCGGGATTACTCTCGGGCGGACCTTCTGATTGGCGGTGGCGGTGGGATTTGAACCCACGGTGGGCAGGACCCACACACGCTTTCGAGGCGTGCTCCTTAGGCCGCTCGGACACGCCACCGTCGGCGATTCTATCGGCCTGTGCCGATCCTCTGCCAAATCCGGGACTCGGTCGGCCGGTAGCGCAGCCCGCGCAGCAGCACTTCGTAGCCCGCGGTGGCCACCTTCAGCAGAGGATGCTCACCGAACCGGTAGAGCTCGGCCGGATGCAGCTCATCGGCCCGCTCGGGGTGCTGCAGGCGCCAGTACCGCTCGGCCCGGCGGGCGTGCAGCGGGTCCGAGACGATCCGGACGATGCCGCCCGGCGCTATCAACGCGGCGGAGTTGCCGATGTTTTCCCAGGTGCTTGTCGCCGCGTTCTCCAGGGTGATCCGGGCCGGGTCGATCCCGTGGCGCGCGATCAGGTCGGCGGCCATCACCGCCGCTTCGTTGGCGCCGGTGATCACGAACCGGGTGGCCGGACGGGTGTTGCGTGCGGCCAGATCGACCCGCCAGCGCTGCAGCGGGGAGGGGCGTCCGTGCTTGTCGGAGGGGTAACCGAGGACGAGCAGGGTCGCGGCCTCGGACGTCGGTACGGCGTCGCACTGGGCCCGGCGGTGCATCATCTCGGCAGTGAGCCAAAGGGCGAGCAGGGCGCAGGAGAGGTCTCGACAAGCTCGACCGACGAGAGCACAAGATCGACCAGCTGGAGAACAAGCTCGACCGACGCGGATGGTCACCGGCGGCCCTCGAAGAACTCCCGCAGCTGCACGCCGCAGGCGTCCGCGTCGATGCCGCCGATCACCTCGACGCGGTGGTTCAGCCGGGGATCGCGCACCACGTCGAAGATCGACGCCACCGCGCCCGCTTTGGCGTCCCAGGCGCCGATCACCAGCCGCTCGATCCGGGCCAGCACCAGCGCGCCGGCGCACATCGTGCAGGGCTCGAGGGTAACCACCAGGGTGTGCCCGTCCAGCCGCCATTCGCCGCGCGCGGCGGCGGCTCGGCGCAGCGCCAACACCTCGGCGTGCGCGGTGGGGTCGCCGGTCAGTTCGCGTTCGTTGTGCGCCTGCGCGACCACCCGTCCCGCCGGGTCGAGCAGCACCGCCCCGACCGGCACGTCACCGTGTCCGGGCGCCAACGCCGCTTCTGCGCGGGCCTGCGCCATCGGCGCGAGCCAGCGGTTCACCTCACAGGCCGGACGTCACAGGCCGAACGCCGCCTGCACCGCCTTGCGGTACTGGGGCAGGAACTTCAGCTTCTTCGCGATCCGCTCGACCAGCACGTCCGAGTCGTCGTCGGAGTCGCACAGCGCCTCGATCTCGAAATCGGGAATGCCGACGTCGGCGAGAATGTCGAGATCGCCGATCGGGCCGGCGTCCTCGTCGTCTTCCGGCAGCTCCGAACCCAGGAAGTCGGCCACGTCGCGGGCGATCGGCCAGTCGGTGGCGGCGAGTTCGTCGGACAGCAGCACCTGGACGTGCTTGCCACGGACCCGGACGATGACGAAGAACTCCGAAGCGATCGAGACCAACCCGACGGCACCGCCGTCGCCGGGCACCCGGCGCAGCTGGTTGATCAGTTCGTCGAGGTCGTTGGCCAGCTCGATGCCGAGGGCGACGGCGACCGGTAGGCCGTCCTCACGGTAGAGGCCCACCACCAGGTCGATGTCGTCTTCGGTGGCGTCCTCGGGGTAGTCGTCCTCGTCCTCGTCCTCGTCGTCTTCGGTGTCGTCCTCGTCGAGCAGGTCGCCCAGCAGTTCCACCGCCGGCTCGAGGTCGTCGAGGCCGGGACGGTCGTCCCCGCGATCCGCGTACTCCTCGTCGGAGGTGTCGGTGTACCTGCTCATCACCACTCCCTTGTCCTGGACGCCCATCGTTTCACGCCCACCCGAAGCACGCACACTTGTGCGAAGGTTCGGGTGTGGAACTGCGTGCACTCGATCATCCGTTGGTCTCCCACAAGGTGACGCTGCTGCGCAGCGTGGAGACCGGCTCACCGGTGTTTCGTCAACTGGTGGAGGAACTGGTCACCTTGCTCGCCTACGAGGCGACCCGTGAAGTCCGGGTGGAGACCTGCGAGGTGACCACACCGATCACCGTCACCACCGGCATCAAGTTGTCCCGTCCCCGGCCGCTGGTGGTGCCGATCCTGCGTGCCGGTCTCGGCATGCTGGACGGCATGATGCGGCTGATGCCGACCGCCGAGGTCGGTTTCGTCGGCATGGTGCGCGACGAGGAGACCCTGGAGCCGTTCACCTACGCGGAACGGTTGCCGCACGATCTGTCCGGACGGCAGTGCTACGTGCTCGATCCGATGCTGGCCACCGGCGGCTCGCTGGCCGGCTGCGTGAAGTTCCTGGTCGACCGGGGCGCCGACCACATCACCTGCCTCTGCCTGCTGGCCGCACCCGAGGGCATCGCGAAGATGCGCGAACTGGTCGATCCGATCGGCGTGCCCACCACCCTGGTGGTCGCCGCGGTCGACGAGCGGCTCAACGAGCACGGCTACATCGTTCCGGGTTTGGGCGACGCCGGGGATCGGCTCTACGGGCTGGCCCAATAACCCGGACTGGGCCAATAGGATGCTGCCATGTCCGGTTCCTGGCTCGTCCTGGTCGCCAATTCCGGCGACGGCACCATCAGTTCATTTCGGCTGACCGACGGCCGATTGCAGCGGGTGGCGGTCAACAGCGGCGTGCCCGGCTGTTCCACCTTCGTGGTGGACGCCCGGCGCAACCTGCTCTACGCCTCGGTGAAGGGTGACGATCCGGGCATCACCACGCTCGCCCTGGATCACTCGTCGGGACGGCTGACCGCGCGCTCGCACGTGTCGCTGCCCGACGGCGCGATGAACTACCTGTCGCTGACCCGGAACGGCTCGGCCCTGCTGGGTGCCTGCTACGGCGGCAGCTACGGCATCACCTGCGCCGTGCACGACGGCGAGGTGAGCGACCCGATCGCCCGGATCGAGTACCCGAACCTGCATTCGGTGCGGGCCAGCGCCGACGGCCGGTTCGCCTACTTCGTCTCGCTGGGTGCCGACCTGATCGCCCAGTACTCGATCGATCCGTGGCTGAACCTGCGGCCGTTGACGCCGGCGACCGTCGCCGCGCCGTCCGGTTCGGGGCCGCGGCACCTGGTGCTGAACGCCGCCCAGGACGCGCTCTACGTGCTCACCGAGTTCTCCGGAGAAGTGCTGCGCTACCGGCGCGACACCTATTTCGGCAGCCTCACCCCCAGCGGCCGGACGACGGCGCACGACCCGTCGAAAGGTCTCGGCCATAGCGAGTTCGGCGCCGATCCGCGGTCGAACCACTTCATCTGGGGCGCCGACCTGCACTTCTCGGATCCAGAGCACCTGTGGTGCTCGGAACGCACCGAGAGCACCCTGGGTGCGGTCACGGTGGGCGCTGACGGCTCGCTGACCGCGCCGTCCGGCTTCACCGTGACCGAGACACAGCCGCGCGGCTTCGCGGTCTCACCCGATGGGCGTTACCTGGTGTGTGCCGGCGAGCTGTCCACGCACGTGTCGCTGTACCGCGTCCGGGGTGGTGAGCTGGAACTGCTGGACCGTGCCGAGACCGGCGCCAAGGCGAACTGGGTGTGGTTCCTGGCGGCCTGAGAACGGACTAGTCCTGCTCGTCGGCCCAGGCCTTGGTCAGGCCGCGGAAATGGCCCAGGAAACGGTCATGTTCGTGCGGCGGATAAGTGGCCCGGACAGTGTCCACCAACAGAGCGTCGAACTCGGCTGAACGCACCCAGTCGAGGACGGCGGCGTCCAGGTGGGCGAGGTGCTCATCGCAGAACTCCCAGTAGGCGTCGGACTCGAAGTAGGCATCGGCCAACTCCAGGTAACGCTCAAGCTTCGCCTGGTAGGACAGCAAGGGGTCGTCGGCGATCTCGAAGAACCGCTCGGTGTGCAGGTCGATGGCGCCTTTGCGGTCGGTGACCAGGCAGTACACGCTCCACCGGACGAGCGCCTTGATCGCCCACGGGAAGTAGTAATGCAGTGAGGTGACGGCGACGTCCGGGCAGGCGTTGGCGTAGTCGATCGGATACACCTCGTCGCCGGCGACCAGCATCTCGGCCGAGTTGAACTCCCAGGCGAAGAAGGCGTTCACGATCCGGCTGATCGCCGCGGTCTCCCAGCCGGCCTGGGTCGACAGGAAGCCGTGCGAGACGTGGTAGCGGTTATGCATCGGCTGCTCGGGACGGAAATCCATCACCATCGTCTCGGGGCCGATCGACAGCGCGCGGGCGAAGACGTCGTAGTCGACGGTCGCCTGCAGGTGCATCAGCATCTCGCCGGACGCGTCGTAGGCGCGGCGCAGGTCGTCAGCGTTGTCGATCCGCGAGACGCCGCGCCAGCCGCCGCCGTCGAACGGCTTCATGTACAGCGGGTAGCCCAGATCGGCCGCGATCGCCTCCAGATCGAACGGCTGGTTGTACTTCGCCGCCGTGTAGGCCCAGCGGACGTTGTCGATCGGGTTCTTGTACGGCACCAGGACGGTCTTGGGCACTTTGAGGCCCAGCCGTAGCATGGCGCAGTAGGCGGAGTGCTTCTCCATCGACTGGAAGGTGAACGGGCTGTTCAGCAGGTAGGTCCCGTTGACCATCGCCGCCTTCTTCAGCCATTCCCGCGGGTGGTAGTACCAGTGCGCCAGCCGGTCGATCACCAGCGGCGTCCGGACCGGATCGGTCAGGTCGAACGGTTCGATGGTGAGCCGCTCCGCGCCCACCGTGTGGGTGACGCCGTCCACGGTGATCGGGCCGACCATGCCCAGGATCGCCTCAAACGCCCGTGGCCAGTCCTCCTCGGCGCCGAGCAGGAGACCGATCTGATGATGCCGGTTCGTGGTCATGACGCGACGATAGCGATTTCAGCAGAAACGCGGCAGATGGTGCGCGATCTGTCGTTGCCACCAGTACCAATCGTGCGAGACATCGTTGCCCCACAGGTCGAGTTCGTGGTTGATGCTCTTCTCGGCGAGCAGGTGCGCCATGTGCTGGGTGGACGGCAGCGCGCCGGTCGGGTAGGTCTCCCAGGCCCCGTACCCGGCGACCAGGACGGCGTACAGCCGGGACCGCAGCCAGTCCAGGTGGTCGCCGCCCAGGTTGGGCACGTAGCTGGTCGGATTGGCGAAGTAGGCGGCGTCGCCCCGCTCGCCCCAGGCGTGCCAGGTGGAGGGGTCGTAGTTGCCGGAGAGGCAGATCGCGACCGGGAACAGGTCGGCCCGGGTGAGCGCGAACTGCAGGGCGTGGTAGGCACCGAGCGAGCAGCCGGTGACGATCGCGTCGGACGTCCCGGGTGAGTCGCTGCCGATGAAGCCGGCCACCTGATCGGTGATCCAGGAGGCGTAGGCGCCGTGCCTTCTGGCCCGTTCCTCGAGTGAGAGCCAGCGGTCCGACCAGGTCTGGGCGTCGAAGGAGTCGACGCAGTACAGCTTGATCCGGCCGGCGTCGATCAGCGGCGCGACGGCGTCCACCATGCCGTTGTTCTCGTAGTCCCAGGCCCGTCCGGCCTCGGAGGGGAAGACCAGCACGGGCCGTCCGAAGTGGCCGTAGCGGATCACCGTGCCCTGGCGGTCGAAGCCGGGGGCGTCCAGGTCGATATGGAAGCGGTCCATCAGGTCCAGGCCCTTCTCAGTAGGCGGGTCAGATGCGGGTCGAGCAGGTCGCGCCAGGTCGTCCAGGTGTGGCCGTCGGGGACCTCACCCCATTCGATGTCGCCGCCGCGGGCGGCTAGGTGCGCGGCGAGGGCGCGGTTGTTGGTGATGTTCTCCTCTTCGGAGCCACAGACGATGGTGGTCGGGATCCGCTCGGGGGGTTCGGCCCGGTTGAGCGTCGAGGTGAATCCGGTGACGGCCGCCCAGTGCGAGTAGCCGGCCTCCTGCGGGTCGAGTTCGGGGGTGAAGAACGATCCGGACTGCAGGAACAGGCCGGCGAAGCTGCCTGGGTAGCGGCGGGCGGCGTACAGCGCGGCGAGCGCACCGAGGCTTTGTCCCATCAGCACTGGCTTGTTCTGGACGGCGACCTGGCGGGCGAGTGCCGGGATTACCTCGGTGACCAGGGCTTTCGCGTAATGCGGGTTGGCGGCGTAACGGGCGTCCCGGTGCGGCCCGGGATCGAGCAGCAGTGCCCGCAGCGGCGGTAGCTCGCGGGCGGCGATGGCAGTTGCCAGGAAGTCGGTGAGGCGTCCGTACTGGGCCATCTGAGAGCCGTCGTGGCAGATCAGCAGCGGCAGTTCCGAGCCGCGCCAGGCGTCCGCGGGGGCCCAGAGCGCGCCGGTCACCGGGCCGTCGGTCGTGTCGAGTTCCCAAGGTCGGGTGTGGCCGTTGACGCGTGCGGCGTCCAGCCAGGCCGCCTCGGTGTAGCCGGGCATCGGCAGCCAGGAATGGTCGCCGAAGACGCCCGCGACCCGGCGCGGATTGGTCGGGTCGGTGATCGTGACAGTGTCGTCGCCGACCGAGACCCGGAAGAGGTACTCGACGCGGTGGGCGGGTGGACGCGGAATGTCGAGCTCCCAGCCGAGGTCGGTTCGGCTGAACGCGGTGCTCGCGACCGGCACCTCGGACCACAACCGGACGCCGGTCACCTCGTCCCCCGGTTCCGGCAGCCGGAACACGACGCGGTCGGCCTCGACCGCGGTCGCGTGGGTGGTGACGGGCACTGACCGAGGGTATCGGCTGAGCGCCGATTGCCGTTGATCGAGCTTGTCGAGATCCTCTACCGCTCCCGCCGAACCCCCCGCTGGTTCACTGCCGCCGGCCGGTCACCCCGAATGGAAGCGACCATGTCGACCACCCGCCGGGTGGCCCGGACGTCGTGGGCGCGGAAACAGACGGTGCCCAGCCAGGCCGCCACCGCAGTGGCCGCCAGGGTCCCCTCCAGCCGGTCGTCCACCGCCAGATCGAGGGTCTCGCCGACGAAGTCCTTCCGGGAGAGCGCCTGCAGAACGGGGAATCCGAGGCTCGCGATCTGGGCGGTGGAGCGCAGGGTGCGCAACGAGTGCCGGGTGGTCTTGCCGAAGTCGAGGGTGGGGTCGATCAGGATCGCTTCGCGCGGTATCCCCGCTTGCCGAGCCCGGTTTGCGCCGTTGGTGAGGACGTCGAGGACGTCGGCGACCACGTCGTCCGGATCGTCGTGGGAGCCGTAGCGGACGCCGTCCGGATCGGTGCGCGGAGCGGCGCCGCCGGTGTGCGACACGACGTAGCCGGCTTGGAGTTGCGCGGCGACATGGACGAGCTCGGGATCGGCCCCCTGCCAGGTGTCGTTGACCAGGTCGATCCGGACGCCGGCGCAGGCTCTGGCCACCTCGGAACGCCAGGTGTCCAGACTGAGCAACAGGTCCGGGTGCGCCTCGCGAACGGCTTCCAGAAACGGCAGGACTCGTTGGATCTCCTCGTCCGCCTCGACCCAGTCACCCTGCTGTCCGGCCCGGACGCCCCCCACGTCGACAATGTCGACGCCGTCCGCGACCATCGCCGCCACGGCGTCCAGGCCGGCTTCGATCGAGGAGTAGCGGGCCGATGAGTAGAACGAGTCCGGCGTCCGGTTGACGATCCCCATCACCGCCGGATTCGCCGCGGTGAAACTCTGCCCCCTCAACGTCAGCGGCGTCGGCTCGACCAGCGGAACGGGATCGACAGCAGTCACGGGTTCAGAGTGCCACTCACCGCAGAGTCGGCAACAAGGTGACCAGCCCGCCAACTCGGACGACGCACACCCGGGGACGGTTCTTCCACATGCGATTTTCGAATGCGCGGGGACGGTTCTTCGACGTGCGATTTTCGAACGAGAAAGAACCGTCCCCTGATGTTCGAGCGCGGGCCCCCGGTCATCCCGCGAACACCGAGATCTCCGCTCGGCAACCCCAGGCGCCACGGCACAGACCCGGCCCGACAACCTCGGCAATCTGGCTACTCGACAGTGGCTAACCGGGCGGTGCAGGCCAGCCACGCAATACCGGTTGCCTCGTAACCGTACGCTGACGCCTACGCAGACGGGTGCGTCATGTCCCCCGGCACCACCCAGGCGTCGAACTCCTCGCCGGTCAAATCTCCGGACGCCAGCGCAGCCTCGCGCAGGGTGAGGCCCTGCTTGTGCGCCTTCTTGGCCATCGCGGCGGCCCTGTCGTAGCCGATGTGCCGGTTCAGCGCGGTGACCACCATCAGGTTCGAGGCCAGGTTGGCCGAGATCCGCTCCCGGTTCGGCTCGATGCCCTCGGCGCAGTGTTCACGGAATGAACGGCAGCCGTCGGCGAGCAGCCGGATCGACTCCAGCACCGCGTGCGCCATCACCGGCTTATACACGTTCAGCTGGAAGTTGCCCTGACTACCGGCGAAACCGACTGTGACATCGTTGCCGAACACCCGGGTCGCGACCATGGTGATCGCCTCACACTGGGTCGGGTTGACCTTGCCCGGCATGATCGACGAGCCCGGCTCGTTCTCGGGGATGATCAGTTCGCCGATCCCGTTGCGCGGCCCGGACGCATACCAGCGCACGTCGTTGGCGATCTTCATCAACGCCCCGGCCAGCACCCGCAGCGCGCCGCTCACGCCGACCAGCGCATCATGCGCCGACAGCGCCGCGAACAGGTTGTCGGCCTGGGTGAACTCGAGCCCGGTCTCGTCCGAGATCTGCTTCGCTGCCAGCGCACCGAAGTCAGGGTGTGCATTGAGCCCGGTGCCGACAGCGGTGCCGCCGATCGCCAACCCACGCGCCCGGACGTCCGCCTCGCGCACGCCCTCGAGCGCGAAGTCGATCTGCGCCACCCAACTGCCGATCACCTGGCCGAGCCGGATCGGGGTGGCGTCCTGTAGATGGGTCCGTCCGACCATGATCACGTCCTCGTACTCGGACGCCTTCGCCGCCAGCACATCGCGCAACTCGGTCACCGGCGCGTACAACCGCTCGTTGAGCTCGCACACCACCGCGATGTGCATCGCGGTCGGGAAAGTGTCGTTGGAGGACTGCCCGCGGTTCACGTGATCGTTGGGATGCACCGGCTTCTTCGACCCCATCGCACCGCCGGCCAACTCGATCGCGCGGTTCGAGATCACCTCATTGGCGTTCATATTCGACTGCGTCCCCGAACCGGTCTGGAACACCACCAGCGGGAAATGCTCGTCCAGCGTGCCGGCGATCACCTCGTCCGCCGCCTTCACGATCAGCTCGGCGAGATCGAACGGCAGCTGCCCCAGCTCGGCGTTCGCCTCGGCAGCCGCCTTCTTCAGCACGCCCAGCGCCCGGATCATCGGACGTCCCCAGACGAAGGTGTCCCGGCCGATGTCGAAGTTGCCCAGGCTGCGCTGCGTCTGCGCCCCCCAATAGCGGTCGGCGACGACCTCGATGGTGCCCATGCTGTCGGATTCGCTGCGCGTGCTCATGATGCTGAGGATATTGCGCCCGGCTGGGCTGCGCAGGCGAGACGCGAGGACGGCCGGAACCGTGTCCAACCGCCCTCGCAAGCCAACCCTGACTGGCGCTCCCCCGATGCGCACAACCCCCCGTGGGTCAAGGCGACCCTAGCCGTTCCCTGCGACATAGGAGCGTGCGCACAATTGCGTATGCCTGAATTGCGTATGCCTGAGCAGCGCCAAAGCGGCGAAAGCCTGTTGACCGTTATCATCGCCTTCGCGGCCAATCTCGTGATCGCGGTAGCCAAGAGCATCGCCGCCTCGATCACCGGATCCGCGTCCCTGGTCGCCGAGGCGGCGCACTCGTGGGCCGACACCGGCAACGAGATCTTCCTACTCGTCGCCGAGCGCCGCGCGGGCCGTCCCCGCGACGACAGCCACCCGTTCGGCTACGGACGCGAGGCCTACGTCTGGTCGATGCTCGCCGCGTTCGGCCTGTTCACGGTGGGCGCCGTGGTCTCCATCGCGCACGGCATCCAGCAACTCGGTGCCGAAGACAACGGCCACGAGAACTACCTGATCGGCTACATCGTGCTGGCCATCTCGTTCGCCCTTGAAGGCACCTCATTCCTGCAGGCGCTGCGGCAGACCCGCGGTGAGGCCGGACGGCTCGGCCTGCACCCGCTGCGCTACATTGCCCGGACGTCGAACCCGACCCTGCGCGCGGTGTTCGTCGAGGACGCCGCCGCACTGGTCGGCCTGATCATCGCCGCGGTCGGCATGGGCCTGCACCAGGCGACCGGCGACGCGATCTACGACGCCGTCGGCTCGATCCTGGTCGGCGTGCTGCTGGGTGTGATCGCGATCTTCCTGATCGGCCGCAACCGGGAGTTCCTGGTCGGCCAGGTGGTTCGTCCCGAGCTGCGCAACGAGGTGCTGGTCCGGCTGCTCGCGCTGCCCGAGATCGAGGCCGTCACCTTCCTGCACCTGGAATACGTCGGACCCGGCCGGATCTTCCTGGTCGCGTCGGTCGATCTCACCGGCGACCAGAGCGAACATCTGCTGGCGCAGCGCCACCAGACGATCGAGGACCGGCTGGAGGCCCAGCCGATGATCGAGCGGGCGCTGCTCACCCTGCCCGCGCCGGGAGCTCAGCCGTTGCGTCCGGACGCGTAGCGAACATCGCTGATCCTTCGATCGCTCCACCTTCTGTTAAAGTTTAGATATCTATCATTTGACAGATGCCGGATGGAGGAAGGGAAACCACGGATGGGCGCATGGGAGGACGCGCACTGGGAGTCCGCGGTCGAGTCCTACGTCCCGAGGCATGAGCGACGCTCGGGCAGCTATCGGCGGTATGTGCCCGACTGCCTCGACGGGATCAGCTTGGCCGTGGACGGCACACTCTCACGGCACGTCGCGCTCGTCGAACGGAGCGTGCGCGCACTCAACGGCCCGGGCGCCGAAGGGTTG
>JBDHZN010000113.1:0-11275 GCA_039811845.1 Micropruina sp. | reverse complement strand
TGGTGCCCACGAACAGGATCTGCCCGCCGCGCGCGACGGTGTCGCGGACGAAGCCGTAGGCCTGATCGATGTAGCTCAGCGACTGCTGCAGGTCGATGATGTAGATGCCGTTGCGCTCGGCAAAGATGAACTTCTTCATCTTGGGGTTCCAGCGGCGGGTCTGGTGCCCGAAGTGGACACCGCTCTCGAGCAGCTGACGGGTAGTGACGACGGCCATTGCCGTTTCCTTTCCGCGCGGGCGCGGCCCTGATCTTCGGTCGTGTGCCGAGACCGGGCGGAACCCGCTGTGGGTTGTTCGGACCGAGCTTTTCGGTCCGCCTGATGCGACCGTTGCCTTCCTCCCCTCGTGGGGACCGCGGAGAGCAACCCGTCGAGCGCGACGGTTCGAGGTGCATGCGAAGTCGACCCGGATCTGCCGGATCGCTGGGGTTGATTCTATGTCGGCGGGTTGGGGTTGTCGAAATCGCCCACCTCTGCCGCCGGTCGAGCCTGTCGAGACCCTCCCCACCGCCGGTCGAGCTTGTCGAGACCCTGCCCGGGATTCTCGTCATCCCGGACTTGATCCGGGATCCCCACACTCGAACGCGCGGCTTGGATGGAGGTCCCGGCGTGCGCCGGGATGACCTGGAGCGCTGTTGGTCGAACTCCACGCCGAGAACCCAACTCATCGATTTTGAACACTTTCTCCTCGCCGGGTCCTCAATGAGGGTGGAGGTGAGCGGCATGGTTCGTACGGTCGTCCGACTGGGCGCGATGCTGGCCCTGGCCTGCCTGGTGGTGGTCATCGGCGCACCGCGGGGCTGGGCGTTCGGCTCGGCACGTCCGGTTCCAGGCCCGGTGGTGCGCGGTTTCGACCCACCGGCGCAGGACTGGCTGCCCGGCCATCGCGGCGTCGACCTGGCCGCCCCGGTCGGCAGCAGCGTGCACGCGGCGGCTGCAGGGCGAGTCAGTGTGGCGCAGGTGATCGCCGGGCGCGGCGTGGTGACGATCGTGCACGGCGAGCTGCGGACGACCTATGAGCCGGTCCGGGCGAGCGTGCGGGTCGGCGATCAGGTGGCGGCCGGTGAGGTGATCGGAACGGTCGAGGCCGGGCATTGCTCAGCCGGCTGTCTGCACTTCGGGTTGAAGCGCGGCGAAGAGTATCTCGACCCGCTCGGCGGCTCCGAGGTCCGGTTGCTGCCGGCGTCCGCTGTCGCCCAGGCCAAGAAGCTCGCCGCCGAGCGCGCGGCGGCGCTGACCTCCGGTGAGGTTCCGGCGTCCGGGTCTGGTCTGCTGCTGAACCCGGTCGGTGGCCGGATCTCGTCCCCGTTCGGACGCCGCTTCCACCCGATCTTCCACGAGTGGCGGCTGCATGCCGGGGTCGACCTGCGTGCCTCCTGCGGTACTCCCATCCGGGCGGCGGCGGACGGCGTGGTGCAGTCGGTCTCCTACGACTCGTCCGGTGGGCATCGCCTGGTGATCGCCCATGCCGACGGGCTCACCACCCACTACCTGCATGCGCTGAAGCGCTACCAGGTCCGGAAGGGGCAGAAGGTGAAGCGTGGCCAGGTGGTCGGTCTGGTCGGCAGTACCGGCTGGTCGACCGGTTGCCACCTGCACCTGACCACCAAGATCAACGGACGCCTCGTCGACCCGGCCCGGCTGCTGTGATCCGACCGTCACAAGTGTCGGTGGCGGGGTCCAGACTGGGGGCATCAATCGATTCGCAGCGAGGTGGAGACATGTACCAACCGCAACGCCACGACGAAGTCACCAGCCTGGCCAACTACGTCGATCAGCAGCTGACCGCGATCAGGGCTGCCGTCCACGGCCTCACCGAAGAGCAAGCCCGGCAGACACCCTGCCGCAGCACGCTCTCGGTGGGCGGGTTGATCAAGCACGTCACCCAGGGCATGGAGGGCGCCACCCGCAACCTGGCCGAAGGGATGAGCACCGCTCCGCTCAGCCAGGACGACTACCTGCGCTATCAATCCGGATTCACAGTCACCGACGACGAGACGATGGCCGACGTACTGGCGGCCTTCGACGCGGCCCGCAGCGCCTACTTGACCGCGATCGCGAGTAGTGACCCGAGCGGCGAGTCAGTTGCCCCGCCGGCACCCTGGCAAGGCATCCACGACGCCCGCCCGATCCTGACCCGCTACTACCTGATGCACCAGATCGAAGAGATGGCCCGGCATGCGGGTCACGCCGACATCATCCGCGAGCAGATCGACGGCATGGCGGTTCCCGCCCTGGTGATGACGCTCGAGGGCGTCCCGGCGAACCCGTTCTTCCAGCCCTATGTCGCCGCACCCGGCACGATCGGGGGATGAGTTCCGGGCGTACCCGACACAACGACCTTTGGTGGTCGAGTTCGTCGAAACCGGCACCGGCTCAGGCCCGAGGGTGCGCTTGCTGATAGGCGGTCCGCAGCCGCTCCGCACTGACATGGGTGTAGATCTGGGTGGTGGCCAGCGAGGCGTGGCCGAGGATCTCCTGCACGCTGCGCAGGTCGGCGCCGCCCTCCAACAGATGGGTGGCCATCGCATGACGCAGGCCGTGCGGGCCCAGGTTGGGCGCGTCGGGCACACCAGCCAGTGCCCGGTGCACCAGCCGTCGCACCACCCGGGGATCGATCCGGGCACCCCGGTCGCCGACGAACAACGCCTCGCCCGCCTGCGGCGAAGCGATCAGCGCACGCGTCGAGCGCCAGGCGCCCAAGGCTCGAAGCGCCGGATCGCCGATCGGCACCGTGCGATCCTTGTCGCCCTTGCCGTGCACCCGCAGTACCTGACGATCGGCGTCCACCGACGAGTCGTCCAGGCCGCACAACTCACCCACCCGGACTCCGCCGGCGTACAACACCTCGACGATCGCCACGTCCCGCAGGGCACGGGCATGCAGCACCGGGTCGGTCTCGGCCGCCGCGCGTGCGGCGAGCTGCTCCAGCATCTGCCGGGCCTGGTCGACCTCGACGGTGGCGGGCAGCCGCCGATCCACCCGCGGCGACCGCAGCCCGGTGGCAGGGTCGGCGGCCAGGCGTCCGGTGGAATGCGCCCAAGCGAAGAACACCCGGGCGGCGGCCGCCCGACGTTGCATGGTGGCTCGTTCCGCACCCGCGGCATGCATACCGGCAAGCCATCGGCGCAGCGTCCGCAGATCGACGTCGACAAACTCCCCCGACCCGGTGCGGTCGAGATAGTCGAGCAGGTGCGCCAGGTCACCGGCATAGGCGCGCACCGTGTTGGCCGACATATTGCGTTCGGCGCTCAGGTGGCGCACCCACGCCTCGATCAGGTCCGCGCCCATGCCGGCGAGCCTACGGCTGCCGGTCCCGACGGCGGGTCTCGACAAGCTCGACCGACGAGAATCGCACTTCCCTAGTACCGTGTCGGCCGAGAGAAGGGCGGCTATGAGCGACGATCTGACCAGTGGTGGCACAGTGCTACCGATCACCCGATGGGGCACGCCGGTGATGCACAACCAGACCCGGCCGGTCGAGGTGTTCGACGACGAGTTGCGCAGCCTGGCCAGGGACATGTTCGCCACCATGCGGGCCGCGCACGGGGTCGGCCTGGCCGCCACCCAGGTGGGCATCGACCTGGCCATCTTCGTCTTCGAATGCCCTGACGCCGACGACGTCATTCATCGTGGCGTGGTCTGCAACCCGGAGGTGACGGTTCCCGATGCCCGCGGCCGGACGCTGGAGTCTGCCGAGGAGGGCTGCCTGTCCTACCCGGGCGCCTATCAGGTGTTGGCCCGTCCGGACACCGCGGTCTGCACCGGCCAGGACGCCGACGGCAACCCCGTCCGAATCGAAGGCACCGGCCTGCTGGCCCGCTGCCTGCAACACGAGACCGACCATCTGGGCGGCACCGTGTTCGGTGACCGGCTGTCCACCCGGGCCCGTCGCCTACTCAGCAAGCAGCACGAGGAACTCGCCCACCTCTACCCCGACGACTGGCCGGTCACCCCGCGCCGCACCTCGGCGTCCGAGGACTGATCCCCTGGGGCACCGAATCCAGGTGATCGCTCACCCTGATCCCGGAGCCGTCTGACGGCCTCCGCCGAACCAGCGGCATGCCATGGCAGGCTGAGCCCGTGCACCGCCTGCTCCGCCCGTTCCCGTGGCGTCAGCTCGGTCATCTGTCACTGGGGATCGTGCTGGCTCCGCTGCTGGGCGTGGTGCTGGTTGCGGCGGCGGTGACGATTCCGTTGACGGTGTTCACTTCATGGCCGTTCCTGGTGCTGGTCCAGGTCTTCGCCGGGCTGATCACCCTGGAGCGGGAGCGATTCACCGTGCTGCACGACCGCGCACCCGCACTGACCCTGACCCTGCCGGCTCGGACGCGGCCGCCGATCGAGCGGGCCCGGGAGACGCTGCGTGACCCGGGCTTTCGGCGTGCGGCCGGCTACGTCGTCGTCCGGTTCACCCTCGCGGCATTCGATCTGGTCGTGCTGAGCCTCGTGATCACGCTGCCGTCCCTGCTGCTCGTCGCGCAGCTCGCGGCGGTGGCGTTCTCCTACCAGCCACTCGCCGTGCTCTACCTGAGCGGCGCGATGATGCTGCTGGCCAATCCGGTCACGGCCGTGATCCTGCTCACTGTGGTCGCTCCCGCACTGGTGCGCGGCCTGTCCTGGCTGGACGGCTGGGTCACCCAGGCGCTTCTCGGCAGCCCCGAGTCGGCGACGCTGGCCCGCCGCGTGGGTGAGCTGGTCGAGGCCCGAGCCCTCACCGTGACCGCCGCCGACGCCGAACGAACCCGCCTGGAGCGCGACCTGCACGACGGCGCCCAGCAACGGCTGATCGCCCTGTCGATCCTGCTCGGCCAGGCCGAGACTCGGCTGGCGTCCGAGCCGGACACCGGAACGCTGGCCCTGGTCCGCCGAGCTCGGGTCGAGACCAGCGGCACCATCGACGAGCTACGCACCCTGACCCGAGGCCTTCGACCACCGATCCTGGAGGCCCGCGGCCTGGACGCCGCACTCTCGGCGGTCGCTGCCCGGCTGCCGATGCCAGTCACCATCGAGAGCCGGATCGACCACCGGCCCGATCCGGCGATCGAGGCCATGTTCTACTTCGCGGTGGCCGAGCTGCTCACCAACGTCGCCAAGCATGCGGCCGGGGCGTCCGTCGACCTGGTCCGTGACCGCACCCTGATCCGGGCAACGGTCATCGACGCCGGGCCCGGTGGCGCGGAGGTCACCGGCGGTACCGGCCTGAGCGGCATCGCCCACCGGCTCGCCGGCGTGGACGGTCGGCTGTTCCTGTCCAGTCCACCGGGCGGCCCGACTGTGGTCACCGTGGAGGTGCCATGCGGGTGATCCTGGCCGAGGATTCGGGGCTGCTTCGTGAGGTGTTGACCGGCGCGCTCACCGAACGTGGCATCGAGGTGGTCGCCGCGGTCCCGGACGCTGAGCAACTGCTGCGGGTGGTCGAGGCGACGCCCGACCTGGACGTGGCCATCGTCGACGTCCGGATGCCGCCGACCTTCACCGATGAGGGTCTCCGAGCGGCCCTGTGGCTACGCCGGCGGCGGCCGGAACTGGGTGTGCTGATCCTCAGCCAGTACGTGGAAGAGCGTTACGCCTCCGAGGTGCTCGCCGCCGGCGCGCGCGGACTCGGCTACCTGCTGAAGGACAAGGTGGCCGACCTGGCCGAGTTCTCCGACGCGCTCACCCGGGTTGCCTGCGGCGGCACCGCGTTAGATCCGGACGTGGTCAGCCAGCTGGTCAGCCGCAGCCGTCACGCCGGGGCCCTCTCCCGGCTCACCCCGCGTGAGCGCGAGGTTCTCGCTGGCATGGCGGAAGGTCGCTCCAACGCCGGAATCGCAGCCCAACTGGTGATTGGCGAGGGGGCGGTGGAGAAGCATGTGACAAGCATCTTCGCCAAGCTCGACCTGGCCGGCGCCGACGGTCGGCACCGGCGAGTGCAGGCCGTCCTGGCCTACCTGGGCGAGGGACGCTGATGCGGCGCCTGACGATGTGGCTGGCCGCCGTCGTGGCCACGGCCATGGTGCTGGGCGGCGGCGCCTTCTGGTTCCGCGAGCTGCTGGTCGAGAACCGCTCCGACTCCGTCGACTGGTCGAAACCGACCACCGTCGAGGTGGACGCCGCAGCCGGCGTCCAGGTCAGCGTTGAGCGGGGACGGCCAGGCGACGGCGTGGTCGCCGACCTTCAGTGGTGGTCCCGTTCAACGTTCGGCGGGCCCGACGTGATCACCGAGTCGGGCCTGGTGACGGCCCGCTGCCGCACTCCCACCCCGTTGAGCCGGTGCACCATCTGGCTCACCGTCCGCACCGCCGACCCAGACCTCCGGGTGGTGATCACCCAACGGCCCGGCGCGACGATCGGCGGCATCGATCGGCGGCTGAACGTCGAGGCGCGCCAGGTGCCCTGACCGGGGGTTATCCCCACCCCGATTCGGTGGCTGCCCCCGACGCGAGGCCGAGGACGCGGGCGCGACGCTCGGCGCATGTGGTCATTGCTGTCCCGCCAGCTCCCCCGTCCTGCCGCCAGATGGCTACTGGTCGGCGTCGCCCTCGCCGCGTGCACGGTCGCGGCTTGCGCCGGTTCCATCGATCTCGCAGTGTATTTGCGGGCGGCGTCCGAGCTGGCCGCCGGAGGCGACCCGAACCTGACCCCGGACGGCCAACTGCCCTGGCTGTACCCGCCATTCGCCGCGGTGGTCTACCTGCCGCTGGTGGTGGTGCCGTTCCCGGTGGCCGCGGTCCTGGTCGCCCTCGGCTCGGTCGCGGCCCTCCTCCGCACCCTGCAGTTGGTGCTGCGACGTCTGCTGCCCGCCCGGCCCGACCTGGTCCCGGCGCTGCTGGCTTTGGCGCTGGTGACCGAGCCGGTGGCGTCCACCCTCGGCTACGGGCAGCTCAATCTGGTGCTGGCCTGGCTGGTCACCGAAGGATTCCTCGGCCGCCGGCGCTGGCTGATCGGGATCGCCGCCGGCCTGAAACTAACCCCGCTGGTGTTCCTGCTGCCACTGCTCGTGCGCCGCGACCTGCGCGGCATCGTCCAGGTGCTGATCGGGTTCGCTGCGACGATCGCCGCCGGCTGGCTGATCGCGCCAGCGGCATCGACCGGTTACTGGACGGGTCTGTTCCTCGCCGCGCCGCACCGGATCGGCATCGCCTACGCCACCAACCAGTCGCTGACCGGGGCGGTCGCGCGGGCGTTCGGCCCTGGGGGCTCTCCTATGCTCACCGCCGCGTTGTCACTCATCGTGCTACTGGCCGCGGTGACCGTTCTGCGTCGGACGCCCGATCAGGTGCTGGCGCTGTCCGTGACCGGTCTGGCCGGCCTGCTCATCTCCCCCATCTCCTGGATCCACCACTGGATCTGGGTGTTGCCGCTGCTGTTGTGGTGCACAGTTCACGCCCGCCGAGAACTCGCCTGGGCCTGGAGCCTGTTGCTGATGGGACGCCTGACCTGGTGGTACCCAGCCGGGGGAACCGTCGAGTACAGCCACGATCTGATCGGCAAGCTGATCCAAGACAGCTGGACGCTGCTGGCGTTGATCACCGTGGGCGTGCTCGCCCGTCCGCGAGCCGCACCACTAGGGTTGTCACCGCTTACCGCAACCGAACAGGAGTCGCCCCGTGGCCTCGCACGTGATCGACATGTTGACCATCGGCAACAGCTTCGGCACCCCGGAGATGCGCGCGGTCTGGAGTGAGGAGGCCCGGCTGCGGGCCCAGCTCGCCGTCGAGGGAGCGCTGGCCAGGGCCGAAGGTGACCTGGGCATCATTCCCGCCGACGCCGCCGACGCCATCGCCGCCGCGTCCACCGACGAGTTCGACCTGGCCGCGCTGGCCGAGGCGGGCGCCAAAGCGATGCACAGCCTGAATGCCACCGTCGCCGCCCTGCAGCACGCCGCCGGCGAGGCCGGCGAATGGGTGCACTTCGGCGTCACCACACAGGACGTCGTCGACACCGGCGCGGTGCTGCAGATCCGCGACGGCCTGGCGATCCTGCGCCGCGATCTGCGCGCGGTCGCCGGCGACCTGAGGGCGCTGGCTGAGCGTCACCGGGACACTCCGATGGCGGCGCGCACGCACTACGTCCAGGCCCTGCCCACCACTTTCGGGTTCAAGGTTGCCGTCTGGCTCGACGAGCTGCTGCGGCACCTGGATCGTCTCGACGATGTCGCCGACCGGGTGCTGACCGGCAACATCAACGGCGCGGTCGGCACCGCCGCCTCGCTGGGCACCCGGGGCCGTGCGGTCGAAGAGGCCACCCTCGCCCTGCTCGACCTTGCCGCACCGACCATCTCGTGGCAGTCCTCCCGCGACCGGATCGCCGAATACGCGCAGCTGCTGGCGTTGATCTCGGCCAGCCTGGGCAAGATCGCCACCGAGCTGTCCACGCTGATGCACACCGAGATCGCCGAGGTCGACGAGCCGTTCGCGATGGGCAAGATCGGCTCGACCACGATGCCGCACAAGCGCAACCCGGCCCTGTTGGAGGGTGCCGCGGCGCTCACCGCAGCGGTCAAGCACGCCGCCGCGCTCGCCCTGGACGGCATGGCGACCGTCCATGAGCGGGACGCGATCAGCTGGCGCGCCGAGTGGATCGCGCTGCCCGAGCTGCACATCTATCTGGCCGGTCAGCTGGCCACCCTGCACCGGGTGCTCGACGGCCTGGTCGTGCACGAGGCCGCCATGCTGCGCAACCTGCACCTGCAGGGCGGGCTGATCCTCTCCGAGCGGGCCATGTTCGAGCTGGGCGGACGGCTCGGCAAGCAGACCGCGCACCAGATCGTCTACGAGGCGTCGATGGCCGCCATCGACACCGGCCGTCCGTTGGCCGACGTGCTGGCCGACGACCCCCGGGTGAGTGCGAGCTTCGACCGGGCCACCATCGACGGCTGGCTCGACCCGCTCAACTATCTCGGCGACGCCCCGGCAGCGGTCGACCGGGTGCTGGCCCGGGCCGCGAAGGCGTTGGGGTGAACACTCCCGACGCCGAGATCGGCCCGGACGGCCGTCCACTGCTCGCCGCGGACGGCGCCGTGCTGGGCGTCGTCCGGCCGACCCGGGTCTCCGACGCCAAGGCCTACCGCGACCTGATCCGGGCCTCGTTCCGCGCCGACCCCGAATCACGGCGCTGGTTCGTCGCGGCCGATGCCGACCTGGACACCGTGCTGGCGCACCTCGCCGGCAACCTGTCGTTCGTCCTGGACGACGGCGGACGGCTGCTGGCCAGCTGTTCGGCCCGAATGCCGTGGAGCCCGAACCCGGCGCCGTTCGCGTTCCCGCATCTGTCCTGGATCACCAGCCACCCCGAGCAGCAGGGCCGCGGGCTGGGCCGGTTGATCACCGACGCGGTCGTGGATCATCTCGGCGCCGCGCTCAAAGCCCCCGCGGTCAGCCTCGGTACCGCCCGCGAGCATGCCTTCCTGGTGGCCCACTACGCCCGGCTCGGCTGGCGTCCGTTCGAGGATCGCGACCTGGGGCTCGGACACATCACCCGGTACTTCATCCGGGTGCTCAACCCGGATGCCGTCCGGGCCCGGGGCACCCGGCTGGGCCTGAGCGCCGAGGTCGTCGCCCGGCTGTTCGAGCCGTCCGCCTGAGGAAACGCCACTCCATTCGGCGCCGAGATCCCGGCGTTCGCCGGGATGACCGGTGTTGGGATATGCCGAAATCCCGGCTTTCGCCGGGATGACCGGTGCTGGGATATGCCGAGATCCGGGCGTTCGCCGGGACGGCCGGTGTGTTGGGATATGCGGGTTGAGATGGTCCCCTCGCCAACACCTATGCATATGGTATGACTATTCCTGCCCGGGCCGGACATACCGACTCGACGCTCCCGCACCACACCGGAAGGCCACCGATGAACACCTCCCGCCGCACCCTGATCCTCGGCTCCGCGGCCGCCTTCGGCGGCATGCTGCTGTCGGCCTGCTCCAGCGGCCCCAGCGGCTCGGGCGAGAAGGTCATCCGGGCCGGCTCCACCGGCCAGTCCTACCCGAACGGTTTCCGCGAGGGCGACAAGCTGGTCGGCTACGACGTCGAACTGCTGGAGACCGCAGCCAAGGATCTCGGCTACACCGTGCAGTGGACCACCGCCGAGTTCAGCGGGATCATGGGCCAGCTCGAGGCCGGCCGGCTCGACACCGTGGCCAACAACGTGGCGGTGACCGCGGCCCGCAAGGACAAATTCGACTTCACCGCCACCTATGCCTACCTGGGCGCCCAGGTGGTCACCAAGGTCGAGAACACCACGATCAAGCGCCTGGAGGATCTCGGCGGCAAGACCGTCTCCGGCGTCCTCGGCTCCGACAACCTGCGCCGCATCGAGGACTGGGGCAAGGAGCACAACGTGGCCCTGAAGACCCGCCCCTACGAGACCCGCGACGCCGCGATGGAGGACATGATCAAGGGCCAGGTCGACGCCTACATCAACTCCGACGGCATTCTGCATGCCGAGGAGAAGCGTGAGGGCAAGACCCTGTTCAACTACATCGGCGATCCGGTCGGCTACGACGAGATCGCTCTGCCGTTCACCCGGAACACCACCACCGGCGACCTGCGTACCAAGTTGTCCGAAGTGTTCGAGAAGATGCGCAGCGACGGCCGGCTGAAGGCGCTGTCCGAGAAGTACTACGGCACCGACGTCACCGCGAAGAAGAGTTGATGTTCAACTTCGACGCATTCGTAGCGCTCCTGCCTCGACTGGCGGTGTCGCTGCCGATCACCCTGCTGCTCGCGCTGGTGTCGATGGCGATCGCGCTGGTGCTCGGCATGGCGCTGGCGGTGATCCGGTTCCTCAAGGTGCCGGTGCTGAACCAGGTCGCGATCGCCTACATCTCGTTCTTCCGCGGCATCCCGACCGTGGTGCAGCTGTTCCTGATCTATTTCGGTCTGCCGCAGCTGATTCCTTCGATGTCCAACCTGGACGCGATGGGTGCGGCCATCATCGGCTTCAGCCTGAAAGAGGCGTCCTATCTGGCCGAGATCTTCCGGGCCTCGCTGGCGTCGGTCGATCGCGGGCAGTACGAGGCCGGCATCGCGTCCGGGCTGACCGCGACCGAGGTGTACCGGCGGGTGATCCTGCCGCAGGCGATCCACAACGCCGTCCCGGCTACCGGCAACATCTTCATCTCGCTGCTCAAGGAGACCTCGGTGGTCTTCGTTCTCGGCCTGGTGGACATGTTCGCCGAGGCCAAGCTGGAGGCGTCCGCCACCGGGTACTACTTCCAGACCTACCTGGTCGTCGGCTTGGCCTACTGGCTGCTGGTGGTGGCCTACACCTGGTTCCAGGGCCGGGTGGAGCGGGT
>JBDHZN010000112.1:0-11311 GCA_039811845.1 Micropruina sp. | reverse complement strand
GTTCAAGTCCTCTCTCGGACACAGAAGAAACCCTAGTCAGACAGCAGTCGGCTAGGGCTTTCTCGTCTTATGTCGGCCTATGTCGATGAACGAGGAATCCCTGATCGACAACAACAGCAGCCACAGTGCGGACGACTCTCTTGCTCGGCAACCAAGCCGCGAACTCTAGTTCGAAGGGATCGTGACGCCCGGCGCTGGACGTCGCCGGGTCACGACCTCCGACTGGACGGGGTGGTGGAGAACTTCCGCCTGATCCGAACGGAGATGCCGGGCTCACGCGACGCCGACGTGCGCCTCGCGACGGCTGTCGCCGGCCGCCTGCAGGGTGCCGTCCTGGTGGCGCAGGGCGGCACCTACCCCACCGAAGTACATGTGCGGCTCACCGTATTCGTGACCATCAAGGCCGAGTTCGGTGATGGCTGCCGCGATTCCCGCGTCGGGTTCATGCTCGACCACCAGTCCGTGGTCGGCGTGCCGCACGTGCAGCCGGGGGTTGGCGATGGCTTCGGCAAGTTCCTTGCCGTGCAGGCAACTTTGGCCCAGCACGAGCATCAGGGCGGTGGTGATTCGGTCCGCACCGGGTGACCCGATGGCCATCACCTGGCCATCGCCACTGCGACCCACGGTGGGCGCCATGTTGGACGCCAACCGCGTCCCCGGCGGCGTCGCGTGGAGCCCGAGCCGGTTGAGTTCCACCTCGCCCAATGCATTGTTCAGCAGCACGCCGGTGCCGGGAATGCAGAGCCCGGCGCAGTATCCGCTGCTCATGGTGACGGCGCAGGCGTTGCCGTCGGCGTCGACCGCGGAGATGTGCGCGGTGGAGGACGACCCGCGCAGCGCGGAAAGTCCATAACGCCCGACCGAATCCAGCAGGCGGATGCCGTCCGCCTCGAGGTCGCGTGACAGGTCATGAGTGGTGAGCCGATACGACAACACCGCCCGCTGAATCTCGATGGCGTCGCGCCAGGTCCAGTCGCCGATCCGGGCCAGCTCACCCAGCATGACAGCCAACATCGGGCCGCCCACCGCCGGCGGCGGATTCATGCCGATCCGCCAGCGGCCCACCTTCGAAACGTGCGCCGGGCGGCTCACCGGACGGTAGCGGGCGAGGTCGGACGCGGTGATCAGCCCGTCCCGGTCAGCCATTTCCGAAGCCAGCGCCTGCCCCACCGCACCGATGGTGAACAACTCCGGACCCTCGACGGCAAGCTGATCAAGCACCGCAGCCAGCTGCGGATTGCTGGTCAACTCTCCCGGGCCGAGCAGGCTGCCATCAGGCCTGGTGACCAGCGCATGAGCCTCGGCATCGGTGGCGAACAGGCTGTCCGCTGTGTAGGCAAGGTAGCGGGCCGCCGCCGCCCCGATCGGGTACTGACGAGCGGCACCGGCGGCGGGTGCGACGAGGTCCGCCCAGGGCAACCGGGCGAAGCGAGTGTGCGCCATGCCGAAGGCGGGCACGATGCCGGGGGTCGCCACTGAGCCGTGGCCGGCATACATGGTCAGCCCGCCGCCATAGGAGGTGACCACCCGCCGCAAGCCGTGACCGCGGCGTCCCGGGTCACCCTCCCGACCAGGCATTTCGACATTGCCGTCGATCACTTCAGGATCACCGCCGGCCGGCCAGACCGCGACGTAGCAACCCCCGCCCAAGCTGACCATGCCCGGCTCGGTGGCCATGGCCACCAGGGCGGCGGCGAGTGCGGCGTCCACGGCGTTGCCGCCGTTTCGGCCGACCAAAAGGCCGGCTTCGAGGGCCTGCGCGCCCGTGGCGGCGACAGCGATGAGGGGCCTGATCACAGCGCTATCTTGGTGGCCAGCACCGACATCCAACAGATCGACACGTCGTCCATGTCGGAGCCGACCAAGACGGAAAGATAAGTCTTGTCGCTTGTCCGGCACCTGATCGTTGGTGAGACGTCACGATCATGACCGTCTGTGCTTGCAGAAGGGCCTTCGGTGTTTGCGGCCGTTCATCCTCGCTTCCTCGCACGCCCGAGCATCATCGGCCGTCTTGCGACGAGACTCCTCGGCTCGGGCCGCTCTGCGATCGGCCCACGCGGCCACGGTGGCCTCGATATCGCGCGGCATGGTGATCAGGGGTGGCCCGGCCGGAAGTTGGTAGCGGGCCCAGATCACTCGCTCGTTGAACTCCTCGACCTCGCGGCGCACCGCCGCCTCATCCGAGAGCCGATCGAGTTGCGCGTCCAGCACGGCGTCGTCCTTGCGGAGCTGGACGGACGGCGGCAGCATCACGAGCCCCTCACGTTTCATGAGGTTCTTGAGCCACCAGTCGGCGTCGTGATCGTCCGGCAGGTCGAGCGGCTTTCCTGCTCCAGGCAGGTTGTCGAACTCGCCCCGTTCGATGGCGTTCCTGATCTGCCTGTCGGCGAGCAGCGCGATCACCACGTCCGCGTCGAACGCGAAGGCGGACGGGTTGTAGAACCTGAGCGGCAACTCGTGTTCAGCCATCGGCACTTTAATTCACAACACTTCTCAAGTCATCTGTATTATGTCATGCGTATTGGAAACGGAGGAGCCCAGGTGCCGAAGCAGGTGGATCATCATGAGCGACGCGAATCGATCGCTCACGCGCTGTGGCGGGTCGTTGACCAGCAGGGCTGGCCGAAGGCGACCATGCGCGAAGTCGCCCGCGAGGCGGGAGTCTCACTGGGACAGCTCCAGCACTACTTCTCGTCACGAGCCGAGATGTTGGCGTTCGCGATGGAGTTCGCCTCGGAGCAGACATCCCATCGAGTCGAACGAGGTCTGAAGTCGCTCGGTCACCCGCCACATCCTCGCGACGTGCTGCGACTGGCGATCACCGAGTTGTTGCCCCTGCAACCCGACTCTCGTGCCACCAGTCGCATGAACGCGGCTTACGTCTTCGAAGCCATGCACGACCCCTCGCTGCGAGAGCAGGTTGGCGTCGGACTCCGCGACGGGCGCGCGCTGGTCGAACTTCTCATCCGGCAGGCGATGAGTAGCGGGCAGATCCGTCCAGACTGCGATCCGATCATCGAAACGAACCTCGTCCTCGCCCTGACCGGCCTCGCCCCACTTCTCGAGCTCAACGTCATCGAACCGCACGCGGCCCGCGCGGCAATTGACAAGCATCTGGAACGACTTTTCGAACCCGATGTCCTCGACGACGGCCCGTTCTTCCACGGCACCGCGGCAACTCTGCGGGCCGGTGACCTGCTCACCCCCGGCTTCCGCTCGAACTATCGGCCGGACGTGGTCATGAACCATGTGTACTTCACTGCGCTTCGCGACGGAGCCGGCTTGGCGGCTGAACTCGCTGTCGAACTGCTCGGCGGCAGCGGCGTTCCCCATGTCTATGAGGTCACGCCGACCGGTGCCTTCGAGAACGACCCGAACGTCACCGACAAGAAGTTTCCCGGCAATCCGACGCGGTCCTTCCGGACAGCCGAGCCGCTCCGTGTGGTGCGCGAGGTCACCGACTGGACGAGGCTCACACCCGAGGCCCTGCAGGTCTGGCGCGACCGGCTGATCTCGAAGGCGCCAGACGAACGAGGCGAAATCCTCAACTAGGCGCGCCACTGGAGCACTACACTGTAGTGTGTGGTAGCACCAACGAACATTCGGTTTGCAGAACCGACGCAGGACTCCCTGACCCGCTTCGTCCGCAGGACGGGTCAAACCAAGTCCAGCGTCATCAACACCGCCGTCGACGAGTGGTTGCGCATGCAGGATCACCCGCGCGTTCGGTTCGTCGGAATCGAGACCGGCGAGCGGCGGGCGGCGCTGGTCGATGGGCCCCAGGTCTGGACCGTGGCCGAATCCTGGCTGGCCCATGATCCGACACAACGCAGCGCCGCAACTATCGCCGACGCTGTCGGCATACCGGTCTCCATGGTTGAGGCTGCGCTGACGTACTGGGCGGACTTTCGCGACGAGATCGACGGTGTGCTTGATCGGCACCGCGTCGCCCAGGACGAGGCCGTCGCGGCATGGGAGCGGCGTCAGGCACTTGCCAGTGCCTGACCCCAGGCTCAAACTGCTCCTCGACGAGCACTACCCCGGCTGGCTCGCGGACGAGTTGTGCGAAGTCGGCGTCGATGCCCAGGCGGTCATCCTGCGCGAGGATCTACGAGGGGCCTCCGACACAACCGTGCTGCGAACCGCGACGAGCGAAGAGCGCATCGTCGTCACCGAAGACGTCAACACCTTCGCTATCGCGATAGAAGCCGTGGCTGATCACTCAGGAGTGATCTTCTGCCACCAGGCGCGGTTCCCCCGGACTCGGCCGGGGCTGGCTCAACTGAGGAAGTCGCTGACGAGGTTCGCCGAGAAACAGCCCGCGGGGGTGGGAAGCCCAGGCTTTGTCTGGTGGCTGAGTAGGTAACCGCCGAGGCGAAGCAGTCACCTCCAGCGCTGGCCATCGCCCTGATCGGCCGTACGATGGGCATCCTCACTTTCCCGTCGATGGACCGGCGCCGCCGCTGAATGGCGTCCACACATGAGCGATTGCACACCCCGACCGATCGGACCCACCACGCAGCGATGACCCGGCGGGCCTCAACGCCGTCCGACATCCGCCGGCAGCGCCGACGTTCCCAGCACGGGTGCTGGGGCCAGCTGATCGTCGCCCCGCTCTGGGTGGCCTATCAGGCCAACCTCGGCACGCTGCAGCGCACCTGTGACGCGGTCGGCGCCTGCTTGGCGATTCCCGACACTGCGCATTACCGGACTGCGCTCGCAACCGGAAACACCCTCGGACGGCATCAGCCGTGCGTCCACCGCGTCCGGGGCGAGAAACGCGCCTGGGTCGAGGGATGCGCGAGCAGGGCTGGCAGGTGGTAGCCATCGAGCTGGCCGAGGGCGCCATCGCACTGCCACGGTTGCAGCCGGCTCGGCAGCCGACCGTGGTCCTGCTCGGGCACGAACACAACGGCGTCCCGGCCGAGCTCGTGGAACTCGCCGACCAATGCGTCGAGATCCCCATGTGCGGCGTCGGTTCCAGCCTGAACGTCGCGGTGGCGGGCAGTCTGGTGCTCTACCGGCTCGCGGGCATGAGTTGAGTGCGCAGGCATACCCGTCAGACTCTCGTAAGGCGACGTTGGCGCGAGTCGCGTCCGGGTCAGCCGATCGGCCGGTCAGCCGAGGGCAGCGGCGGCGGCGACCGGACGGGAGAACACCACCGGCCGGACGGGCGAGGCATAGGTGTGCGCGATGTGCTCCCGCAGCACCCCGATGAACCCCGCGATGTCGCCGGCCCGCAGCAGGGCCACCAACTCCTGGTGTTCGGCGAGCAGCTTCTCCCGCTCGGCATAGAGACGGTCGCCCGCGGCGAACAGGATGGACCGCTGGCGGTCGGCGAGACGATCATTCAACTCAAGGAGGACGTGATTGTTCCCGGCTTCGATGAAGTGCCGGTGGAAGGCGATGGTCAGGTCGATGTAGCGACGGATGTCGCCGGCGGTGAGCGCTTCCCGCTGCAGCACCACCGAACGGTCCAGTTCGGTCACCAGCCGATCGAGGACGTCTTGGGGAGCCCGCCCGATCGCGGTCGACTCCAGCGCCAGGCGCGCGTCGGCGAGATCCGTCCGCGCATGGTCGGAGATGCCCTGCACCAGCGCTCCACGCTTGGGGTAGACCACGATCCAGCCCTCGCCTTGCAGCCGGACCAGAGCGGCTCGGACCGGCGTCCGGCTCACTTCGAGATCGGACGCCAGCGCAGCCTCTCCGAGCATCGTGCCGGCTGGGTATCTGCCCTCGACGATGGCGTCTCGGAGCGCCCGGTACACCCGCTCGGCGGCACTCGCGCTCGACAGCGCGGACTCAATATTGGCCACGGAGCTTCTCCCACGAGACGGTGCAGGTCAGATCGGTGAGCACACTACCCAATCCGGCCGCTCCGAGACTGGCGCCTCAACGCCTGCCCTCGGACGTGTTCCGAGGAGCCCGGATCTGGTTTCCCTCGATGAAGCCGCGCCACAGCGCTAGCACCATGCCACCCAGCGCGCCCCCGGCCGCGATGAATCCGCACAGGATGTACGGCACGCCGAGGATTCCGTTGCCGGAGAGGATCCCCATCAGGGCCAGTGCGTAGACGATCACCAGGGCCACCCCACCGAGCCGCCACCATCGCATCAGAATCGGGTAGGCCACCTCCTGGGTGGCTGCGGGCGACAGCCGCTCGACCTCTGTAGCGGCGGGCGCCCGCTCAATATTCGACTGCATCGCCTTCTCCTCTCTCATGGAGCTTTCGACGGCTACTGCAATCCTAGGCGTCTTGGATACAACATCAACACATGTTGTCCCCAGTTATTCGACCCGATCCACGATCGGGACGATCAGCGCAGGCAGATCCGGGCGCCTAGGGTTGCTCCATGACCCTGCCACCGCTGTTGCCACCCTCGGGTGACCTCGATGCGGACGGGTTGGCGCGCTACTCGCGGCAGTTGATCCTCGGCGAGGTGGGCGTCACCGGACAGCGGCGACTGGCAGCAGCCCGGGTGCTCGTGATCGGCGCCGGGGGGCTCGGTTCACCGGTGCTGCTCTACCTGGCCGCGGCCGGCGTCGGCACCCTCGGCGTGGTCGACTTCGACCGTGTCGAGAAGTCCAATCTGCACCGGCAGGTCATCCACCACGACGCCGGCGTCGGACGTCCCAAGGTCGACTCGGCCGCGGACACGGTTGCGGCGCTGAACCCCACCATCGCGGTGCGCCGGCACAACCTGCGCCTGACCGAGGACACCGTGGCCGCCCTGCTGGCCGACTACGACCTGGTCATCGACGGCGCCGACAACTTCCCCACCCGCTACCTGGTCAACGACGCCTGCGTAGCCGCCGGCAAGCCGCTGGTGTGGGGGTCGGTGCTGGGTTTCGCCGCTCAGGTCGCGGTCTTCTGGGACGGCGCGCCGGGCGGCCGCGGCGTCCAGTTGCGCGACGTGTTCCCCGAGCCGCCAGCGGCAGGTTCGGTGCCGTCGTGCGCCGAGGCCGGCGTCGTCGGCGCACTGTGCGCGCAGGCCGGATCGGTGATGGCGATGGAGGCGATCAAGCTCATCACCGGCATCGGACGCCCGTTGCTGGGCCGCGTCCTGGTGATCGACGCGCTGGACGGGCGCTGGGACCAGGTGGAGGTCCGCCGGTCGAGCCGCCGCCCAGCAACCTCCGAACCGATCACGGCTGCCCCGGCGTCCTGCGGGCCGGCCTCGAGGGCCACCATGGAGCTCGACCTGCCCGGGGCCGGCGCGATGTTCCTGCTGGATGTCCGCGGTCCCGATGAGTTCGCCGTGCAACGGGTGCCAGGTTCGGTGAACATCCCCCTGCCGGAACTCCTGGAGGGCGCGTTGGACGGCGTCCCGGATGGGGAGCCGATCCTGGTCATCTGCCGTAGCGGCCAGCGAGCCGAAGTCGCCGCCGCCAGCCTGGAGGCGCGCGGCTACCGCGACGTCCGCGTGCTAGCCGGAGGGCTGCTGGCCCTGGCGGATCGGTCCTGATCCCTCCGCTCTTTTATCACGAAGTGTTTGTAGAATCGTGATTGATCTTCCAGCCACACCCGAGGAGGGGCGATGAGTCTCGACGCCACCGCGGACATCTTCCGCATCAAGCGGGTCTACCAGGCCGCCGAACCCGCCGACGGATACCGCGTCCTGATCGACCGACTCTGGCCACGCGGCCTCTCCAAGGACGCCGCCGCACTCGATCAGTGGCTGCCGGACGTGGCGCCGTCCGCCGAGTTGCGGAAGTGGTGGAATCACGACCCTGATCGGCTCGATGAATTCACCACCCGCTACCGCGCCGAACTGGACGCCAACCCCGCCGTGGAGGAGCTGCGTGAGATCGGACGCGAGCACGCACCGGTCACTCTGCTCTACGGCGCCCGCGATCCGCGGCTCAACCAGGCCGTAGTGCTGCGGAATTACCTGGCCGGATGACCGGAACGGTTCGCGACCCTCGCCATTCCCAGCGATTCCTGATCAGCCGCGAACCCTGTCGTCAGCGATCGCCGAGGTCGCGATCGATCTCGGCCTGCCGACCCGCTCGGGCCAGGCCGAGCAACACCACCCACCCCAGCGCCGAGCGCACCGAGTAGCGCCACCGGCACCCAGGCGCCGCCGCGGGTCGGCCGGATCGCCGTCATGCAGGCGCCGAGCGTGGCCGCGGCGGTCGCCGCTGCCGTGGCCCCGGCACGCATCGGTCCGGGACGATCGCTACCCGCGCTCCAGGCGGCCAGCGCCACCGCACCTGCGGTGAGTGCGATATCGGTGGCCGCGGCACGCTCCTTGGGCACCCACCGATCCGGCCGTCCCGCCAGCCCCCAATGTGAAGGCAGCCGCTGCGGCAACGTCCGGCCGCGCACCAGGTAGTGCAAGGCGGTCGCTCCGGCCAGCAGCGCCGGCAGTGCGACAGCCGCACGGAAAAGTCGCATCCGGGGTCGAGGTGAACGGGACGGCCTCGGCGTCCGGTTCGATCAGGTTCAGCCGGACGGCCACCGCGCCGAGGTTGACGTCCCAGCCGAGACCGACGGCGCGCGGCAGGAAGAGCCGCTGATCGGCGGGCTGCCACCAGGTCTGTGCAATGCGGGTGAGCAAGCCGCGCAGACGCAGACCCTCGGTCCACCGATCACCCGGCCGGCGACGCCCGGACCGACCCTCGGGGGCCAGCCCGTCCGCGATCCCGGCCACATCGGCAGGCGTGGCCGTCGCCGCCAGCCGCTCGCACAGGTCGGCGGTCAGTTCGGCGCGGACGTCGTCGCGCAAGCCACGCTCGACGTCGGCGACGGCGACATCAAGGAACTGCCGCGCCGCAGCCCTGGCGTCCGGTCGTAATTCATCAATCGAGGCGATCATGACTCCCCTTTCAGAATGCCGGCCAGCGCGGCGGCGACGGTGTCGAACTCCTGGCTCATCACGTCCAGCCGACGACGACCGCTGTCGGTGAGCGCGTAGTACTTGCGCGGCGGACCCACCGGCGACTCCCGCCAGGTCGTGGTCACCGACCCCGCCTTGGCCAGTCGCGCCAGCAGCGGATAGACGGTTCCCGCGGTGATCGCCAGGCCCGGACGTCCGGCCAGATCGTCGACCAGGCTCGAGCCGTACCGGGGCTCTCCGGCGAGCAGCCCTAGCACCGCGAGTTCGAGTACCCCTTTGCGCAGCTGCGACCCCCAGGAACCCGACCCCTCAGACATGGGTTAACGGTATAACCATATAGCTTGCATAACAAGCTACCGAGGCGAAGGGAGGGTTCACTTCGTTCCAGATTCGCGACCCGCGGGAGCCATTTCTGCGACGACTCGAACCGCACCCCGCGCCTCCACCGCGGGGCCACACAGGCCCGGCGACACGACACGCCGACAAGATGGGCGCAGCCCGCCGGCTGTCGTAGAGTCGGGCCCGCGACTGGTTCTCCGCCGTCTCCGGACGGAGGAGAGGCAAGAGGGAACCCGGTGAGAATCCGGGACTGCCCCGCAGCGGTATTCGGGAACGACCTTCGTCATCAAGCACTGGGCCACGGCCTGGGAAGCGACGGACAGTAGGTGGATCGAGCGATCCGAGCCCGGGAGTCCGAAGACCTGCCAGCGCCCGGCCCGAAGACCCACGGGTCGGCAGACAGACCGCCGGCACGGCCTCTCCTGGCTCGGGATCGACCAGGTCTCAGGGCAAGCCGTCACCGGCGGACGAGCACAACTCGCGAAGGAGAGTTGCGTGACCAACTTCCACCAGTCGAGCCGCCTCGGGCGCCCGACGGTGACACATACCGCGGAGGCTTCGTCTTCGACCTAGCCCCTCCCGCGGCCGATCCTTCCCCACTTCGCCGCCACCCGCCCGTGAGCTTCAGCACCGCACTGAGAAGCACAAACGCTCGCTGAACCACATCGGACCGGGTGCACTTCGGCCTGCCTCCAGCTACCTGCTCGACGACACGAGACACAACATCTAGTGGTCCTTGCGAGTCGGCGCCCATATGTGTAGTGTCCGTGACTGACACCGATGGAACTACACCGGTGTAACCCCGTCCCCAGGGAAAGGACCCGGAGCAATGACGATCACCGTCTACAGCAAGCCCTCCTGCGTGCAGTGCACCGCCACCTACCGTGCACTCGATCGGGCCGGTCTTTCCTACGACGTGGTCGACCTGTCCGCCGACGAGCGGGCCCTTGCCCAGGTGATGGAACTCGGCTACCAGCAGGCGCCCGTCGTCTTCGCCGACGATGAGCACTGGGCCGGCTTCCGCCCCGACCGCATCAAGGCCACCGCGGCCCGCGTCCAGGCGGCCTGACCGCGGCCACTGGCTAGGCTGACGAGCATCACTGGTTGAGCTTGTCGAGACCGCATTCCGGGTCTCGACAAGGTCGGCCGACGAAAGCTCCCGACGAATCCGGGCCAGCGACAAGCTGACCAACACCCTCACAGCGAGGAGAGCCACATGGTGCACATCGTGTACTTCTCCTCGATTTCGGAGAACACCCACCGCTTCGTCGCCAAACTCGGCTTCGAAGCCGAGCGGATCGGACTGCGGGCGAGCGACCCACACCTGAGCCTCGACCGTCCGTTCGTCCTGATCACCCCCACCTACGGCGGCGGCAACGGCCAAGGGGCTGTCCCGAAGCAGGTCATCCACTTCCTCAACGACCCGGGCAACCGGGCCCAGCTGCTCGGCGTCATCTCGGCCGGCAACACCAACTTCGGCTCGGCGTATTGCCTGGCCGGCCACATCATCGCCCGCAAATGCGCGGTGCCCCACCTGTACCAGTTCGAACTCATGGGGACGCCCGACGACGTCGAGGCCGTCCGCGAAGGACTCATTTCACTATGGCAACCACTGTGCTCACCGACACCGGCCTAGAGGCCGTTTCGTCCGAGGTCGACTACCACGCGCTGAACGCTCTGCTGAACCTGTACGACGCGGACGGCAGGATCCAGTTCGAGGCCGATCGTCAGGCTGCGCACCAGTACTTCCTGCAGCACGTCAACACCAATACGGTGTTCTTCCACTCGCTGAAGGAGAAGCTCGACTACCTGGTCGAGCAGGGCTACTACGAGCAGCAGGTGCTCGACCTCTACGACTTCGAATTCATCAAGTCGTTGTTCAAGCGGGCCTATGCGGTGAAGTTCCGGTTCCCCACCTTCATGGGCGCGTTCAAGTACTACACCTCGTACACGCTGAAGACGTTCGACGGTTCGCGCTACCTCGAGCGTTTTGAGGACCGGGTCTGCATGGTGGCGCTCACCCTGGCCGCCGGCGACCACCGGATGGCCGAGAGCCTGACCGACGAGATCATGGCCGGACGTTTCCAGCCGGCCACCCCGACCTTCCTGAACGCCGGCAAGGCGCAGCGCGG
>JBDHZN010000111.1:0-11416 GCA_039811845.1 Micropruina sp. | reverse complement strand
TGTCCATCACCAGCCGGACGGCGGCGGGATAGTCCGTGCCGGGCAGCGACCCGACACCGGTGAAGCCGACCATCGGTCAGCGCCCGGTCGAGGCGATGGTGGCCGAGCCGACGACCCGGTCCCCGTCGTAGCAGACCAAGGCCTGGCCAGGGGCGATGCCATGTGCAGGTGCATCGAGGGCCACCGTGATGCCGTCCGGACGACCGTCGATGGTGGCCGGCAGCGGCTCGCCGTGCGCCCGGACCTGCACCAGTCCGCGCCACGGGCCGTAGACCGGCTGCTCGGCCCAACTGGGCCGGATACCGTCGATCACGCTGACCGCCAGCGCCTCGTGCGGACCGACCACCACTCGGTTGCAGGCCGGCTCGATGCCGAGCACGTAACGGGGTCGGCCATCCGCAGCGGGGACACCCAGGTGCAGCCCGCGGCGCTGGCCGACGGTGAACTGGTGGCTGCCGGTGTGTGCGCCCACCACCTCGCCGGCACTGTCCACGAACTCGCCCTCACTCGCACCCAGGTGCCGGTTCAGGAACCCGGCGGTGTCACCGGAGGGAATGAAGCAGATGTCATGGCTGTCCGGCTTCTTGGCCAGATACAGCCCGCGTGCGGCCGCCTCAGCCCGGACGTCGGCCTTCGCCGTGTCATGACCGAGCGGGAACAGGCAGCGGCTCAGCTGACGCTGATCGAGCATACCCAGCACATAGCTCTGGTCCTTGGCGGCCTCCGCGGAACGCCACAGCTGGGTACGGCCGTCCGCCTCCCGCAGCACCGCGTAGTGACCGGTGGCGATGGCATCGAAACCGAGGGCGATGCCCCGCTCCAGGACAGCGGCGAATTTGATCTTCTCGTTGCAGCGCAAGCACGGGTTCGGGGTACGTCCCGCGGCGTACTCGGCCAGGAAGTCGTCCACCACGTCAGCGGCGAAACGGTCGGAGAAGTCCCACACGTAGAAGGGGATGCCCAGCACGTCGGCGGCCCGCCGGGCGTCGTGGGAGTCTTCCAGCGAGCAGCAGCCACGAGCCCCGGAACGGTAAGTCTGCGGGTTCTTCGACAGGGCCAGATGGACGCCGGTGACGTCGTGTCCGGCGTCGACCATTCGCGCGGCCGCGACCGCAGAGTCAACGCCACCGGACATGGCTGCCAAAACACGCACCGGAGCATTCTACAAAGCCGTGCGACGCACTCCGGACCACTGGGCCGCGAGCCAGTCGAGTCCCCCGGGTCAGACGTCGCCAGAAGCTGCACCGGTCGGTGGCCATCCCATCCGTGGAGTCCAGGCTCTTCGCGCTCGCTCAACCCCGGCGCAGCGTCCGCCACCCGACTGATCGGAAAGACTGAACCGACGATCGGTGGTGGACACGCCCGACACAAGCGATGATGGCCCCATGGTGGTTCGTGTCCTGGCCGCGCTCAGTGTGTCGATGTGTCTGCTCGTGACGGGCTGCACCGGCGACAAACCGGTGGACCAGAGCACTCCCTCCGCCGGCCCAGTGACATCGAACCCCGGCGTTCCCAGCACCAAGCCCCCGGGCACGCTCGGCGCGTTCTGTGCCGCCTATCAGAAGCTGGAAGAGGTCGAAGCGTCGGCCGACAACGACGAGCCCGGCTCCAAGGCCGCGCTTCGCGCCGCCCTCGACAAGATCGTCAGCATCGGCCCACCGGAGGATCTGCCGCGCGCTGCCCGCATCGGAATGGCCACTCAACTGGAAACCGACTACGCCTCGGTCGGCGTCAAATTCGATCGTTCGACCATCGAAATCGGCGACGGTGGAAGCCCTGATCCCGCGGTTGATTTGGCCGACTACATCAATCGCCACTGCCCACCTCGGACGTGATCAACCGATGGTCCTCATCACCCCTCCATTGCCATCCCGGACTTGAGCCGGGATCTCACCCCCGCCCGAGATCCCGGGTCGGAGCCCGGGATGACATGAATGGGATCAGCGCTCCCTTTAACCAGGGGTAGATTCCCTTGTGTACGACGGAATGCGCCGTGCAGCTCAACAACGGAGTCTGCGATGGGTGAGATGGTCGTGGTGGCGGGAGCCACCGGTTATGTCGGCCGGCATGTGGTGCTGGCCCTCGATGCAGCTGGCTATCGGGTGCGGGCATTGGTCCGATCGCGCGAGCGCGCGGAGGCGCCCGGTGCCTTCGACGCGCCGAGCCTTCGAGGACACGTCGCCGACTGGTGCATTGTCAATTACGTAGAGCCCTCGACACTGACCGATGTTTGCCAGGACGCGGCCCGTGTCGTCTCCGCGCTGGGCGTCACCCGGCAGAAGGCGAGCCCGTGGGACATCGACTTCCTGGGCAATTTGCGGCTGCTGGAGGACGCCGAGCGCCACAGTGTTGCGTCGTTCCTGTACGTGAACGTGCTGCATTCCGACTACGGCACGTCACTCACCATGCGCGCCAAGCACGCGTTCTCCCAGGTGCTGCAGCGCAGTGAAGTTGCCGGGCAGATCGTCAATCCGTCGGGGTATTTCTCCGACCTGACCGATTTCCTGCTGCTGGCCAGGAAAGGGATCGGATTCACCGTCGGCGCCGGCGAATCGAAGGTCAACCCGATCCATGGTGCCGACCTGGCCGATTTCATCGTCGAGAAGATGGCCGGACCGGCCGGCAGTTGGGACGTCGGCGGCCCCGACATCTTCAGCTATCGCGAGATGGAGGAACTCGCCTTCGAGATCGCCGGACGCCCACCACGACTGCTTTGCCTCGGTCCCGGCGCCACCGCTTCGCTGGGATGGATCGCGGACCGAACCTCGCCCCGGGTCGGCAACCTGGCCCGCTTCTTCCTCGAATCATTGGGCGTCGATGCCGTCGGTACCCCGATCGGCGAGCGGCGGCTCGAGCCGTATCTGCGGTCGGTACCCGATCAGCGGTGAACCACCAAGGCACACCCGCGCCGTCTGATGCCGCCGACCAGTCAGGATGCGCTCATCAAAGCCCTCGATCGTCCCGGACTTGATCCGGGATCTCTGCCGCCGGAGATCCCGGGTCGCAGCCCGGAATGACGTGAATGATCAGCGCTTCCTCAGCGAATCCCTGATCATCGCTGGTCGAGGCCTCCCTGGCAGCGGGTTTCGACAAGCTCAACCAGCGGTGGTGGCGTTGACCGGCGTGTCCTCAGGCGAACGCCGTCCGCGCCCGTGCCACGGCCTCCGGCAACACTGCGAGCACCTTCTCGATCGCGGCGGCGTCGGTGGAGCGACCGAGCGAGAACCGCAGCGACGCGGACGCCTCGTCCGGCGTCCGGCCCATGGCCAGCAGCACTTCGCTGGGTTGGTGGACGCCGGCGGTGCAGGCTGAGCCCGTTGAGCAGTCGATACCGGCGGCGTCCAGGATGAGCAGCAGGTCGTCGGCGCGGCAGCCGGCGAAGGTGATGTTCAGGATGGCTGGGCTGACCGGTTCCGCCCCGTTCACCCGGACGTCCTCGACAGCCGTCACCACTCCGGCCACCAGCTGATCTCGGAGTTCGCGAAGCCGCGACGACTCGACCTCCAATTCGGCCACCGCACAGCGGGCAGCTTCGGCGAAACCCGTTGCGAGTGCGGTCATCGCGGTGCCGGACCGGATCATTCGTTCCTGCCCGCCGCCGAAGCCGGACGCCGCCAGCGTCAGTTCCCGGCGAACCACCAGCGCCCCGATGCCGACCGGCCCACCCAGTTTGTGCGCGGTCACCGTCATCGCGTCCACCCCGAGTGCGGCGAAATCCAGCGGTAGATGACCGAACGCCTGCACCGCGTCGGTGTGCAGCCAGACACCGGCCTCGCTGGCCCGCGCAGCGACAGCGTCCAGGGTTTGCACCACTCCGGTTTCGTTGTTCACCAGCATGGTCGACACCAGCGCGGTCTCCGCGCCGATCACCACCTCAGCCGCCGGCCGGACCAAGCCGTCGGCATCCAGCGGCAGCACATCCACGCGTCCGGGCAATCGCTCCACGACACCCGCGATCGAGGGGTGCTCTCCCCCACCGATCACCAGCCGGGGCCGCTCCGGACGGGCACCGGCGGCACCGAGCAGCACCAGGTTGTTGGCCTCGGTCCCACCCGAGGTGAAGACCACCTCGGTCGGCAGACAGCCCAGGGACGCAGCCAACGACTCCCGGCTCTCCTCCAGCAGACGACGCGCCCGGCGTCCCGCGGAGTGCAACGACGACGGATTGCCGGGAAGCTCCCAGACCGCCTCCATCGCGGCGCGCGCCGACGGCAACAACGGAGCCCCGGCGGCATGGTCGAGATAGACCCGATCAGTCATCCGCAAACCTCCCGCTTCGCCCGGACCGGCCCGTCGATACTTGCGTCGTCAGCTACTTGCGGCACTATATGAGCCGATACTCCACGCTGGGGGTGCTTTGGCTCGCCCGCGTCCGGCGCATCAGTTCCATACCCGATCCGAAGGCAGCCTATGTCCGAGCCCGTGCCCAGCGCACCGGCCACCACCGTTCCCCTCGGGGCACATCCGCGCGACGACGGCACGGAGTTCGCCCTCTGGGCCCCACGTGCCGAGCGCGTCGAGTTGGCGCTGGTCGATGCCGATGAGCATCAGACCAACGTGGACCTCACGCTCAACCCCGATGAAGGCATCTGGAGCGGTTTCGTTCCGGGTATCGGCGCGGGGCAACGCTACGGATATCGGGTGCACGGCGAGTGGAACCCCGAGGACGGACGCCGGTTCAACCCGGCGAAGCTGCTGCTCGACCCCTATGCCCGCGCCATCACCGGCTACGTGGACTACCGCGGGCCGATCAGCGACCACACCACCGAATCGAACTTCGAGAGCGACACCACCGACTCGTTCGGTGCCGTGCCGCTCAGCGTGGTGGTGGCCGACAGTCCGCCGCCCACGCCGCTGGCGAAGCCGCTCCCGCTCGACGAGATGGTCATCTACGAGACCCATCTGAAGGGCTACACCCAACGGCATCCCGAGGTTCCCGAGGGCCTGCGCGGCACCTACGCCGGTTTCGCCGACGACGCCGTCATCGCGCACCTGGTCGAGACCGGGATCAACGCCGTCGAGTTCCTGCCGCTGCAGCACTTCGTCTCCGAACCGTTCATCGTCGGACGCGGCCTGGTCAACTACTGGGGCTACAACACCCTCGGCTTCTTCGCGCCGCACGCGCCGTACACCAGTGCCACCGCCGGCACCCTGGGCGGCCAGGTGACCGAGTTCAAGCACATGGTCAGCAAGCTGCACGAAGCGGGCATCGCGGTCATCCTCGATGTCGTCTACAACCACACCGGTGAGGGTGGTCACGACGGCCCGACGCTGTCCTTCCGGGGCATCGATCACGGCGGCTACTACCGGCTGACCAGTGACAACCGCAACGACTACGACGTCACCGGCTGCGGCAACGCGGTCGACACCTCGAACCCGCGAGTGCTGCAACTGGTGCTCGACTCGTTGCGCTACTGGGCCACCGACATGGGCGTGGACGGCTTCCGTTTCGACCTGTGCACCACGCTCATCCGTGACGATCAGCACCACGTCCGCCAGGACCATCCGTTCAAGCAGCTGATCGCCTCCGACGAGCTGCTGGCCGGCAAGGTGATGATCGCCGAACCCTGGGATCTCGGCCCGTACGGCTACCAGGTCGGACGCTGGGGCCAGGGCTGGTCGGAGTGGAACGACCACTTCCGCGGCTACACCCGTGACTTCTGGCGCGGCGCCACCCACGGCGTCCAGGAGCTGGCCACCCGGCTGTCCGGGTCGTCCGACACCTTCGACCATGCCGGACGCCCGGCGTCCAGTTCGATCAACTTCGTCACCGCCCACGACGGCTTCACACTGCGCGACGTGGTCACCTACGACCTGAAGCACAACGAGGCCAACGCCGAGCGCAACCGCGACGGCACCGACGACAACCGGTCCTGGAACCACGGCTACGAGGGTGAGACCGAAGACGAGTCGGTGAGCGCCGCCCGGCAACGCAGCGCGCGCAACATGATGGCGATGCTGCTGCTGTCGGCCGGGGTGCCGATGATCACCGCCGGCGACGAGATGGGCCGCACCCAGCAGGGCAACAACAACGCCTACTGTCAGGACTCACCGGTCTCGTGGGTCGACTGGCACACCGCCGAGGAGTGGGCCGAGCAGACCCAACTCACCCGCACGCTGCTCAAGCTGCGCGCCGAGCACCCGGTGTTGCGCAACCCGAACTTCCGCCTCCACAGCGAGATCCACGACAGCGACGGCGTCGGCCTGGGCCGCTCCGAGGTGGCCTGGTTCTCCGAACACGGCACCGAGATGACCATCGACAACTGGCACGAGGCCGGACGTCGCACCCTCGGCCAGTACATCTCAGACCTCGACGAGGCGTTCCTGATCTTCGTACACGGCGGGGACGCCCCGATCGAGTTCACCCTGCCGGGTCAACCCTGGTCGGTGGGGTGGACGATCGCGGCCCACACCGGGCTGGATTCGGAGTTGCCGCATCGTCCGCTGGGGGTGGGCGCCATGATCACTGTGCCGGCGCGCACCGTGGTGGTGTTGCACGGACAGGTGCTCAACCACCCGCAGGCGGTGGCGGCGTCCCCGGTCAGTCCGGACGTTCCGCACCTGCTGGCCGCCGAAGATTCCGAGGCCGAGGAGGGCGTCGAGCCGGTGATCGGTGAGGAACCCGCCTCCGATACGGACGAGGCACCCGCCGACAAGGTCTGACCGCCTGCTGTCGTCCGCGGAGCTTCGTCACCCCGGATGTTGTGTCATCCCGGACTTGCTCCGGGATCTGCTCTTGGTGGAATGCCGGTCGGAAGGAGATCCCGGCGTGCGCCGGGATGACGAACCTGCCGGGGATGACGGAGCCTGCCGGGATGACGATCGTCCGTCACCGTCATCCCGGGCTCGACCCGGATCTCGGCCTCCCGCTGCACCTATGAGCCTGCTGTGCCCAATAGTTCCGGAGTCCGGATTATTACCGTGCGGGGTGCTCCCACCTTGGGGGTGTCAGCCGGTAGGTTGACCCGGGTGAGCGAACTGACGAACGCGGGCGACGCCGCCCCCATCGAAGTTGACCTTTCCCCCACCCTGACCGGCCCCTTCGGCTTCGGTCGGATCCCCGTAGCCAAGGTGTGGCCGGTGATCGAGGGCGGCGCCTACGCCGCCAAGGCTTCCGTCGGCGAACTGATCCCGATCCGCGCCAAGGTGTTCCGCGAGGGCCACGACGCAGTGAACGCGTCGGTGATCCTGACCAGCCCCACCGGGGTGGAGACTCGCGTCGACATGGCCCCCACCGATCCGATCGGCCTGGACGGCTGGGAGGCCTGGGTGCGTCCAGACGCCGAGGGCGCCTGGACCTTCCGCGTCGAGGGCTGGTCGGACCCGTGGGGCACCTGGCATCACAACGCCGAGGCGAAGCTGGCCGCCGGCATCGACCTCGAACTGGTCTGTCTGGAAGGCAAGGATCTGCTGGAGCGGACAGCCGCGCTGGCCGATGAGGCCGGCGATCCGGTCGAGGCGTCCATCCTGCGGGCCACCGCGCAGCTGCTGATTCCGCAGCGCAAGGCGTCCGATCTGCTCGAGGTGGCCAACGGCACCGGGTTGGCCGAGGCGATGGTCAAGTACGGCCCGCGCGAGTTGGTCTCCCCGACCGCCGACTTCCCGCTCTGGGTCGACCGCAAGCGGGCCCTGTTCTCGTCCTGGTACGAGTTCTTCCCGCGCTCCCAGGGCGCGACCTACGACGAGGCCACCGACACCTGGACCTCGGGCACCTTCGACTCCTCACACGAACGGCTCGAGGCCGCCGCGGCGATGGGCTTTGACGTCATCTACCTGCCGCCCATCCATCCGATCGGCAGTGCGTTCAAGAAGGGTAAGAACAACACCCTGGACGCGACCGAGAAAGACCCCGGCTCACCGTGGGCGATCGGCAGCCCGGCCGGCGGCCACGACGCCATCCATCCCGATCTGGGCGACTGGGAGTCGTTCGACCGGTTCGTCGCCAAGGCTGAGGAACTCGGCGTCGAGGTGGCGCTCGACTTCGCGCTGCAGGCCAGCCCCGATCATCCCTGGGTGACCGAGCACCCGGAATGGTTCACCACCCGGATCGACGGCACCATCGCCTACGCCGAGAACCCGCCGAAGAAGTACCAGGACATCTACCCGATCAACTTCGACAACGATCCGGCCGGGATCTACAACGAGGTGCTGCGGCTGTTCAAGCTGTGGATGAGCCACGGCATCCGGATCTTCCGGATCGACAACCCGCACACCAAGCCGGTCGAGTTCTGGGGCTGGATCCTCACCCAGCTGCGCAAGACCGATCCCGATGTGCTGTTCCTGGCCGAGGCTTTCACCAAGCCCGAAATGATGCACGCCCTGGGCAAGGTCGGCTACCACCAGTCGTACACCTACTTCACCTGGCGGACGACCAAGTGGGAGCTCGAGGAGTACCTGACCGAGCTGTCCGGCGAGATGTCGCCGTTCTATCGGCCGAACTTCTTCGTCAACACTCCCGACATCAACCCGTTCCACCTGCAGTCAGGAAACCCGGCGATGTTCGCCATCAGGGCGATCCTGGCCGCCACGCTGTCGCCGACCTGGGGCGTCTACTCGGGCTTCGAGTTGTTCGAGCACGAGGCGGTGGCTCCAGGACGCGAGGAGTACCTGGACTCGGAGAAGTACGAGTTCCGGCCGCGCGACTACACCGCACAGCCCAACCTCAACCTGCTGATGGGCACGCTGAACTCGATCCGGCACGCCCACCCGGCGCTGCAGCAACTGCGGCAGCTCCACTTCCACCACGCCCCGCACGACGCCGTGATGGCCTACTCCAAGCGCGACGGCGACGATGTGGTGATCGTCATCTGCAGCCTGGATCCGGACAACACCGTCGAGTCCGACGTCTACCTGGACATGGCGGCGCTCGGGCTGCCGGGCGCGGAGTCGGTGGATCTCAAGGACGAGCTGACCGGCGCCACGTTCAGCTGGGGCGAGCGCAACTACGTGAAGCTCAGCCCCGGAACGCCGGCCCATGTTCTGCACGTTCAGAGTGCCTTCTGAGGCGTGCTGCCACACGCCGAAAGCTGTTGCCCGGGACTCTTTCCTGACAGGATGACACGGTGACCGAACAGCCGCTCGCAGCCTGGTGGGAGGTGATTTCGGGGGCCCGCTGGTTCGCCGGCAAGGGTCTCTCGGCGATGCTCACCGAGCTGACCCCTCTGCCCTGGCTGACCCCGATCGGGCAGCTTCCCGCCGTCCGACCCGAGATCGCCACCGTCCGATACGCCGGTGGTGCCGACGAGCGGTACTTGCTGCTGGTCGGATACACGACCGAGCCCGAGGGTGCAGTCGTGGGCAATGTGACCGAGCCCGGGCTGGGTGCCGTACAGGTGGTTCAGGCGTCCGCGGACGGCGCGTGCATGCGTGCCCTGCTCCGGGCGCTCACCGATCCTGGGCATCCGGCCATGGAGTGGCTCGACGCGAGCGCCATCGACCCCGAGGCGGCCAGCCGGGTCTGGCGCGGTGATCAGAGCAACACCACGATCTGCCTGGCTGACGACCGGTTGTTCAAGCTGTTCCGCAAGCTGGAGGCGGGCCGGAACCTGGACGTCGAGGTGCTGGCCGCGCTGAGCGGCTCGGAGGTCACCCCCGGGCTCTACGGCACGCTGGTCGGCGAGCTTCCCGGCGGCGGGCAGGCCGACCTGGGCATGTTCGTGGAACGAATCCAGGACGTCCGGGACGGCTGGGAGTGGGCTTGCGAGATGTGTGCCGACGAGCGCGACATCGCGCCCGAGGCGTCCGACCTGGGCCGAGCGCTGGCCCGGGTGCACACGCGGCTCGCGGACGCCTTCGGCACCTCGGCGGCCTCCGGCGCGGAACTGGCCTCGGCGATGGTGAACCGTCTGGACGCGGCCGTCGCCCAGGTGCCCGCGCTGGCCGAGGTCCGGAACCAGACCGAGGCCGTCTTCCGCGCTCTCGACGGTGCCGAGCTGGCCACCCAACGCGTCCACGGCGACTTCCACCTCGGCCAGGTGCTGCGCGGCTCCGACAGCTGGACGATCATCGATTTCGAGGGCGAGCCCCTCAAGCCGCTGGCCGAACGTCGCCGTCCCGACAGTGTCTGGCGCGACGTCGCCGGCATGCTGCGCTCCTTCGACTATGTGCGGGGAGCCCACCCAGATCCCACCTCGAGCCGGGCCGGTGCCTGGTCTCGATCAGCTCGTCGGGCGTTCCTCGACGGGTACTGCAGCAGTGCTGCACCGGAGCCGTCCGTGCTCCACGCCTATGAGCTTGACAAGGCGATTTATGAGGTGGTGTACGAAACACGCAATAGGCCCGAATGGGTTCACATACCGCTCGGTGCGGTCCATGATGTCGCAGGACGGACGGCGTAGCCCGCCCTGCACAACCAGGAGGAGAACTGATGGCACACGATCCAAACGGTGGCTTGGCCGGCTGGGATCTTGAAGGGTTCCACAGCGGTGGCGACACCGAGGTGTGGCGCCGGCTCGGAGCTCACCCCGTCACCTTGCACGACGATGAGCGGGGCGAGATCCACGGCACCCGTTTCGCGGTGTGGGCACCCAACGCCCAGGCCGTCCGGCTCAACGCCGATTTCAACTGGTGGACCGGTGATCAGATGCATCTGGTGCCCGGCTCGGGCGTCTGGGCGCTGTTCGTCGAGGGTGTCGGCGACGGGGTGCTGTACAAATACAACATCCTGGGCGGCGACGGCGTCTGGCGTGAGAAGGTCGACCCGATGGCCTTCTTCGCCGAGCAGGCGCCGGCGAACTCGTCCATCGTCTACACCAGCCAGTATGAGTGGGCTGACGACGAGTGGATGGCCAAGCGTGCAGCCACCCGTCCGCACGAGGCGCCGATGTCGATCTACGAGGTGCATCTCGGCTCGTGGCGCAAGGGCAAGAGCTACCTCGAACTGGCCGAGGAGCTGGTCGAGTACGTCACCTGGCAGGGCTTCACCCATGTCGAGTTCCTGCCGGTCACCGAGCACCCGTTCGAGCCGTCCTGGGGTTATCAGGTGACCAACTACTTCGCACCCCAGTCGCGGCTGGGCCGTCCGGACGAGTTCCGGCACCTGGTCGACAAGCTGCATCAGGCCGGCATCGGCGTCATCCTGGACTGGGTGCCCGGCCACTTCCCCAAGGACGAGTGGGCGCTCGGCCGGTTCGACGGCACCGCGCTGTACGAGCACGCCGACCCCCGCCAGGGCGAGCACATGGACTGGGGCACCTACATCTTCAACTACGGTCGCAACGAGGTGAAGAGCTTCCTGGTCTCCAACGCCCTGTACTGGGTGACCGAGATGCACATCGACGCCCTCCGGGTCGACGCCGTGGCGTCCATGCTCTACCTCGACTACTCGCGCAAGGACGGCGAGTGGGTGCCGAACCAGTTCGGCGGCAACGAGAACCTCGAGGCGATCGACTTCCTGCGCTACGTCAACAAGCACCTC
>JBDHZN010000110.1:0-11511 GCA_039811845.1 Micropruina sp. | reverse complement strand
ACCTGGCCCGCTCCACCCCGGCCGGCTGGACGGTCATCGTCCGGCACCTGGACCGGCCCGGCGTCCTCGCGGCGACCCTGGACGCGATCAGCCGCGGCGGGCTCAACGTGCAGGAGATGGAGAACGTGGTGTTCTCCGGCGGCGAGGCCGCCGTCGCCCGGATCAACGTCGAGGGCACCCCCGGTGCCACGGTGGTGGAGGCGATCAAGGCGAACCCAAGTGTGCTCGATGTGCAGGTGGTCGGTCTCTAGATCTGGCCTAAAGGAGGCTTGTCGCTCGCCGGGCAGCGGGCAAGAATCGGTCGCACCCTGCCAAAGGAGGCAATCATGACCAGCCAGAGCCAGCCCCCGATTCCCCCCGTCGCCGGTCTGCGCGGCACACCGGGTTCACCCGATTCCGCCCACTCGGCACCCAGCGCCGACTCCGGCGAAGAGCGCGAGGGCGTGGTCAAGATTCAGGACACCGAGGTCATCGATGCGACAGGTATCGGCGTTCCCGGGGCCGCCAGCACGTTCGTCACCGGCACCCCGGTCGAGCCGATCGACCCGGTGACCGATCCCGCGGACGACCCCGTCGTCCGGGCGGCGGACGAGGCTGCCGACGAGGATGCCGAGTCGTACGCGGCGGGCGAGCACGACAGCGACCGGGTGAACGACCCGCGGACCTGACCCGCGCCGGAGGCTATTCGCCCGCCGCCGGCCACGCATCGGTGCCGAAGCTATCCGCTGTGGCCATCGCTTTGCTTGTGATGTCGTCGAGGATCACCACGATTCCGTCGACCTCGCGATCGCTGAACAGATGGTCCGGGCCGGTCGGTGCGTGATCGGTGAACGGCGATTCATAGAGCCGGGCCGCCTCCATGGTGCCGTTGGCGGTCAGGTGCTCGACGATGAGCCCGAGGAAGTCGAGTTGACTGGCGGTGTAGGTGGTGTTCTGCAGGTAGCTGGCGAACGCCCCCATGGCGGCTGCCCGGTCGAGGCCGACCAGTGACCGGACAAACAGCCCGAGCCCGTGGGCCTCGTTCGCGGCTCGTTCCAGTTCGCTAACCGTGCCGACGCCGGCGCCGAGCAGCGTGCTCTGCAGTGAATCCAAGTCGGTGGGTGTCAACTGCTTGTTGCGGCGTAGTTTCTGCAGGGCGACGAGATCGTCGTGCTCGGCCAGCCAGGCGCGAACCTTGGCCCGGAAGCGTTCCAGGTTGGTGCCGACGGTCACGCCCGGCAATGTCACCTCGACAGCCTCGCCGATCTCGTCGGTGAAGTCGGAGTAGACCGCCCTGTGCTGCGCGACATCGACCAACGCGACCAGGGAGCGTATCCGGCGCCGTGCCTGCTCGAGCATCTGCAGCGTCGCGTCGGTCCACCACTCGTCGGACTCGACCTCGACGAGGATTGCCAGCTCCGCCGCGACCCCGGGGACCGCCGTCTTGCCGAGCAGATTGGCGGCGATCGACTGCACCCTGGGCCGCAGCCGATCGACGGTCAGCCCGTCGCCCTCCAGGGTGGCGAGCTGGAGGCTGAGGAGCAGCAGGTCGAACCGTTTCGCGGCCTCGTCGTCGTCCGTGACGGATGTCGGAAGGTCGGCCAGCCGCTGCGCCGCCTCCACGGCCGACTCGGGAGTCAGGTGCTGCCAGGGTTCGGCCGCGTACCACTTCTGAACCCATTCCCGGCGGGCCCGGACCAGGAAGTTGGCGGGGTCCATGCCGGTGACGATCGCGCGCAGCCCGGCGGTCAGATCGTCGCGCAGTACCGGCTCGGCATAGTGGGCGTCCAGGCCGGCAACCAGCGCCAGCCTGGTCTCGAAGAGCCGCTGCGACAAGGACTTCTGTACCGATCCCGGAACGCCGGCGTCGGGCGCCGAGAAGTACTCGAGGTTGCCGCAGAAGTCAAAGACCAGGAAGTCCCTCTTGTCCTCGCCGGGGCCGAACAGGTCAGGTCGCAGCCGGGTGCCACGTCCGATCATCTGCCAGAACTTGGTTCGCGAGTAGACCGGCTTGAAGAAGACCAGGTTGCAGACCTCCGGCACGTCAACGCCGGTGTCCAGCATGTCCACGGAGATGGCGATGTCGGGCTGCTTCTCGGGGGTGCTGAAGTCGTCGATCAGGGTCTGCACATGGCTGACGCCATGGACGATCACCCGGGCAGCAGCGCCGGCCTGCCATGGGTAGTTGGCGTCGTAGCGTTCCTTGATGAACTCGGCGTGTTTGGCATTGCGGGCGAAGATGATCGTCTTGCCGAGCCGATCACCGCCGGCGACGCGGTAGCCGCGGGTGAGGAGCACTTCCAGCACCTTGTCGACGGTGTCGGCGTTGAACAGGTGCTTGTTGATCTCGCTGGGCGGAACGTGGTCGGGGATGACGCCGTCTTCGTTCCACTCGGCGGAGTCCCAGTCGTCCTTCTCGCCCTCGCTGAGCTCGTCGTAGCGGACGCCGCGGGTGAGGAACTTCATCGGTACCGCGACCGACCGGGGTGGCACTAGGAAGCCCTCGCTGACCGCCTCGTCCAGGGAGTAGGCGTCGGTGGGGACGCCATCCTCGAGGCCGAACAGGCCGTAGGTGTTGTGGTCGACCTCGTCCTTCGGGGTTGCCGTCAGGCCGACCAGCAGCGAGTCGAACCAGTCGAAGATGCCGCGGTACTTGGCGTAGACGGAGCGGTGGGCCTCGTCGATCACCACGAGGTCGAAGTAGCCGGGGCCGAAGACCCGGCGGTCGGCGTCGTCCAGAGTGTCGATCAGACCCGACATCGTGGGATAGGTGGAGACGTAGACCCGGCCGTCTGTGATCTTGTCGGTGACCAGGTTCACCGTGGTGACGGATGGCAGGTGGGCCTTGAAGGCACCGACCGCCTGGTTGACGAGGGCGACCCGATCGGCCAGGAACAGCACCCGTTTCACCCAGCCGGCCTTCATCAGCTGCTCGACCAGGGCGATCACTGTGCGCGTCTTGCCCGAGCCGGTGGCCATCACCAGCAGGGCGCGGCGCCGCTTCTTGGTGAACTCCTCGCCGACTCGGCGGATGGCCCGATGCTGGTAGTGCCGCTCGACGATGGCATCGTTGATGCGACGATCGGCCAGTGGCAGCCGGGAGGTGCGCCGCTGGACCAGCAACTCCAGTTCGTCGCGGGTGTAGTAGCCCTGCACTCTGCGGGGCGGGTAGCCGGCGGCGTCGTCCCACAGCCAGGTCTCGAATCCGTTGCTGTAGAAGATCACCGGACGCCGCCCGGTCATCGCTTCGAGACAATCGGCGTACAGGCTGGCCTGGTGCTGGCCGAGTCCTGCGTCCTTGCTGGTGCGTTTGGCCTCGATGACCGCGAGCGGTAGGCCGTCGGTGCCCCAGAGGACGTAGTCGACGTAACCCTTCCCGGCAGGCATGCCGGTGACGGGGTATTCGCGGACGCCGGGATCGTCGGGTTCCCAGCCGGCTTCGCGCAAATCGAGGTCGATGATGTCGGTGCGGGTCTCGGCCTCGGTGTAGTCGTGGGTGTCGACGGTGATCGTCTTCGCGGCCTGGGCGGCGGAGACTTGGGCGCGCAGCGCGTCCAGTTCGGCCTCGAGGTTCTGCCGGGCGGCGCGTTCTTCGGCGATGGCGGCGTCGCGGGCGTCGAGTTCGGCGGCCAGTGCGGTGAGTTCGTCGCGGCTGCGCTGGGCGGTGGCTGTTGGATCCGGCATCAGAGCAGGGTCGAAAGCGGCACTAAGCGGCGTGGAGTCGGGACTGGTGGAGAACCGGAAGAACGTCCAGATGACCAGGTCGAACAGGTGCTGCAGGACGGCCTGCGCGAGCGCCGGGCTGACCGGCCGCGGCTGGTGGACGGCGGCGTTGCCGGCCTTGCGGATCAACGTCGCCTTGCGGACGAACTCGGGTCCGGTGGCACGCAGGAACCCGCTGTCGCCGAGCCGGGCAGCCAGGTCGTCGCGATACGGCGTCCGTAGTGCGCGCAGGTCGTAGATCAGTTCGACGAGTCGTTCGACGACGCGGCGGGCGTAGAACACCGCCGTGCGCGGATCGGAGCGTCCATACGATTCCGCCCGGACGCAATCGTCGGCCAGCGCCGGCCACACCGGCCGCACGAAGTCGAAATTGCTGGCCACAGGGGTCAGTATCACGGCTCCGGCCGAGATTCGCACCCAGGCCTCGTCGTGCCATCGGCGCCACCAGTGGCGAGGTCATCTGGTGAGCGAGACGCCGGCCTATGTCTTCGACACGGCCCGCTCAGCCACTTCGCCCGCGGTGGTTGGCTGAGCGCCTTGAAGTTCCTGATCGACAACAAGCCTCGCTTGGGTTCCGGAAGCCGTCATCTCGACTCGGTGTCGGGCGGCACCTTGACTACGCCGGATAGGGAGATCGCCAGCCTTCCTCGTAGGCGGAGACCTCTTCCGGACTGAGTGCGGTGTTTCCCAGAATGGTCAGAGTGGTTGTGTCCCAGAGGCGTTCTGCGAGCCGGTAGTTCGGCGTGAGCAGGACGCCGGTTGTGGCAGGTTCGTCTGTCGGGTCCCATTCGTGGGCGATCATCCGGTGGTGTTGCAGGGCCAGCCGCGATCGGAAGATCTCGCGGTGCATGTTCGAGTACTGATTGCAGACCCCGAAGCAGAGTTGTTGAGGTCGCTGGGTGTCCTGCAGCCAGCGAAAGTCCCAGCTGCTGGAGTCCACGCGGACATGTTTGACGTGCAGCAGCCGGTCCAGAAGTCGGGACCCGATCTCGGCTTGATAGACGACGGGGGTGTTGTCGAGGAGGGTCAGCTGCGCAAGGCGTTGTTCCTCCCTGTCGGTGCGCGCGTTTGCTAGATCCTCCAGGAGCATTCGGAACATGGCATAGCCCGACCCGCCCAACGAGGTTGGTTGCTGCGGCAGGATGGGTCGTGACTGCCGCTCTGAGCCCGACTGCTGCCCCCAGGAATTCCGGGGCGGTTCGGGATCAGCGGTCGCGTCCTTGCCTGCGAGCTCGTAGTAGCGGACAGGCTCATCGCCCAGTTCCAGCGGATCACCGGCAACCCGGTGCACATAGTTGACGACGGCGGCCGTCGAGCCGAGCTGCTCGAAGAGGAACTCCCAGTCTCGTCGTAGTAGAACGATCACCGGCAGACCGGCACAGTCTGTGATCGGTGTGATTCCTTCAGGGGGGTCAGGATGGTCGATAAGGATCACGCCGACCCACTTGGCGCGGTTGCCATCGACGGTGACCTGGCGGCCGCGCTGGTTGGTCAGCTCCGCTGGCTCCCGCCGGAGTTGCCGCAGTGTCCCGGCCGCTTGCCGTGCTGCGGCAGCGACTTGCTTGACGATCCAGTGCGATTCTCGTTCGGTGCGATCGGTGGCGCTCTCACGGCTCTTGACCTGCAGAATCAGGCCCATTCCGGTCAGGAAGACGATGCCATCACCCAGTTCGCGGACGCCGGAACCGGTCTGTCGCTTCGCGGGAGGGAAAACGAAGTCCGGAAGACCCCGCAACGATGCAGCGCTGGCGACCGCCTCCTCTGCGGCACGGCCCTTCGGCAGCCGTGGGTCCAGAGCAGTGGCGGCAGTGACGCGCCGCAGGTAGATCGAATCTTCCGCGGCGACCGCGAGGATGAGTTCCTTGCCGTCGTTGACGGTCACGATGCCAATGTCGGAATCGCCGATCGCTGTCCTGGCTTCACCGCCACGCTGGTCGAGGCCGGCCATCTCGCCGAAGGCCGGTCTGGTGTCCTCGCCTTGTCGGGCCAGCCGCTTCGTTGGATCCCAGGCCTTCACAGAGGACCCCTCGCGGAGTCCGAACGACCGTTCGAACCCGGCCAGCACCTGCCGCACGACTCTAACTGCGGCCGCAGCGCGGTGGCCGAAGGTGTCGTCGCCGTCGGCTGGTTCGGGACCCACTGCTGACATCAGGTCGAACGCGCTGTTGGGGTTGCCGTAGACGGTGGGACGATCCGCCGTGGTGTTGCTCTCGGGGTGCCTGACCGTGAAGGTGGCGACCCGGCGAGACAGGTTGGTGGGTCCATCAGGGTCGGTGACAAGCTCCTCGATCGACCACGGTTCAGCGACGGTGACCTCTGGTTGAGCCAGATGACACCAGGCGACGATCGCGTCCTCATCTGGCGATTGTTCGCTGAGCTGCCGAATGAACTGGACAGGGTGAGCGTCACCGTTGTGCATGAAGGGCTGGAACGCCTGGATGAACTCGACGTGGTCGGGACGGATGCCGTCCAAAGCTCCCTCGGAATAGGCGGCAAGAAACGCCTCAATGGTCTCGGCCATCGGAAACCGAACCAGATCAGGGTCCGGTTCGACGATGACGCCTGAGACCAAGTGAGCCGTGGCGACCAGGGCGGCGTCCAAAGCCTGACGAAGATCAGAACCGACCTTGCGGGCCAGCTCGTTGAGCCTCTGTCGGATGCTATCGCCGAAGTCAAGTTCCACCCAGATCTCGCCATCACCCGCAGGCCCGACATAGACATGGGCGTAGAACGCATCGGGGCAGGCGTCGTTCCAGGTTTCGGCGAGTTCTTTGCAGGTGGCTTGCGCGTCGCTCAGATGCCGCCAGGCGGACTTGAACCTGACCCGCAGGTCCTCGTCGTGGTCGGGGTCTTCCGCAGGGCTGTCAGTCACGATTGACGTCCGGTTTGTGGTCGCGTTCCCATAGGTATCGGTCGAGGGCTCGCTGGTAGCGGTCGCCGTGGCCGAGGGGTCGGGTGCCGTGTTGGGTGACGCGGTAGCGGAATCCGGCGGGTGACTTCCAATAGAAGACGCCCGGTTTCGGCTGGGATAGCCGCCAGCCGCCGTGGGTCTTGGCCCGGTGGACCTTGGTGGAGAGCGGGCCGAGGTTCGCCGCGCGGGTCTGGTTCGGTGGACCGTTGGGCGCGTAGGGGATGGTGTGGTCGAGCTGGCAGGTGCGGGCCGCCCGGTTGGAAAAGGGAAAGATCTCGATGGAGTCGCGTAGCACGATGCGTTCGCGCAGTCCGGCGGGGATCTCGTAGTGGTCGACGCCGTAGCTGTCGTAGGGGCGGATCACCGGGGTGGCCTTGATGCGGGTGTGTCCGACGAAGTGGCCGAGCATGGTGAGGGTGATCGGTCCGAGGCCTTCGACGCGGCAGACGCCGCGTCCGCTGGTGATGGCCTCTTCGGCGATGTGGATGTACATGCGGGCGGTGGGCAGCAGGCGCGGATCGTCGGCTTTGATGGCGCCGTCGTTGTAGCCGGCGGCCTCGGCGAGCATGAGAGCGGCGCGGGCCGGGGTGGCGAGAATGCCGATCGCCTTGGCCCGCCTGTGGTCCTTCGAACCGGTATCCCCGCGGGCGGCGAGGATGTCGGCGATCCGGTCGACCATGGCATCGAAGAAGATGCCGTCGGCGGTGTCGATCCGGGCGTCCAGGCCGGTGACGGCCGTGTCTTCGGTGCCGTAGAACCTGACGTAGCGGTCTTCGCGGGCCTTCTCGGAGGCTGCGTGCGTTTTGGTTGGCGCGATGTCGGCGATCAGCCCGCGGACACGGTGCAGCAGCCGCCGCCACGACACCACACCGACGTAGGGCTGTAGCCGGCTGTCGAGTTCGCGGGCCTCGTCGACGGACAGGTCGTGACCGCCGACTTCTTGGGCCAGTTGCCGGGCGCGGAATACGGGAATGGTGCCGTCGAGGGTCTTGGCCCACAGCATCGGGTGCCGGGCTTGCAGGTTCACGATGTCACGGATCAGCCAGGTCGCGGCCGTCACCGACATCGCCTTCAACGCCGCTACTTCGAGCGCCAGGAACTCGTTGACCAGCCGGGTACCGTCGGCGCCGACGCGGACCAGCCGGGCACCGACCACGTCGTAGTCGGCATCGGCGGTCCAGGAGTGTTCCGCGGCCAGGTCGGCGATCGCGACCGCTTCATCGATCTCGGCCCGAACCCGGGCAGCCGACGCCAACCGCAACCGTTCGGCTGCGGAGAGCATCGACGCCATCGTGTCCATGTGTACGATTATAGTCCATTGAACCGGTATGGCAAGCATCGACAACGCATCTGTGGATAACTAAATCGGGTGTTCGCCGGGGTTGCCCCGGAGTTCCCGGCAGCAGCGCAAGCACGGCTCCGACGCCTCCTCGACCCCACGTCATGCCGGGATTGCCACGTCGTCGGGACCCTCCACGTCACCCGGGCCCCCACGTCATCCCGGCGGATGCAGGGATCTCAGTCAGGAGGCCGACAGGGTGAGTTCGCCCGAGAACGCCCGGGACTGGAGGGATGTGAAGAGCTCGTCGATCACAGTCAGGCCGACCTCAAGATGGGAGCGTTCTGCCTCGATAGCGGCGACCTTCCTCGACCAGCTCTGTTGGAGCGCCAGGGGAGGCAATGCGATCCGGATCGCCTGCAGCTCCTTGGCGTTGATGTTCGCCTGTCCGATGATGGCCTTGTTCATCCCGCGGAGGACGGCCTTGCCGTGACGAGAGTTCAGGTACCCGGAGAGGTACTCCGTGGTGTGCTGCTCCGTTGTTCGCAACCTGATCAGGTACCCGGCGTAAGCCAACGGAATGTCGGTTCGCACGACAGCCGACTTCCCCACGAGTTCCGGACTATTGGTCCGGTTGAAGAGGAGGTCACCACGCCGAACCGTGTGCTTCGGCACATCCTTGTCGCTGAGATCGAGGTACTTGAGGTCCTGGAGCTCCAACCGCCCGGTCATCGTGAGGTTGCCCATCCGGAGAATCGGCCACTCTCCAACTGCTCCGGCCTTGGCTGAGCTGCCGTATGTCACCGACTCGACGGTGTCCCCGATGGTGCCCATTGGCCACAGTTCGGGCCAGGTGCCGGGGTCGCCGAAGGTCCTGAGGAATGCGGCTTGGATGAGGTCATCGAGGAGGGCGAGAGATCGGCGGCGCTTGGCTCGCAGGGCGTCGGCCTGGTCCAGGATCGCGGCGATGCGGCGCTGCTCCTGAAGGGATGGCAGTGGGATTGGCCAGGCCTTGAGATCTCCTTGACCGATGTTCCGTTGGGTTCCGCCTCGACCTCGTGACTCCAACGCGCGACGTTGCGAGAGGAGATAGTGGAACAGGTAGCGGGCGTCGACGTACTCGGGTCTTGGGCGGGCGAACGCGATTGCTTGAGATGTGCACATTTCCCGGCCGGCGATTCCGAGCTTTCCGATGGAGCCGTACATGGCCACGAACAGAGTCCCCGCCGGAACGATCTTCGCGGAGCTGTTCTCGACCCCGAGAGCCGTCAGTGACTCCTTCGCATGAACGACCAGTCCGTCGTTCAGGTCTGAGATGGAGAGCCATGGAGTTCCTGTGCCGAAGTACTCGGCCCTGGACCGGCTGGGTGTGCCTCCGCTTCCCCACGTCGCGACCTGGCCAAGGGTTGCCGTCCTCACGTCAGTATCGCCTTCAACTCACCCAAACCCTTCCGGATCTCGTCCTCGATCGCCTCCAGCTCGGCGATGATCTCGGCGGGGGACCGGTGCTCGACTTCTTCGTGCACGACCTCCTTGTACCGATTGAGCGAGAGGTCGTAACCCTGGGCCACGATGTCGGCCTTGGGGACACAGAAGCTCTGTTCGGTGCGGGCGCGGTCCAGTTCGCTGGTGTCACCGGGTTTCGACAGGCTCAACCAGCGGGTGCGGACGTCGTCCAGGTCGTTGGCGTCGATGGGATTGCGCTTGTCGTCAAGGGAGAAGCCGTCGGCCTGCACGTCGTAGAACCACACCTGGTCGGTGCCACCCGAGTTGGTCTTGGTGAACAGCAGGATCGCGGTGGACACCCCGGCGTAGGGACGAAAGACGCCCGAGGGCAGCTTGATCACGGCGTCCAGTTTCTGGTCCTCGACCAGCAACCGGCGCAGATCCTTATGCGCTTTCGATGAGCCGAACAGCACACCGTCCGGCACGATCACCGCGGCGCGTCCGCCGGTCTTCAGCATCCGCACGAAGTGGGCCAGGAACAACAGTTCGGTCTTCCGGGTCTTGACCGTCTTCTGCAACTCCTTCGAGGTGGACTCGTAGTCGAGTGAGCCGGCGAACGGGGGATTCGCCAGGACGAGCGAGAACTTCCCCGTGTCGGCATTGCCGGCAGCGGAGAGCGAGTCCTTGTAGCGGATGTCCGGCCCCTCGACGCCGTGCAGCAGCATGCTCATACTGCCGATCCGCAGCATGGTGGAGTCGAAGTCGTAGCCGTGGAACATCGAGTGGTGGAAGTGGGCGCGCTGAGCGGCGTCCGTCAGCACCGACGGGTGGTGTGTACGCAGGTACTCGGACGCCGCGACCAGGAAGCCGGCGGTGCCGCAGGCCGGATCGCAGATCTCGTCGGTGGGCTTGGGTCCCATCAGGTCGACCATCAGCTGGATGATGTGCCGCGGCGTCCGGAACTGGCCGTTCTGGCCCGAGGTGGAGATCTTGGACAGCATGTACTCGTACAGGTCGCCGTTGGTGTCGCGGTCGTCCAGCGGGATCTCGTCGATCATGTCGACCACCCGCGACAGCAGCTGTGCGGTCGGGATGGTGAAGCGGGCGTCCCGCATGTGGTGCGAGTAGGTGGAACCGTCGCCGCCCAGTCGACGCAGGAACGGGAACACCTGGTGGGTGACCACCGCGAGCATCGTGTCGGGGTCGAGGTCCTTGAACTTCGACCAGCGCAGCTGCTGCTCGTCGGGGCCGTAGAGCGGATCCTCGATCGGTTGCTTGGTCACTCGTGCCCGGTTCTCAGCTCGCTGCTGTTCCGTGTCCAGCATCCGTAGGAAGAGCAGGTAGGTGATCTGCTCGATCACCTCCAGCGGGTTGGAGATGCCGCCCGACCAGAACGCGTTCCAGACCTGGTCGACCTTGCTGCGGAGCGTCCCGGTGATCACCGTCCGAAGCGTAACGGGATATTGCCGGAGCGTCGGGAGGATCCGCGCAGCACTCGCGATGAGGTCGCTGCCTACGATGTCGGCCAGAATTCGATCGTGAAGCGTTCGAGGTCGTGCGCTGGTTCGCCGTAGCGCTCGCAGTGGGCGAGGGTGTAGTCGGAGACTTCCTGTTCGTCGACGCGCTTGCGCTCGACCGCCACCCGCATCAGGTAGTGCCTGTCGCGAGACTGTGGCAGTCTCAGCGGCACCTCGCCCAGGTCGGCGTCGCCGCCCCAGACCTCAACGCGGCCGGTTAGGAAGCGCACCGGCCAAATTCCCAGTTGACCGGGCAGCGCATCGGTCGGCTCCGCGGGAAACGAGCGCAGATGCGGCATCGGGTGATGGAACTCGTCAATGGAGTGAAGTCCCACCCGGCCCGGCTGAACGCTGACCACACCCTCGTTGGACCCCCAGGAGTCGCGGAGGAAGGCGTCCTCGTCCTCGACGAGTTCGATCAGAGAGTTGCCGGCAGGAACATCGGTCTCCACGACCTCATCGACTGGCTTCATCCTGCCCCGCTGCGGCTACGGCCCGACGGCGGGCGGCGTCAGCCGCTCGAAGAACCGCACCGACTCCTCGAAGACCAGCTCGGCGTCGTTGTCCAGGGTGGCGACGTGGTAGGAGTTCTCCAGCATCACGTGCGTCACGTCGTCCGAACCCACCCGTTTCAGGAAGGTCTGCCACGAGACCGG
>JBDHZN010000109.1:0-11579 GCA_039811845.1 Micropruina sp. | reverse complement strand
TGAAAGGAGTCGCCATGACCCTCACCAAGAACGTCCGTCGGATCGCCGCCGGAACCCTCGCCGCCGCCGCACTCGGCGTCGCAGCCGCCACCAACGCCCACGCGCACACCACGTCCGGCTGTACCGTCGAACCGCTGACGCCGATCTATTCCTACACCCAGTCCAACGGGGTGAAGGTGCTCAACTACCGGATCTCGGTCAGCTGCCAGTCCGGGCGTACCGCCTACATCACCCAGGAACGGTACGAGGAGGACGGCTGGCCCAACCCCGACGACCACGTCGGCACCAGCACCTTCTCGGCGCGCGGCGTCACCACGCTGAACAACTACCGCACCCTGGTCGACACCGAGTCCGGGCAGGAGGAGATGTACCAGCAGATCCGCTTCTACGTGCGCAGCGACAACGGTGTCACGTCGGGCTGGACCGGCTGGCACAAGTCCGCCGTCCGCTCGTTCTACAACTGATCCGGCCTCGGCCCCAGTTGCGCAGTTCCCACACCCAGGCGCTCGCCTAACTATTTCGGGCTCGCTGAATTCAGCGAGCGGCAAATAGCTAGGCGAGCGTTGGCGTGTCCGCGGGCTCAGTCCAGCCGGCGGTAGTCGTGCTGCAGCACCCGCTCGCGCCATTCGGTCCAGGGGTGGGCGGAGTGGGTCAGCCCCTGGTACACCTCCGGGTCGACATCGAGGTAGTCGTAGCGGCCGCCGCTGCGGAAGACCAGCCGCAGCGTGCGACTGTCGGCGTCGTAGCCGATCTCGCTGACCGCCTTGGACGTCCACAGCCGGGTCATCTCCATGTCTCAGTCCTACATCAACTCGGGCAGCGAGCCGGCCAACTGCTCCCAGCCCTCGTGCACGCCGCGTTCCACGATGCCGAATTGGGAGATCAGCGCGACCCTGCGGTCGGTGTCGTCGTACAGCTCCAGGGACGAGGTGGGCCCGTGCGGACCGTGCAACCGCAGCAGCAGGCAATGCTGTACGTCCGCCGGACGGATCTCGAGAATCGCCTCCTCGGTACCGACCGCCACGACGCCGGCGGCATGAGCCACCGATTGCACGGTGTTCTGCACCGCATGCATGGCGGCGTCGGAGAACACCGCGATGCCCAACGGCAGCCCGACCGCACAGGCATGCTCGAACACGTCGACGACCGCGCCCGGCTCGATGTGCCGGTGCGGCAGGAACGGCGTCCGGTTGGTCGTCCAGGTGAGCAGGTCGTCGAGGCGTTGCAGCTGGTCGGGCAGCTCGGTGCCGCTCGTGGTGCCGTCCGGGTAGATGTCGGGAGGCAGGCCCGGCGGGCCGCCGTCGAGGTGGACCAGTCCCCCGATCACCAGCCGGTCCTGGGGCAGCAGCGGATGGCAGCGATGCACCGGACGTCCGTCGGCGCCGCACAATCTGAGCTCGGGCACCGGAGCTTCTCCGGGCTCGGCGTGTGGCGGCTCGATGAGCATGGCGCCGGTCAGGGCGTCCGGATCCAGCCGGAGCGACACCCAACCGGGCTGCACCCGGAACGGTCCGCCAGGCACGCCCGGGTCGGCGTAGGCCGCCACCTGGGTGAGCCGGGCCACCTGGTTCTCGGTGATGGCTGCCGGATGTTCGAGCAGTGCCAGCGTGCGCAGCACGTCGTCCATCGGCACCGAGAGGCGCCGCAGCGAGCAGCCGTGCTCGCAGCGTCCGGCAGGGCAAGCCGGGGTTTGCCCCTCGGGGTTGGGGGCATCGGGTCAGTCATCTCAGTACACGTCCCTCAGGTAGCGCTTGTCTCTCTTCAGCGCGGCCACGTATTCGGCCGCGTCGTCGTCGCCGCGGCCGCGTTGCCCGGCGATCAGTTCGATCAGTGCCCGGTCGACGTCGCGCGCCATCCGGGAGGCGTCGCCGCAGACATAGACGTGGCCGCCGTCCTCCAGCCAGGCGTAGAACCCGGCCGCCTGCTCACGCATCCGGGTCTGCACGTAGATCTTCTGCACCTGGTCGCGGGAGAAGGCGAGATCGAGTCTGGTCAGCAGGCCAGAGGCCTGGTAGCTCTCGATCTCGTCGGCGTAGATGAAGTCGCTGGCCCGGTGCTGGTCGCCGAAGAACAGCCAGTTCTTCCCGGACGCGCCGCGTGCGGCACGCTCTTGCAGGAAGGCCCGGAACGGTGCGATGCCGGTGCCCGGGCCGATCATGATGACCGGCGCCGAGTCGTCGGCCGGCAGCCGGAAGGCCGCGTTCGGTTGCGGGAAGATGCCGAACTCGGCGTCCTCGGCTCGGTCGGAGAGGAACGTCGAGCACACCCCGTGATGCACCCGCGGCCCGCCGTGCCGGACGGCGGCCACGGTCAGGTGGATGCGGTCCGGGCTGTGCAGCGGGCTCGACGAGATCGAGTAGGCGCGATGCTGCAACGGCCGGAACACCCTGCTCAGCGCCTCGATGTCGAGGTTCACCTCGGGTAGCAGGTGCAGCAGGTCGAGGGTGTCCTTGCCCCACAGCCAGGACTCCAGCGCGTCGCGTTCGGCCCTCACCACGAGCTCGCCCAGTTCGCTGCCCGGCGACCGCTCGGCCAGCAGCGCCAGCAGATCCTTGGACGGGGTGGCGATCTCCCAGCCGCGCTCCAGCTGGGCCCGCAGCGTCGACTCGCCCACCACGGTGTCGGGGTCGTGCCCGAGCCGCTCCAGCAGCAGTTCGACCAGGGCGGCGTCGTTGACTCCGACGACGGCCAGCGCGTCCCCGGCCTGATAGTCGATGCCGCTGTCGGCCAGGGCGATCTCGAAGTGCCGGATCTCCTTGGCACTGTCCGGGCCGGACAGCAGCCGGTTGGCGACCAGGCGGGTCGGGAACGGCGTCTTACGATTCCACCGCGGGCGCTCCCGGGCCGGCGTGGGGGTTACGGCCGCGGCCGGCGGCGCGGCACCTGCGGACGGCGCTTCGGCGGCGAGCAGGTCGAGGATCTGTTCGATCCAGGCGGCCGCGGGCGCGTCGTAGTCGGTGTCGCAGTCCACCCGCGGCAGCAGCCGGGTGGCGCCGAGTTGCTCGAAGCGCAGATCGATCAGCTTGCCGGCCTGGCAGAAGTCGTCGTAAGCGGTGTCGCCGAGCGCCAGCACCGCGAACCGGACGTCCTCCAGCCGGGGTGCGGCCTCGGAGCCGAAGTCGTCCCAGAACAGCCCGGCATTGTCGGGCAGTTCGCCGTCGCCGTAGGTGGAGGTGATCACCAGCACCCGTTCCAGCTGGGTGAGGTCGTCGAGTTCGACGTCGTTCAGCACCCGCAGGGTGGGCGCCATCCCACGGGCCTGGGCGGCGTTGACCAGGTCTTCGGCGAGCAGCTCGCTGCAGCCGGTCTGGCTGCCGTAGAGCACATCGAAGGTGAGGGTGGCGGCGGCAGGAGCTCCGCCGTCGTCACGCTTCGCGGCCACCAGGCCGGTGAGGAAGCCGTCCAGCCAGGCCCGCTGGCCGGGGCTGAACGGGGCGTCGATGGCGAGGTGCGTCATCAGGCCGTCCGATCCAGGGTTCGGACGGCGTCGGCGGCCAGATCGTTCAGTGCCGCTTCGGCCAGCAGCCGGTCGAACCGGGCCCGGTCGGTGCGCGCCTCGTTGCGGGCGCGCTGATGCAGGATCCAGCCGTAGCTGCCCGGCGCGTCCATGCCGCGCACGTTCCGCAGCTCCAGCGAACGGGTGTAGTCGGTCAGCCGGCGCGACGAGATCAGGGTGGCCAGCTCGGCGTCCTGGAGCGGGTCGAGCCGGTCGCGCAGGTATTTCATCACCTTCTGCATCACGAAGAAGTCCTCGGTCAGGATCAGGGTGCGTGCCGTCGTGTGCCCTCGCTGCTGGGCGATCTGGTTCGCGATCGAGAACACCGTGTACGACGACAGCAGGCCGAACATGTCGTCGGCCTCGCCGGCCGGGACGCGTCCGTCGAGCACCGGACGCCCGGCGCGGTAGTGCTGTTTGAGCACCCGGACCTGTTCGGTGGCCACCGAGGTGGCCAGTTCATCGAGCAGCTGCCGCCGGGTGGACGCGGCCAGGATCGCGTCGGCGTCCTGGGTGAGCAGCAGCGCCCGGGGCATGCCGCAGAAGATGTGCTCACTGGTGACTTCCCAGTCGGCGAGCAGCTGCGCCGCGAGCTTGGAGCCGGTGGCCTCGTGGTGCCAGCGGAGCAGTAGCCGGGCCGCCTCGGCGTGGAAGCCGCCGTATTCCTGGTCGGTGATGCCGAAGACCAGCAGCGAATCGTGGCTGACCCGGCCGCGCACGGTGCCGTCCGGGTCGTATTGGTAGAGGAAGCCGCCGCTCATTCCGTTGCCGAGGCCCTTGCCGGCCGAGCCGAGGTTGAGCACCGCCCCGTTGGTCATGTATTCGCAGCCGAAATCGCCGATGCCCTCGACCACCGCGGTCGCGCCCGAGTTGCGGACGGCGAACCGGTCGCCCGCCTCGCCCTGCACGAAGGTCCGGCCGCCGGTGGCGCCGAACAGCGCGAAATTGCCGATCAGCACATTGCCGCCCGGCTCGGTCCGGCCACCGCCCGGCGTGCGGACCACGATCCGGCCGCCGCACTGGCTCTTGCCGACGCCGTCATTGGCGGTGCCGGTGTGCACCAGTTCGAGGCCGTCGTTGCAGAAGGCCCCGTACGACTGTCCCGCCGAGCCGTTGGTCCGGACCCGGACGGCACCCTCGTCGAGATAGCTGCGGCCGCGCTCGTCGGTGAACACCACGGGCAAGCCGGCCAGCAGGTCGGCGTCCAGCTCGTGGTTGAGCATCCGTTCGATGTCGACCGACAGCTGCCCACCGACCGACTTGTCGCTGTTGTGCAGGGTGCCGGCGTCCAGTTCGACACCGGGTTCGGCGCGCTCGACCAGCGCGGCGCGGACCAGCTCGATCAGGGCGTCGTCGACCGCATAGCTCTTCTCCAGATAGACCGGATCGTCAACCCGGCGCTCCGGTACCCGGGCCAGCATGGCCCGGACGTCGAGGCGTCCGACGCTGGCCGGATGGTCGAGCAGCTGGGCCAGGTCGGAGCGTCCGCGAGCCTCCCGCAGCGAGCGCAGACCGAGCCGGGCCAGGATCTCCCGGACGTCGTGGGCCACATTCAGCAGGTACTGGGCGAGCGCCCGCGGGTCACCGTCGAAGACCTCGGGGTTGGTGGTGAGGCCGGCGGGGCACTTGATATTGCAGTTCTTGGCCATCACGCACTTGAGCATCATCAGCGCGGTAGTGCCGAACTCGAAGCTGTCGCCGCCCAGCAGCGCCGACATCACCACGTCACGCCCGGTCTGGTGCGCTCCGGAGCAGCGCAGCACGATCTTGTCGCGCAGGCCGTTGGCGACCAGCGCCTGGTGCACCTCGGCGACGCCGATCTCGGCGGACCGGCCGGCGTACTTCAGGCTGGTCACCGCTGCCGCGCCGGTGCCACCGGTGTTGCCGGCGACGTTGATCACATCGGCGCCGGCCTTGGCCACCCCGACCGCGATGGTGCCGATGCCTTCGGACGACACCAGCTTGACGATCACCCGCACCCGCGCGGCCTTGCAGTCGTGGATCAGCTGCGCCAGGTCCTCGATCGAGTAGGTGTCGTGATGCGGCGGTGGCGAGATCAGCTCGACGCCCGGCGTCCCGCCGCGGGCCGCGGCGATCTCGACGGTCACCTTGGCGGCCGGCAGCTGGCCGCCTTCCCCTGGCTTGGCGCCCTGGCCGATCTTGATCTCGAGCTCTTCGAGCATCGGGTCGGCCAGGTAGCCGGCCCAGATGCCGAACCGGCCGGACGCGAACTGCTTGATCCGGGAACCGCGGATGGTGCCGTGGCGGGAGAGATGTTCGCCGCCCTCGCCGCAGTTCGACATGCCGCCCACCATGTTGGTGCCGTGCGCGACCGCCTCGTGCGCGGTGGCCACCAGCGCACCGTGGCTCATCGCGCCGGACGCCAACGTCCGGGTGATCTGGTGCGCCGGCTGGACGTCGTCCAGCCCGATGCTGGCCGGGGCCGGCGCGAGCAGGCCGAGGAAGACCGCCGTCCGGCCGCTCCCCTGCACCTCCAGCGCGTCGGCGTCCACCGTCACACTGAGCACGCCGTCCGGGTCGTGACCGGTCAGGAAGTCGGCGAACGCGGCGTAGCGGTCCCGGTCGCCGCCGCCGACATCGGTGAACCGGATCACGAACCGGTCACCTCCGACCGGTTCGACGGCCAGCCCGCGGACCAGGATGCTGGCGTTGCCGTCGATCGAGAACCGAGCCAGTTCGTGCTCGAAATCGGACGCGGTGTGCAGCCCTGCGACATCGGCGGGCAGCGCCAGCACATCCCGCAAGGCGGAGGGCCGACGGGCCCGCTCGGCGCGGGTCGCGGCCAGGAACTCGCGATAGCCGGCGGTGATCCGGAAGGTGTCGATCTGCTCGGGCGTGAGCGCAGCCAGGCTGTTGTTGGCATACGCCTCGTCGCTGATCCCGAAGGCGCTCTCCAACTGGTCGAGGGTCAGCCGGGCGATCTCGCCGTCTTCCTCGGAACCGTCGTCGAAGCGCCGCGGCTCCTCGGTCATGCCGGCGAAGCCACGTACCGCAGTGGTGCCGAACGAGTGCCCGGCACCCTCGGAACGTTCCTTGAACAGGCCGAGCAGCGGCACCTGCGACTCGGTCTGGACGACGCAACCACGGGCATGCCATTGGGCGGCCGCCTGCGCGATCCGGCTGAACCCGACCCCGCCGACCGGGGCCGCCATGTGCGGGAAGCACCGGGCCAGCACCGGATCGGAGGTGTCCAGGTAGTTGGGCTCGAAGAACTCACCGCCGATGTAGCTTTCCACCGTGCACAGCCCGACCCGGCCCATCGTCTTGCCGAGCGCCTTCTCGGCGGCCTTGCGGAACCGGGCGAACGCCCGGTCGGTCTCGGTCTCCTCACCGGCCGGCGCCGGCGGGGACGGGTACTTCTCCTCGGCGCGCAGCCGGGCGCTCAGGCTGTACACCGCGGACGCCCCGAACCCCAGCGCCGCGGCGATGTGGTGCGACGACGGTAGCTGCCCGCTCTCTGCAACCAGCGAAACCCGTAGCCGCAGGCCGTCGTCGATCAGCCGCTGGTTGACCGCCGCGATGGCCAGCAGCAGCGGCAGCGGCGCCCGGGTGGTCGAGATCTCCCGGTCGGTGAGCACCGCGATCCCGCCCTCGTCGCGGGCGAAGGCGGCGACCGCGTCGCACAACTCGTCGAGCGACGCGACGACCGAGGCCGCGTTCCGCGCGGCGTCGTCCGGGTGCGGCGCGAACAGCAGATCGAAGCGGCGCAGCGGGGTGAGCCGCTGTTCGCGCAACTGCACCATGTCGAGGTGGCCGAGGATCGGCGAACCCACCACCAGCTGCTTGCGGTGCTGCTCGCCGCCGTCCGGTTTGGCGCCGAGCGCCACCCGCATGCTCATCCCGTCCGCCTCACGCAGCGAGTCCAGCGGCGGGTTGGTCACTTGGGCGAAGCGTTGTGAGAAGTACTTCGCCACCCCGCCCTCCTGATCGGAGAGCGCGTTGATCGCGTTGCCGTAGCCCATCGCACTGATTCGCTCCGAGCCATCGGCCAGCATCGGATCCATCATGAACCGGAAGCTCTCCTGGTTGAGCGAATAGGCGACGTAGCGGCCGGCCAGGCTGAGGTCGCCGGTATAACCCAGAGTGGTGGTGCTGCGATCGAAGTCGGGTGCCGGCAGTGTGGCGACGTCGACCCGGGCGTCGTCCAGCAGCGCCGCGTAGTCGCGGCGAGCGGCCAGCAGCTGGAGTGCCTCCCGTGTCCGGAACGTCCGGCCCAGCCGGTGGTCGTGGTAGAGCATGCCGCCGGCTTCGATCCGGCCTCGGTGAATCACCTGGTCGTCGGGGAAATCGACCTGGCCGGCCTCGGACGACACCACCAGGTAGTCGTCGGTCTCGACGGTGCGCAGCGGACGCAGCCCCAGCCGGTCGAGCCGGGCGCCGATCACGTCGCCGTCGCTGAAGATCAGCGCGGCGGGGCCGTCGTTCTTCTCCTCGTACAGCGAGAAGAACTCGAACATGTCCCGGACGTCGCGGCTGAGGGTGGCGTCGTTCTCCCAGGCCGGCGGCATCAGCGACACCACCGCCTCGACCAGGTCGAGGCCGTCGTCGAACACCCGGCTCTGCAGGGTCTGGTCGAGCCGGCCGGAGTCTGACTGGCCAGGCGGCCGAACAATGCGGCGATGCCGGGTGATCGCCAGCGTCTCGTCCGAGATCCGGTTCTTCCGGTCGGTGTTCAGTTCCCCGTTGTGCGCCATCAGCCGGAACGGCTGCGCCATCGTCGGGTGCGGTTCGGTGTTGGTCGAGAACCTGGTGTGGAAGTAGAGCGAGCGCACCTTCTGCGCCGGATCGCGCAGGTCGGTGAAGTAGCCGATCACCTCACCGGCGTTGAGCCGTCCCTTGAGCACCTGGGTGCGGGCGCTGAGCGACAGCGGATACAGCCCGGTCAGCGTCGGGTCGGTGTAGGCCTCGGCCTCGATCGTCAGCAGTGCGGTGTTCGCGGCACGGTCGATCCAGCCCCGCGGGTCGCCGCCGTCGTCCGGCTCGACGAGCTGGAACACCCACTGCACGATCGGCAGCTGGTAGCGCAGCGCCCGCGGCCGCAGCACCGAGTCATCCACCGGCACATCTCGGACAACCAGCGTGGCCAGGCCCGCCTCGGCCAGGGCGGTGTCGATCAGCGCACGAGCCCGGTCCCACTGGGTGGGGTCGTCCGGCATGAAGAAGTTGCCGACGCCGAAATAGCCACGCTCCAGCGGTCGCCCGGCCAGCGCACTGAAGAAGTCCACCGACAGGTCGACGCTGACCCCGGCGCCGTCGCCCACCCCCTCGGCGGACATGCCGCCACGGTGCGGGATCGCACACAACGCCTGCTCGCCCAGCGCGATCACGTCATGGGTCTGGACGCCGTCCTTGCGGGTGATGAAACCCACCCCGCAGGCGCTGTGCTCTGTCGCGGGTTGGTAAAGCCCGTACTCACGTTCACCCATCGGCCCCTCCGCTGTCCTGTCACTCGGCTGGCTAGCCGGCGAGACACTGCGACGGTGGAGGGGCTCGCTTAGTTGCTGCCGCGAGGTCCGCGACACCCATTATGGTAAGGCTTGCGTGACTTAAATGGGAGGGTCTTCCGGGCCGAACAGCTCGGACTGGTGAGAGTGTCTCAGCGCTTCCGGCCGGTGCCCATCATCCCGCGGGCGATCTCACCACCGACGGTGATCACCTTGTTCCAGAACGTCGGCGAGCTGAGCACCTTCTCCACACCGCTCTTGGCTGCCGGACGGCTGGACGTCGTCCGCGGGGTCGTCCGGGTTTGAGCCCGGGCCGCGGCGGCGGCATCCTTCTCGCGCTGCTTCGCCTCGGCGGCTGCCGCCTTCTCCTGGGCAGCCCGGTCAGCCTCGGCAGCTGCCGCCGCCGCACCCTGTTCCAGCTTGCGGGTGAGCATCTCGTAGGCGGAATCACGGTTCACCGGCTGGCCGTACTTACGCATCATCGCCGACTGGGCGACGCCGCCGGCCATCATCTGCGCCTCCATCGGATCCATCGACGCCTCCGGGGCCCGCATCCGGGTCCAGGCCACCGGGGTGGGGGCGCCGTCCGGGTTGAGCACGGTGACGATGGCCTCGCCGATACCCAGGCTCTGCAACACCTCGGCCAGGTCGTAGCCCGAGTTCGGGTAGGTGGCAACGGTCGCCTTGAGCGCTTTCGCGTCGTTGGGGGTGTGGGCCCGCAACTGGTGCTGCACCCGCGAGCCGAGTTGGGCAAGCACATCTTCGGGGACGTCCTTGGGGGTCTGGGTGACGAAGAAGACGCCGACACCCTTGGACCGGATCAGCCGCACCGTCTGGGCGATCGCCTGCAGGAACGCCTTGGACGCGTCCGCGAACAACAGGTGCGCCTCGTCGAAGAAGAACACCAGCTTGGGCTGATCGACGTCGCCGACCTCGGGCAGATCGTGGAACAGGTCGGCCAGCAGCCACATCAGGAAGGTGGAGAAGATCGCCGGCCGGTCCTGCAGGTTCGGCAGTTCCAGCAGCGAGATGACGCCCTGGCCGTCCGGGGTGGTGCGCAGCAGGTCGTGGCTGTCGAACTCGGGTTCACCGAAGAACTCCTCACCGCCCTGGGTCTGCAGGGTGACCAGCGACCGCAGAATGACGCCGGCGGTGGCCGACGACACCCCGCCCAGGTTCTTCAGGTCGGCCTTGCCCTCCTCGGAGGTCAGGTAGGCCAGCACCGAGCGCAGGTCCTCTAGATCGAGCAGCGGCAGGCCCTGGGTGTCGCAGTAGTGGAACACCAGCCCGAGCGTCGACTCCTGGGTCTCGTTCAAGCCGAGCACCTTGCTGAGCAGGATCGGCCCGAACGAACTGATCGTGGCCCGCAGCGGGACGCCGCCACCCTGGCCGCCGAGCGCGTAGAACTCGACCGGGCAGCCGTGCGGCCGCCAGTCCTGGCCGATCGCGGACGTCCGGGCCAGCAGCTTCTCCGACGACTTCCCGGGTAGCGCCAGTCCGGACAGGTCACCCTTGATGTCGGCGGCGAACACCGACACCCCGGCCCGGGCGATCTGCTCGGCCATCAGCTGCAGGGTCTTGGTCTTGCCGGTGCCGGTCGCGCCGGCCACCAGGCCGTGCCGGTTCAGCATGGACAGCGAGATCCGCACCTTCGCCTCAGGCACCGGATCGCCGTCCACCAGGACACCGAGTTCGATCGCGGGAGTGTCGAAGGTGTAGCCCTTGGTGATCGCGGCTACGTCAGGTGAGGTCGACATGACGTCACTGTAGGGGACGTCTCACGGGCACGACCCGGACAACTTCGTCGAGCCCGGCAAAGTCGCCGGGGTTGGTCGTATAGAGCGGCAGCTCAGCTGCCGCCGCGACGGAGGCGATCATCAGATCGGCGATCCGCCGCCTCGGCGTCCGGCCCACCGCACGGACGGCGGCGCTGATCCGGCCGAACATTCGGGCCGCCTCGGCATCGAACGGAATCGGGTCGAATTCGTTCTCGGCACGCTGCAGCACGTCGGCACGACGCGCACGTTCGGCACGGGCGTCGGCGTCGTCGCCCTCAACCAGCTGGGCGCCCGCGGAGAGTTCGGCGAGGGTGACCGCGCTGATCGCCACCTCGTCGGGCAGCTCGGCCGGATCGATCACGCGGCGCAGCACCAGAATGTTGGTGTCGAGCAGCCCGCGGGAGATGTCACCGGGCATACGGGTCGTCCAAATCCTGCTCCACCGCGTCCTGGTCGGCGCGGAACCGGTCGAGATCGACCACGGGCGCCGTCCGGGACAACTCGGCGAAGCCGGCTCGTGAAACGAACCGCTGGCGGCGGCGCAATGGCACCAGTTCGCCGATCTCCCGGCCGTCGCGGGTCACGGTGAACGCCTGGCCGTGCTCGACGGCGTCCATGATCTCGCGGGAGCGCAGCCGCAGATCCCGCTGGCTGATCTCGGGATGAACACTCATCGATCCAGGGTAGCAAGCTGTGCTACCTGGTGCTCAGCGGTCGGCGGAGGTCGATCCCGATACACTGCCCCCGTGATCTTCAAGCGTGTCGGCGAGGGCCGCCCCTACCCCGAGCACGGCTATGTGCAGCGGCAGTGGGCCGCGATCGCACCGCAGCAGATCCGGC
>JBDHZN010000108.1:0-11657 GCA_039811845.1 Micropruina sp. | reverse complement strand
GTCGGTGACGACAAGCTCTCGTACGTGGGCTACTCCTACGGCACCCAGATCGGCGCCGTCTACGCCGACCTGTTCCCGCAGCGGGTCGGACGGTTGGTGCTGGACGCCGCCGTCGACATCACCGACGACGACACCGTGATCCAGGCGATGGGGTTCGACCTGGCGCTGGGGAACTTCGCGGCCTGGTGCGCCCGGCAGAACTGCTCGCTGGGCAGCTCGAAGGACGAGGTGCTGGAGACCATCACCGGCTTTCTGGACAAGCTGGACGCCGACCCGCTCACGGTGGGCGATCGGCGACTCACCCAGAGCCTCGCCGCCAGTGGCATCGCCGGCTATCTGTACGGCGGCATCCCGGCCTGGCAGGAGCTGTCCGCCGACCTGCAGTCGGCCGTCGGCGGCGACGGCGCCGACCTGCTGCGCTCCTCCGACGGGCTCAACGATCGCGGCCGGGACGGCCGTTACGGCTCGCTGTTCTACTCGTTCCCGGCGATCGGCTGTGCCGACTCCAAGGATCTCGGCGTGGTGGAGGCCGAGCGGCGCTGGGTCGAGGACCAGAAGAAGGCGCCGATCTACGGCAAGTCCTTCGGTCCCGGTTACACCTGCGCCCTGTGGCCGGTGCGCAGCGCCCCGCAGTTCCAGCCGACCGGCTCGGGGGCGGCCCCGATCGTCGTGGTGGGCGCGACCGGCGACCCGGCGACGCCCTACCAGAACGCCGTGACCATGGCGAAGCAGCTGACCTCGGCCGTGCTGCTCACCTACGAAGGCGAGGGCCACGGCACCTTCGGCGGCAAGTCGTCCTGCATCGACAACGCGGTGATCGCCTACCTGACCCAGGGCACGGTCCCCGCCGACGGCACCCGCTGCCAGTAACCCGGTCCACCGGGGACGGTTCCTTTGGTCACTGGGGACGGTTCTCTTGGTCACCGGGGACGGTTCTCTTGGTCACCGGGGACGGTTCTTCTGGTCACCCCTGCACTGCCGAATCGCGTCCACCGTGGCCGCTGTCCTATAGTTGGTCGTCGCCGGGCTCGCGCCCTGCAAGGCCGCCTTAGCTCAGTTGGCAGAGCGATTCACTCGTAATGAATAGGTCTGGGGTTCGACTCCCCAAGGCGGCTCCATTTCACAGGTGGCAACATTGCCACCTGTTCCGCTCACCGGCCCGGCTCATACCCTGCGCGCGTGAAGGCTGCGAAATATCTTCTCCTGCTCGCGCTGGTGGCGTCCGGGTGTACGGCCGTCGAGGCGAACCCGACACCGAGCACGCCATCGACCGGGTCGTCCGGGATCGTCCGGGTGACCAGCAGGATGACGGCCGAGGGCACCGCGATCGACCTGATCGTCGTCACCGACGGCGTCCGAACCCGCACGCTCTATCCGGCAGGCGAGGACGGTGCGGAATCGCAACTGATCAACGTCTCGGACGGCACCACGCAGGTGATCTGTGATTCTGCCGGTTGCCGTCGGGACGCCGCCGGCGAGCCGTCCGGTCCGGGGACGCCGGCGTTCGAGACGCAGTGCCCGCAGGCCCAGCAGACCGGGACGACGCAGATCGCCGGACGAACCGCGACTGTCTGGGCATGTGCCGGGGGTGAGTCCGGACCGTCCGAGCTGATCTTCGACGCAGAGTTCCCCTCCGTGCAGCTGGAGGGGACGTCGGCCGGCTACGTGTCGTGGGAGGTGACCTCCGTCGAAACCAACGTCACCGTGCCGTCGGACTTCTTCGCGCTCGAACCGCCCGGCCGGAAGTTCGTGCCGGCCCGGCCGAAGCAGGTGAAGCCACCCAAACCGGGACAGCGGGGTGCGGTGCTGGCCAAGGTCGGCGGCGGCCAGCTTCAGTTGACCGACTACACCAAGGGGCCGGCCGTGGTGGTGATCGGCGGCGAAGCCCAGTTGAGGCCGGCGTTCGCCCGCATGCAGCGGGTCGCCGATGGCAAGCTGCCCACCCTGGCCGGTGTGCTGCACCCCTCCTCCGACCCGGCCCCGACCAAGCCGTTCGACGTCCCGGTCGCCCAGATGGAAGACCCGGACGTCGTCTGGGAGAAGATCGGCGAAGGCCAGAATTGGCCGGGGGCGCTGTTCTGCCGGGCGAAGGCCACCACCTGCACGTCGATCGCGGTGTGGGATCTCTCCGACGCCGAGTTGGCAGCCCAACTCGCCAAGGTTGGCTGACCACCGCCGCGGGAGGCTCGGACGCTACTCGAAGGACTCTGTCAGATCGGTCGCGAAGCGTTCCCATCCGACGCGAGGGTTGGGTTCGTAGAAATCGACGGGGTCGGTGGTGGCGGCTACGGCCCACGTCATGTCATACAACCCGGCGTCTCTGATCCGCTCACAGATGATGCCCATCCGATCCAGATAGCTGGCGCCATCGAACACCGGGTCCACGGCGCCGAACACCCCGCGAGTCTTGACGGGGGCGAGTACGGACGGTGTGGCCTCCATGACAAAGATGTAGGCCCGGCGGAGGTTGCGGGAGACGAGTCCGTGAGCCTGGGCGGCTCGCAGATCTTCGCCGACGCCCAGAACCTCGTCCATCCGGTTGTTCAGGTTCTTTCCCTCCGAGCCCTTCATGGATTTGTACTCGATCGCGAGGATGGGCTCCCCTTGCCGGAGAACGAGGAGATCCCACGACTTGGCAGCACGGTAGTAGCCCGGCAGCGTAGCCCGAGCATTGACCCGGAACGACAGCCCAGGCACGCCGAGCCGCCTCAGTTCATCGACCACCAGCGTGTTGAATCCGTCCAGATGCTTGCCGCCCACCACCGCGTCCCGCATGCCGCCTTGGCTGCGTCCGGCCATGAGCACCTGAGCCAACTGATCTGCCTTGGCGTTGAACCAGTACTCGACAGCAGCCAAGATTCGCTGGTAGTCCTCGTTCGAGACGCCCAGCGGATCGGCACCCCTCTGGTGCCCCATTACTGCGGGACCGAATCCAACTTGAAGGCGTGCAATGCGGCTGAGGTTGCCCGTTCTCGATCGCGAGTTCGAAATGCCTCCGCGAGGTCGTCCAGGACGGGCCGAGTGAGGCCGTCGATCCGAGGAATTCGTACCTTCCTCAGTACCTGAGCCTGGAAGCGCAGCGTTCCTCCGCGCATCTTCACGCAATACGCCTCGACTTGCTTCTCGACGACCTTAGAAAGCAATAGCCCACCAAGCGCGTCCAGATCCCAGGCGGTGGAGACGATCCAGTAGAGGTTGTGATGCGGCACATACCCGGCGGGAACCCGTACCGGGGCCGCCTGCGCTTTCATGTCCTGAAAGACGAGCATCTCTCGCTGGAGCAGCGAGAAATTCTGCCGGTCAATGGTCCGGTACCAGTGTGGGCCCGATCGTTTCGCCACGCTGCGTCCGCGGAGTTGCTGTGCATTGCCCGCGTAGTACTTGGCCAGCCGCGGATAGTCGCGCAAGTCCACGAGTCCGTTGGGCGTCCAGGGGGACACCAGGTGCTCACCGGTGAACCGAAACTCTCCGCTTCGTATCGCGTCAGGGGTAACCATCGGCATCAAGCGATCTGGTTCGACATCGATATCGCCGCTGCGAATGTAGATGCGGTCCGAGCCCGTAGCAATTCCGATGCCCAACTTGGTGCCAGTACCGGCGTCTTCCAGCAGCGGCATGGTCTCCTCCAACTGCTCCAGCCATGCGATCACGGCCGGTGAGGCGTCTGGCCAGACCTCGGACGTCTCGTGCCAGGACGGCAGAACTGCTGCGTCGACGTCGTCGGTCATCAACCGGGTTTCATCGCGGTACCGCCACTGCAAATATGTCGATGCCTGGTCCGCACCAAAACGCTCGCCTACTTTTGCGACTGTCGCTGCTCCCTGGGGTTTCTTGCTGATCACGGTGATCGCCGGATACGCGGAGACTGTGGACTCGAAGGCATCTGCATCGTGCATCACGATGACGTCATCGACACTGAAGCCATCAACGACCTTGGCGCGCAGAGCTCGACCGTAAGCATTTCGCATCCAGCGGTCCGCACAGATGAACGCCAGCCTCCCGCCCAACTTCAGCAGATCTAGCCCATGTTCGTAGAACCCCACGAAGATGTCTGCACGCCCCCCCATCGTCGGTGCCACCCGCCGGTATTCGCCGAGTAACTGAGGTGCCAGCTCCTCGATCCTGATGTAGGGGGGGTTTCCAACCACGAGGTCCGCTCGAAGGTCACGTGTAGCGAGCAAGAAATCCTCACAACGCAGCCAGCGTTCGGCGAGGGTGTGGGCAGTTCCGAGTGGACACCCGGAAGCCACAAGGTGCGTCACGGTCAATGCTCGGCAATGGTCGACGTTGGCTTGCTCGATGTCGTAGCCACGCAGTGCGTTGTCCAAGCTCTCCCACTGGCGAGCGGCGGGTAAAGAGGTGGTGAGTCTCTCCAACAGCACCCGCCAGAACGCCCCCGAGCCCACGGCCGGTTCGACAACGGTCAGATCGGCGAGATTACGGGTCGGGGTGTACTCAACGAGATCGAGCATGAGTTCGACGACCCAGCGTCGGGTGAATACCTCACCACGACTCTTGGCAGCGGCGCTGAGTACTGAGGTGGTGGTCACCCGAGCAGCGTAACCGGCGGCTGTGACAGATCGTAGCGATGACCCAGCGATCGATGCCTGTGAATGCTGTAGGTTCTGACCATGCGGGACAGCTCAGGGACGGTAGCTCCACGTGTTGAGTTGGTGCAGCACGGATCGGAGTTCCTCAGCCGCTCCCAGGCCAAGCGATTCGCACTCGGACTCGAGCAGTTCAAGCATGTGGTTCTGGACTTCACCGGTGTCGACCTGGTGGGTCAAGGTTTCGCTGACGAACTATTCCGGGTGTGGCAGTCCGATCATCCGGACGTCGAGTTGACCGTCACCGGTGCGAACCGCGGCGTCGCGCTGATGATCAATCGGGTCGCCAAGCCTTGAGCTGGACAATCGCTTAGGGACGGATGGCGATCTTGCCGTCCAACGTGCCCTCGGCCATGGCGCGGAAGCCTTCGGCGGCGTCCGGCAGGTCCAGCACCCGGTCGATCGCGGGCCGGACGCCGGTGCCTTCCAGCAGTGCCAGCAGCGCCCGGAACTCCTCGATCGTGCCCATGGTGGAGCCGATCACCCGCAGTTGCTGGAAGAACACCCGATTCAGCTCCGCTGGCGGGTTCGGGCCACTGGTGGCGCCCGCGCAGACGATGGTGCCACCCGGTCTCAGGCTCCGCAACGAGTGCGCCCAGGTGGCTTCGCCGACGGTCTCGATCACGGCGTCCACCCGTTCGGGCAGGCGGGCTCCGGGCTCGAAAGCGGCGTTCGCGCCGCGACTCAGCGCCACCGCACGTTTGGCTTCGGTGCGTCCGGTCACCCAGACCCGGAGCCCGAGCGCTGCTCCCAGCGCGGTGGCCGCGGACGCCACCCCACCGGAGGCGCCCTGGATCAGCACCGTGTCACCGGCTTTCAACCCCGAGTCCTTGGTCAGCATCCGGTAGGCGGTCAGCCATGCGGTAGGCAGGCAGGCGGCCTGCTCGGCGCTCAGCCAGGCCGGCCGGTCGATCAGGTTGGCGCGAGGCACGGCGACCAACTGGGCCATGGTGCCCTGATGCAGTTCCGAGAGCAGCGTCCGCTTCGGATCGAGGGTTTCGTCGCCGGTCCAGCCCGGCGAGGCGACCACCGCGTGCACGATCACCGGCCGGCCGTCGACGGTGCCGGCGGCGTCCGTGCCGAGGATCATCGGCATCCGGTCGGCGGGCAGGCCCACACCGGCCAGCGACCACAGATCGTGCCGGTTCAGCGCACACGCCTCGACCCGGACGACCGCCCAGTCCTCGACGGCGTCCGGTTCGGGACGGTCGCCGATTCGCAGCGCGTCCAGCGGATGGTCAGGATCGGCGTTGGTCACATACGCGGCGAGCATGACCTCAGGCTATGCCGCGGGCCCCGGCTCAGTCGGCGTCGTGGTAGCCGAGGTCGGTTTCGACCAGGTCCTCGGGGAAGACATGCGCCGGGTAGCTGACCGGACGGGCCGGAACTCCGGCCACCGTGGTGAACGGTGCGACGTCCTCGAGCACCACTGAACCGGCGCCGATCTTGGCGCCCTCACCGACCTCGATGTTGCCCAGCACCTTCGCGCCGGCACCGATCATCACCCCGCGACGGATCTTCGGGTGCCGGTCGCCGCCGACCTTGCCGGTGCCGCCGAGGGTGACCTCATGCAGCATCGAGAAATCGTCCTCGACCACGGCGGTCTCGCCGATCACGATCGAGGTGGCATGGTCGAACAGAATGCCCTTGCCGATTCGTGCGCCCGGATGAATGTCGACGGCGAACACCTCCGAGATCCGGCTCTGCAGATAGAGCGCAAGCGGCTCGCGTCCGTTCACCCAGTAATAGTGCGCCACCCGATACGACTGCAGGGCATGAAAACCCTTGAAGTACAGCAGCGGAATGGAATACCCGCGGCAGGCCGGGTCGCGGCTGAGCACGGCGCGCAGGTCCTCACGGAAGGCCAGCCCGATCGTCGGATCCTTGGCCAGGGCCTCGTCGATCAGCGAGCGCAGGCTGAGCGAGGTGATGGTGGGGCTGCCGAGCTTGGACGCCAACATGTAGCTGAGCACGTCCTCGAGCTGATCGTGGGCGAGGACGACCGTGTGCAGGTAGCTGGCCAGCGCGGGCTCGCTCTCCGCGGCCGCGGTGGCCTCGGAACGGATTCGGCGCCAGATTTCATCGTGCGGCATGGCATGCCTTTCAAAGGGAGAGGTGGTTGCGGTCGGAAGTGGCGAACAGTGGAAAAAGCTCGTTCAGCCGAGTCGACAACAGCAACACATGCACATCAGCGCGCGGACGGCATGCGCGGTGATCATCGTCACATTCGTGTGCATGGCGGCCAATCTAGCAGCGGATCCCCGTCTAGCCGAGAGGTGCATGTCTTCCTGGCTAGAAGCGAGCGGTGATCATCGTCGGTCGCAGCTAGCCGGTGATCCGGTCCGGGCCCTCCAGGTAGAGCCGGCCCCGGCGGGCGGACGCCCGCGAGAGCCAGGCGTCCTCGATGACTTCGGCCAGCTCGGTCCGGCTCAACTCGCCCACCCGGCTCAGCCGCAGCAGCACGGACGGGTGCCCGTCGAAGTGCGGCGTGGTGAAGAAGGGCGTCGACGGATCCTGCACCAGGGCTTCCTTGGCGGCCAGGTCGGGCACCCAGAACACGACCACGTCGTCGTAGCGTTCGCCCGTGACCGGGTCGACGGCGTCCGGACGCGGCGTCCGGAGAAGACGAAGGACTTGCCGCCGACCTGATAGACCGGCGTGATCGAGTCCGGGTCATAGGCGGTGACGTAGGGCAGCGCCTTGGCGAGCGCATGGATGTCGGCGGCCCGGGCCGCGCCGCGCTTCACCGGACGCCGACCTCGGCCGGGTCGCGTCCGGCCAGGGCGGCCAGCGCGGCACCCACCCGGTCGGACGTCCCGGCGACGAACACGTATTCGACGTTGCGGGTATGTGAGACCTTGCCCACCTTCTCGCCGAGCTGGTTGTAGATGCCGATCCGCGAGCCGACGTAGCGGCGCGAGTCGAACGCCAGCAGTTCGACCGTGGCATGCCCGGCGTCGCGCAGCCAACCGACGATCTGCTCCGGGGTCACCCAGGCCTCGTCGTTGTAGGAGACCACCACGGTCTCGGCCCGCACCTCGCCGATCAGGGCCGCCAACGCGGCCGGCATCCGGCGCCGCGAGTTGAAGGCGCTGGCGTTGGCGTCACCCCGGGCGTCTTCGCGTTTGCAGGCCACCCCGTAGTGGCCGGGGGCATCCCAACGAACCAGGGTTTCCCAGATGTGGTAATAGCTGAAGTAGCGGTGCTGGTTGTAGGGCGGGTCGAGATAGACCAGGTCGGACGGCGGCAGTTGCTGCGTCACCTGCAGCGCATCGCCGCGGACCACCAGTCCGGTGCCGGGCAGCAGTGCCGGTGCGCGCAGCCGCAACTCGTTGGCCGACCGAGGCGCCCAGCTCTTCAAGTAGGCCATGTGCTGGCCGGTGGTGTTGTCCACCCGGTCGGCCGCCTCCATCAGGGCGGTCAGCAACACCGGATAGAGCGGGTGGTCGGCCAGCCCCACCAAGCAGTCCCGGATCGCGTCGATCCGCTCGCCGTTGTGCGGCTGGAAGAACCGGGCCTGCTGGCAGAAGGTCTCGGTGACGTAGCCACGGCGTCCCGGCAACGCGTTCAGTTCGGCCAACAGGGCGTCCAGCTCGTCGGCATCGACCGCGTCGGCGTCGGTGCCGATGTAGCAGCGGGCCAGCACCTCGCTGTAGCTGGCCAGGTCGGCCGCGGTGACCGACAACCCACGCCGTTTGAACTCCTGCGCGACCCGGGTGGTGCCGGTGAACAGGTCCACCGCAGTCCGGGCTCCGGAGCCCTCGGCCAGGGTGCCCAACACCCCGGCGAGGGCCCGCTTGGAGCCCAGGTACTTGATCACAGCCGAACCCTAACCCGAGAGTCTCCGACCAGCCCTTGCGAGTTATCAAACTGAACCGTACAGTTTGATTCTATGGAGGAGCTGAGCCCGCGAGCCCAGGCGAAACGTCGGCAGATCACCGACGCCGCTCGCGCGCTGTTCCTCAGCCAAGGCTTCGCCCGCACCTCGATGGACGCGGTCACCACCGAGGCGGGGGTCAGCAAGCAGACCCTGTACGCGTACTTCGCGAGCAAGGACGAATTGCTGATCGCGGTGGTGGGCGAGGCGCTGCAGACGTTGGGTTCGCAGCAGGGCATCCTGCCCGCACACACCCGGGATGAGCTGCGGGCTACGTTGATCGGCTTCGGTGAGCGGCTGCTCGACACCATGCTCCGCGAGGAGTCGATCGCCATCTTGCGGCTGCTGATGGGGGAGGCCGCACACGTCCCCGAGTTGCGGAGCACCTTCCTGGAGGCTTTGCCCTACCAGTTGCTCGGACGCGGCACCGCCATCCTTGCCGGGGCCGCGGCCAACGGGGTGATCACGCTCGACCACCCGGAGATCAGCGTGCGGATGCTGCTGGGACCGCTGATGAGCTACGTGGTCTTCGGCGGCCTGATGAGCAACGACGCACCCCAACGGCCCGGCGGCGAAACGATCGAGTGGCTGGTCGACGCCTACCTGCGCACCCTCGATTTCACGACTCCCGACGCCACCGCCCCGAACACCGAGAGTCCGGACGCCGGGGGCGCGGCATGACCCGGCGCGCCGGTGCGGCACTCGCCACCTCCGTGGCGATCGCGCTGGCATTCACCGGCTGCACCCAGCCCACGCCGACCACCATCGCCGCCACCGGACGCGTGGTCGCTGACACCGTCGGCGTCCAGGCGCCGACGCTGGGCGTGCCGCGGGTCAGCCTGGACGCAGGCTTCCAGCTTGCGCCCGGGGAGACCGCGAGCAGTTCGAACGTGCCTGCCGCGCTCTCGCTGGGTGCTGCTCAGCGGGTGGTCGCGGTCGCGGTGAAGCTGGGGGACAGGGTCGAGGCCGGGGACGTGCTGGTGCGCTTCGACGACGCGGGATTGGGTGCCCAGGTGAAGATCGCGAGGGCGGACCTCGCCGTCACCAAAGCTCAGGTCGGCGTGATCGACAGCGCCCTCGAAACCCTCGCCGACAAGCAACGAGATCTGCGCGACAAGCGCCATGAGGTCACCGACGGCATCGCCAAGGCGACAAAGGCGCGCAAGAGTCTGGCCGGCAAGCTCGCCGAGGCCCGCAAGGCCGCCGTCAAGCTGCCGAAGACGCTGACCACGGTCGAGAAGAACCTGCGCACGCTGACGCCGAAGCTGGCGGAGGTGGAGAAGAACCTGCGCACGCTGACGCCGAAGCTGGCCGAGGCCGAGCAGAAGCTGCGCACACTGACAGCGAATCTGGCAGAGGTTGAGAAGCAGTTGGCCCAGGTCGACGCCGCTCTCGCCGCGCTACCCCCTGACGCGCCCCCCGAGGTTCGAGAGCCGTTGCTTCAGGCGAAGGCCAAGCTGACCGCGGCCAAGGCCGAGCTCAGGGCCGGGATCGGTAAGCTCACCGCGGCCAGGGCCCAGCTCAAGGCTGGGATCGCCAAGCTGACCGGCGCGAAGGCCGAGCTCAGGGCCGGGATCGCCAAGCTGACCGGCGCGAAGGCCCAGCTCACCGCCGCTATTCGGCAATTGAAGAAGGGCATTCCGCAGCTGACCAAGGCGATCCGCACCATCGACGCCAACCTGGTGAAGGCCCGCGACGGCATCAGGCAGATCGACAAGGGGCTGACCAAGCTCGCTGATGCCCGGGTCGCATTGAAGGGCAACCGCAAGCTCGCGGTGATCGCGGCCCGCGACACCACCGCTGTCGACTCCGCTTCGGTGGCGAAGCAGCAGGCCGTCGTCCGGGCGCCCACCGACGGCGTGGTGACGTCGCTGGCTGCGGTCGGCGACGTGGTGGCTCCCGGCGCCACCATTGCCCAGCTCGGACGTCCGGCGCTGATCGTCACCACCTGGCTGGCTCCCGAACAAGCCGCCCAGGTGTGCCTGGACGCGTCCGCGACCGTTCACCTGGACTCGCTCGCCGCCCCCGTCGCCGGGAAGGTAAGCCGCATCCTGCCGTTGGCCGACTATCCGCCCAGCTACCACACCACCGACCAGGTGCATCTGACCCGGGCCGTCCCGGTCGAGGTGACCGTGCCGTCCGCGTTGCCCGCCGGGGTTCCCGCCGACCTCCAATTGTCGACTTGCCCAAACCATGAGGTGAATCCATGAAGCACAAGCGTCCACCGATTCCGGTGATCATCGTTGTCGTCGTGCTGCTCGCCGGCCTGGGCGGTTGGTGGTGGTGGAGCGCCACCCGTCCCGCCCCGGACGCCGGCCTCACCCTGAGCGGGCAGGTGGAGACCGACGAGGTCGCCGTCGCGCCCGCGCTGGCCGGCCGGATCACCGCGATCAAGGTCGCCGAGGGTGACCAGGTGACGAAGGGCCAAGTGCTGGTCCAGCTCGACACGGCCGCGTTGAAACTGCAGCTCAGCCAGGCCAAACAGGGCGTCAAGGCGGCCAAGGCCGCCGTCACCAACGCCAAGGACGACGGCACCAAGGCCGACGTGACGGCCGCCAAGGCCCGGCAGGCGCAGGCCGAGGCCGCCGTGGAACTCGCCCGGGTGCAGCTCGGCTACGCCACCATCAAGGCGCCCTCCGCCGGCACCGTGGTGAATGTGGTCGGCAATGCCGGCGCCAACGCGGCACCCGGACGCACTGTGCTCACCCTGACCGATCCGGCGAGCCTGTTCATCCGGGTGTTCGTGCCCGAACCGCAGATCGGTCAGGTCGCCGTCGGGCACAGTGCCACGATCACCACCAACTCCAGCACCGAGAACTTCACCGGCACCGTTTCGTTCGTCTCGGACACCGCCGAGTTCACCCCGAACACCATCGACACCGCCGACCAGCGCACCAAGCTGGTGTTCGCCATCCGGGTGCGGGTCGACGACTCGTCCGGCACGCTCAAGTCCGGCATGCCGGTGGATGTGCGCCTGTCATGACCACCGATCCCGGGGTCGCGCCGGCCATCGAGGCGTCCGGCCTGCGGCGGACGTTCGGTGACATCGTGGCCGTCGACGGCGTCGAGTTGAGCGTGCCGCCCGGCGCGGTGCTCGGCCTGCTCGGCCCGGACGGCGCCGGCAAGTCGACGCTGATCCGGATGCTCGCCACCGTGCTGCGGCCGGACGCCGG
>JBDHZN010000107.1:0-11826 GCA_039811845.1 Micropruina sp. | reverse complement strand
ACCGGCGCGCCGTCCGGATCGATCCGGTCGTTCCACAGGGATCCGGGCCGGAGCGTCCGCGGGTTGTCGTGGTGGGTGGCGGGATCGCCGGGCTGGCGGCCGCCACCGGGCTGGCCGAGCGCGGCGTCGCGGTCACCCTGCTGGAAGCCTGTGATCAACTCGGCGGACGCGTCCGGTCGTGGCCGGTCTCCGAGCTTGGGACCGGAGACGACAACCGCACGATGAGTCGCGGCTTCCACGCCTTCTTCCGGCAGTACTACAACCTGCGCGCGCTGCTCCGCCGCACCGATCCGGCTCTGCGGCGGCTGGTCCCGATCGCCGACTATCCGCTGACGCTGGCCGGCGGGCCCACTGACTCGTTCGCCCGCGTCCCCCGCACGCCGCCGTGGAGCATCCTCGGCTTCGTCGCGCAGAGCCCGACCTTCCGGATCTCCGACTTGGCCAAGGTGGACGTCCGGGCCGCGCTCGAGTTGCTGCAGGTCGACTTTCCCCGCACCTACTCGGCGTTGGACGGCGTCAGCGCCGCCGAGGTCCTCGACCGGCTGCGGTTTCCCCAGCAGGCCAGGCATCTGGCACTGGAGGTCTTCGCCCGCAGCTTCTTCGCCGACCCGGCCGAGTTCTCCGGCGGCGAACTGCTGGCCATGTTCCACACCTATTTCCTGGGCGGCGCCGAAGGGCTGTTGTTCGACGTTCCCGACGACGACTACGACACCGCGCTGTGGGCGCCGCTGGGGCGGTACCTGGCCGACCTGGGCGTCGAAACCCGTTGTGGGGTGCGAGTGGGCGGGGTGGAGTCGGCTGCTGGCGGCGTCCGGGTGCTGCACGATCAGGGCGAGGTGACCGCCGACGCGGTGGTCCTCGCCCTCGACACCGCCGCGCTGCAGCGGGTGGTCGCCGACTCTGCCGTAGGGGACGTGGCCTGGCGCGACCGGATCGCCCGGCTGCGAACCGCGCCGCCGTTCGCCGTCGGACGCCGCTGGCTCGGCCGTCGGCTGCCCGACGTGCCTGCATTCCTCGGCACCAGCGGGTACGGACCGCTGGACAACATCTCCCGGCTGGACGCCTTCGAGTGGGGTGCCATGCAGTGGGCGGAACGACATGGCGGCGCCGTGGTCGAGGTGCACGGGTATGCGCTGAGCGAGCTGAGCGGTGCCATCGAGCTGGGGAGCGCCGGTTCGTCGGCCGATCCCGGCTCCGGCGTCCGAACCCGGTTGTGGGCCGAGGCTGAGCGCGTCCAACCGGAGCTATCGGGTGCGCCGGTGCTCGCCGAAGAGTGGCTGGTCGAGGCGGACTGCCCATTGGTTGACACCTCCCCGTGGACGGATCGACCCACGGTGGCGACGCCCGACCCTCGGGTGGTACTGGCCGGCGATCTGGTGCGCTGCGACCTGCCGGTCGCTCTGATGGAGCGGGCGGCGACGACTGGCTGGCAGGCCGCCAACCAACTGCTCAGCGGGTGGGGACGCCGCGGCCACACTCTGTGGTCACCACCGACCCGTGGGCTGCTGGCGAGGGCCAGATCATAACGGCAGCAGTCCGTCGGCGAGCTCACGCCTGATTCGCCAACCCTCCTCGTCGTGCACGGGCCCCGGGAAGCCACCAGAACGGAAGACCTGGTTGAGATAGTCGACGAACGGCATGGCGACCTCGGCGACGAAGATGCCCTCGGCGCAGCCGTCCGGAATCCGGAAGCCGTAGGGTGCGCCGCCGCTGATGTTGGCCTTGTGCAGCCGGTCGGGCGCCACCGGCAGCACGAAACAACCGGCGGACGGGTCGTCCCCCGACGAGTCGCGCCAGGCGTCCAGTTCGCCGTCGTAGAAGTCCTGCGCCGAAGCACCTTGATAGCGCGAGTACTCAAGTTCGAGGACCAGCGGATCGGCCTGCGCGCTACCCGGCCAGGACGGATGGGTCCCGACGAGCCAGACATCGCCGACCAGACGCAGCCACGACGACACCGTCATCGGCACGACACCGAAGCGGCCGCTCAGCCAGTCGGCCAGCGGCGCTGCGTGGGCGGTCGGCGTCCGGATCGGGGCAATGGGTGTCTGTTGGTCGTCGTTGTCGTGAAACCGGTAGCCCTGGGTGGTGAGGCGGTCGACGATGACCTCGATGTTGTGGCGTGCACGGAGCGCCATCTCGTCGCAGACCGCCTGCGCTTGCCTCGCCAGCTCGGGCTCGCGGACGCGGTCGCCCAACTGACGCAGATCGTGCCAGACCTGCTCTCGGTCACCTGCCCGATACCGCGCCAGAAGGTCCATAGCGCGATCCTGCCAGGGCAACCCACGATCTGAGGCAGGAGTTATCCACAGATCGGCAACGCACCGGGTGCAACTGTCAGTGCCCGCCCTCATCATGATGCGATGTCGAACTCAACTGAACTCTTCACCGGAACTGAGGACCGCGTCCGCGTCCTCACAGACATCCTCAATCACGGGCCCGCCGTTCCGGGCCTCACCCTGGTCGCCCATGTCGATCGCGCCACGCTGGCCGTGCTCGAGGTGCGCAGCCTCCCGACGTTGCCCGCCGTCATCGACCAGAACGACTACTTCGACGACGAGGCGATCCATGAACTCAGCCAGGTGCTCCACGCCGTGGCGATCGATTGCGCACCCGCCCGCGCCTGGGACGGTGTTCGGAACGGGCCGATCACCGGCGAATTGATCACGGTGGTCTGCCGCCACGGGCACCCGGTGATCACACCGACCGAGAGCCAGTACTTCTTGGGATGGCGCTACAGCAACCATCTGACGGCGGCGTTCCACGGCGACGTGTTCGTGGTGACACCGACGGGTTGGGCGAACCTCCTGGGCGACTGGGGCGGTACGTCGCCGGCCCTGACGGTGCCGGTCCCCAGCCGTCGGTACTGGGACGACCTCTGACCCTGCGGGGGGCGACCTATGACCCTCAGGAGACGACACCCTGACGGCGCACCATCTCGGCGATCCAGGTCGGGGCGAACGGCGACGTGCAGTTCGGCGGGGTCGGATAGTCCTTGAGGACTTCGAGCCGCTCACCGATCGCGATGGCCCTGCCGCGGCGTTCGGGGTGGGAGATGCCGATCTGCGCCAGGCAGTGGTTCATCGCCCACTGAAGTCGTTCGGTTGCTTCCTTCATTCGGGCTTCGATGATGTCGAGCAGGCCGTCCAGGTCGAGACCGTCAGGCTTCTTCGCTACGCGTTCGACGGTGAGTGCCCAGCCGGCACTCTCGACCACCGGGTCCGGGTCGGCCAGCCAGGCCCGCCGCAGTTCGTCGGAGTGCCGGTTGACCTTCACCACGTAGTTGACCAGCCAGTCATGCACCTTCGGGGTGCCTGCCTCGCGCAGCATGGCGTCCAGTTCGCCGGCGGTGAAGGCTCGTGGCCGGCAGATCAGGATCGACAGCAGCCGGGCGGCCGGATCCCCGGTGGCCCACAGGTCGCGGGCCAGGTCGGGCTGCACCTTGAGCTGCTTCGCGAGCGCCCGCAGATCGCTCAGTTTCACCCCGTGGTCGTCCCCGTGTCGGCGATTGACCTCGCGCAGCTTGGAATCATCCAGCCCTGCCAGTTCAGCCAGCACCGCGGCCGTCGTGTCGTCGGTCACAGATGCTCCTTGTCGATGATCTGCCGGACTGCCACCAACAGTCTCCGCCATCCCACGATGATTGGGCCTATCGCTCGCGGGCCCCGGACGTTCGCATCGACGCCGGGACGGCTTCGCGGAACGCAGGGGACGGTTCTTTTCGTACCACCTGGTCGAGTTCGTCGGCGCCGCCCGCCGTCGGGGCCCGCCAGCCCAACTGCGCGCCCGCTCGTCATGCCCCGCGGAAGCCGAGATATCCATCGACCTGACGGCGCCGCAGACACACGACGGCGCAGCAGGCGGGCCACTGCACGAAACGCGGCAGCAGCAGGACGGCGGCGCAGCAGCGGGACGACGAGCGGGCGACGGCGCAGCACCAGGACGGCAGCGGGACGACGAGCGGGCGACGGCGCAGCACCAGGACGACAGCGGGACGACGAGCGGGCGACGGCGCAGCACCAGGACGACGAGCGGGCGACGGCGTGGCAGCGATCTCGACATCGGTGACTGGTGGCGGGAAACATGTGCCGATTTCGTGTTGTAACCCGAAATCCGAACACGTTTCCCGAAATCAGTGAGCGATCTCGACATCGGTGTATCCCGAATCTTTGTACCGAGTTGCCTAGCCGGCCACTCAGCCACCCGTTGGTCGAGCTTGTCGAGACCCCTGGTCAGCAGCGCTCCCGATTCGATTCAGCCGGCATGAAGGTGTTGTCACAGTGTTGCCATGAACAGGTCAGGTGTTGTCAGTTTCAGAAATGTCCCCGTGGCGGCAACTGCCCACGAAAAGTGTCAGACCCGACCCCTACCGTGGTCTTAACGAATCGCATCATCGGTGTGGCTACGGGACTTATCCCTGACCGGTCGGTGAACGGGTTTTGTCAGTGACGACGTTTAGGGTCAACGATATGAGCATCGGTGTAGAGCCAGGGACGACGGTGGCGGATTTCGCCACCGTGGTAGCCGACCTGCTCGATCAACTCGACTACCACGAGGTGCCGCTGCTGGCGGATCGCAAACAGCTCGACCTGGTGGCTGACCTGCTCACGATTCAGTCCCGGCTGGTCGGTGTGGTGCACACCGTGCTGGGTCAGGTCGATCATGCTGAGGCGGCGATGACCGCCCACGGTGTCCCGACCGTGAGTTGGTTGGCCTCAGAGTTGCGCTACACCCGGAGCCAGGCCGCGGCAATGGTGCACCATGCCAGTGATCTGTCCCGCTTCTCCCAAATCGGTGACGCGCTACGCGACGGTGTCGCCAACGAGCGGCAAGCACAAGCAGTCACCCAGGTACTGAAGAAACTACCGGCTGATCTAGGTGTCGAAGCCGAAGCCACGGCGCAGGCCACCATGGTCGGGTTTTGTGAGGAGTTCAACAGCCACGAACTTGCCGGCCTGTCCCGGCACCTGCTGGAAGTTGTCGCACCCGAGGTCGCTGAAGAAGCCGAAGCGAAACGACAAGAACGCGAACTACGCGACGCACAGCAGGCGCGGCATCTCAACTTCTCTGATGACGGGCATGGTTCCACCACCATCAAAGGCTCCTTGCCCACCGTGGATGCTGCGTTGATCAAGGCCCAGATCGAAGCACTCGCCCACCAGATGCATCGCACTGCCCTGGAGCTACGCGACCCGGGTGTGCCGCAACCATCGTGGCCACAACGCCGCGCTGATGCTTTGGTGGAGTTGGCCCGCCGGGTCGCGATCCAGCAAGCAGCACCCAAACACGGGGGTGATCGTCCGCACCTGGTGGTGCTGATCGACTACGAGGATCTGCTCGGCGATTGCCACCGTGCCGGCCTGGCTGACGGCACCATGCTCACGCCAGGCCAGTTGCGGCAGTACGCCTGCGATGCCGGGATCCTGCCGATCATCCTGGGTGGCCCCTCCGGCGTGCTCGACGTCGGAAAAGAACAGCGCCTGGTCACTCCCGATATCCGCCATGCCCTGCAGGTGCGGGACAAAGGTTGTGTGTTTCCTGGTTGTGACCGGCCGGCTGCTGATTGTGATGCGCACCACATCATCCCGTGGGCTCAAGGCGGCGTGACAGCATTGTCGAATCTGTGTTTGTTGTGTAAACATCACCACAACCTGCTCGAACCCGACACGAAACGGGCAGCAGAGTTGCAATGGCAGATCCAAATCTCAACCGACGGGATTCCGGAAGTGATTCCGCCACGATTCGTGGACAAACACCGACGGCCACGATGCCATCAACGATTCCGACCACCCGGGTAGACGAGACGGAAATTGCGGACTATGCGTGGGTTGAACCTGGGCGAGAAGTGCGTGCCTATGGAGGAACGGGTCTCGACAAGCTCGACCAGCGGTGGCCGGCGAGGCCTCCACACGCTCGACCAACGGTCGCAGGCGGGGCCTCCACAAGCTCGAACAACGTTAACCGGCACCGTGACGCGAGGCCCGCCCGTTCCCAGTAGGGTGAGCCATGGTTCCCGCGCTGCTGGTGATAGGTGGCTTGGTGGCGCTCATTGCCGGCGCGGAACTGGTCGTCCGGTACGGCTCGCTGCTCGCCCGCAGGCTGGGCATTCCGCCGATGATCATCGGCCTCACGGTCGTCTCGATCGGCACCAGCGCACCCGAACTCGCCGTCGGCATCGACGCGATGAAGGTCAATGCCGGGTCTCTCGCCGTCGGCAACATCGCCGGCACCAACATCGTCAACCTGCTGCTCATCCTCGGCCTGAGCGCCGCGCTGCGGCCGATCGACTTCGAACGCCGCACCCTGCTGCTCGACCTGCCGGGCATGGCGATCGTCGCGGTGCTGGTCTACGTGTTCAGCCTGGACGGCGCGCTGCAGACCTGGGAGGGCGTCCCGCTGGTGATCGCCGCGGTCGCCTACACCGTGGCCCTGGGCTGGTGGACGCGGCGCGAGAACGCCGGCAGATCGGACGACCTGGCCGCCGATCTGGCGGTGGAAGCCCGAGTCAGCGCCCCGGCCGAGTACGCCCGCGCCCGCGTCCTGTGGTTCGCGTTGCTGCTGGTGGCGGGAATCGCCATCATCGTGTTCGGCGCCGATTGGCTGGTCCGCGGCTCGGAGGAACTGGCCCGGCTGTTCGAGGTCTCGGACGCGTTCATCGGCCTCACCGTCGTCGCCATCGGCACCTCGGCGCCGGAACTGGTCACCGCACTTGTCTCCACGGTGCGCGGCGATCGCGACATCGCTGTCGGCAACCTGATCGGCTCCAGCGTCTACAACCTCACCCTGATCCTCGGTGTCCCGGTGTTGGTCGCCAACGGCTCCGGCCCGATCGACACCTATCTGCTGCACATCGACCTGCCGATCATGGTCGGGGTCTGCCTGCTGTGCGTCCCGTTGTTCCTCACCGGAAAGCGGCTGTCCCGCTCCGAGGGCATCCTGATGGTGGCCGGCTACGTCGTCTACTTCGGCTACCTGCTGCTCGCCCGCACCTGACCCGATTCCCCGGCCAAGTCAGCCACCAGCCGCGCGACCTCGGCCGCCGAGCCACCGCGTCCGACCGCGACCCCGGCCAGGAAGGCACTGAGCGGGGCACCCGGCCGCGACTGCCCGTGCGCCACGGCTGAGACCATGGCGAGCAGATCCTCCTCGTGATCGAGAACGACCGCCGGATCGAGGCCGAGTTCGGCGGCGACCCGGGTCAGCCACTCCCGCATCCGGTTCATCCTCACCGGATCATCCCTATCCATGGGCTCATCCTCCCCCGCCAGTGGCATCGCGCGGAACCGGCACAGCGGCACTAACGTGGTGCCATGCCAGCCACTCCGTCCGACTCACCGCAGTACCCCACCGCGAACTCCGTCGAGGACTTCCGTCGCAATCTCGATGCGGTGCAAGGTCGGATAGCGGCGGCGGCCGAGCGGGCAGGGCGCTCGCCCGACGAGGTGCGACTGCTGCCGGTCAGCAAGACCGTCCCCGAAGAACGGGTGCGCAAGGCCATCGCTGCGGGCATGCGCCAACTCGGCGAGAACAAGGTGCAGGAGGCGAAGCGCAAGCACGCCAATCTGATCGACGAAGACGTGGCCTGGTCGGTGATCGGGCATCTGCAAACCAACAAGGCCCGTGACGTCGCCGCCTTCGCCGCCGAGTTCCAGGCCCTGGACAGCCTCCGGCTCGCCGAGGCGCTGGATCGTCGGCTGCAGGCTGCCGGACGCTCGCTCGACATCTATGTGCAGGTGAACACCTCGGCCGAGGAGTCCAAGTACGGACTGGCACCTGACGAGGTTCCGGCGTTCCTGCGTCAACTCCCCCATTACGCGAGCCTCAAGGTGCAGGGCCTGATGACGCTCGCCCTGTTCACCTCCGACGTCGAGCGGGTCCGCGCCTGTTTCGTCCGGCTGCGGGAGCTGCGCGATCGCAGCCGTGACACCGATCCGGATCTGATCGGTCCGGGTGAGCTGTCGATGGGCATGTCGGGCGACTACGAGGTCGCCGTCGAGGAGGGGGCGACCTGCGTGAGGGTCGGGCAGGCGATCTTCGGTGCCCGCACGTTGAACGAGGACCACTACTGGCCGGACGCCCCGGCTCCGGGAAGCCGGCCCTGAGCCGGGCCGAGAGACCACCGGGACGAGCGAAATCTCATCGATACCTCAGATGAGCTCAGCGCGGCGATCGCTGGCCAGATCGATGCGCATCTGCGGGCATAACGCGCTCAAGAAGCCGTATCTGCGGGGTGACCGCTCGCAGCTGTCGTGACGGTCCCGCCCATGCGCCTCAGAGGATATTCGCAAGATTTTCGTTGAAAAAAGGACAGGCGCTCTCCGCCTTGATAGGCAAGGGTTATGACGACTGGGCAGGCACAGCTGGATGGGCCGGCAGCGGACGCGCTGCTCAAGCTGGGTAAGTACTTCACCAAGTGGGACGAGACGGCCGACGGCCGCGCCGTCTTCCGCGAGGGTGGCCGGCAAGGCGATGTCTTCTACCGCGACCGATGGAGCCATGACAAGGTGGTTCGCTCCACCCACGGGGTGAACTGCACCGGCTCGTGTTCCTGGAAGGTGTACGTCAAGGACGGCATCATCACCTGGGAGTCGCAGCAGACCGACTACCCCAGCACCGGCCCGGACCGGCCCGAGTACGAGCCTCGCGGCTGCCCCCGCGGCGCCGCCTTCTCCTGGTACACCTACAGCCCGACCCGGGTGCGCTACCCGTACGGACGCGGCGTGCTGCTGGAGATGTACCGGGAGGCCAAGAAGCGGCTCGGCGACCCGGTCGAGGCGTTCCGCGAGATCTCCACCGACCCGGTCAAGCGCCGCCGCTACCAGCAGGCCCGCGGCAAGGGCGGCCTGGTCCGGATGAGCTGGGCCGAAGCGGTCGAGATCGCCGCCGCGTCCTACGTGAACACGATCAAGAACTACGGGCCCGACCGCTGCGTGTCGTTCAGCCCGATCCCCGCCATGTCGATCGTCAGCCATGCCATCGGCACCCGGTTCAACCACCTGATCGGCGGCGCGATGGCGTCGTTCTACGACTGGTACGCCGACCTGCCGGTGGCCTCGCCGCAGGTCTTCGGCGACCAGACCGACGTGCCCGAATCCGGCGACTGGTGGGATTCCACCTACCTGATGATGTGGGGCTCCAACATTCCGGTCACCCGGACGCCGGACGCCCACTGGATGGCCGAGGTGCGCTACCGCGGCACCAAGGTGGTGACAGTCGCCCCCGACTACGCCGACAACGTGAAGTTCGCCGACGAATGGCTGCCCGCCCAGGCCGGCACCGACGCCGCCCTGGCGATGGCGATGGGCCATGTGATCCTCAAAGAGCACTACGTCGAGAAGCAGACCCCGTTCTTCCGCGACTACGTTCGCCAGTACACCGACCTGGGCATGCTGGTGAAGCTCGTCGAACACCCGGACGGGCACGGCCTGACCGCGTCCAAGTTCTTGACTGCCGAAGATCTGGGGATGGGCTCCGGCACCAAGCACGACGCCTTCAAGACCGTCATCTGGGACGCCGCAACGAACGCCCCGGCGGTGCCGAAGGGTTCGATGGGCTACCGCTACTCCGAGGACGGCCCGGGCAACTGGAACCTGGTGCTGGGCGATCTCGACCCAGCGTTGTCGCTGCTCGAAACCGACGAGTACGAGGCCAAGGAGATCGCACTGCCCTGCTTCGAGGATCCGCGCGGCGAGGGCAGCATCATCCGCCGCGGCGTCCCCACCAAGCGGGTCGGTGACTACCAGGTGACCACCGTGCTCGACCTGATGCTGGCCCAGTACGGCGTGGGCCGCGACGGCCTGCCGGGGGTGTGGCCGTCCGGTTACGACGATGCCGAGACCCCCTACACCCCGGGCTGGCAGGAGGCGATCACCTCGGTGCCGGCGGAGGCGTGCCTGCGGATCGCCCGCGAGTTCGCAAACAACTCCGAAGTCTCCAAGGGCCGCACGATGATCCTGATCGGCGCCGGCATCTGCCACTGGTTCCACGCCGACGTCACCTACCGGGCGATCATCGCGCTGCTGATGCTGACCGGTTCGATCGGACGCAACGGCGGCGGCTGGGCGCACTACGTCGGCCAGGAGAAGTGCCGGCCGATGACCGGCTGGTTCAACCTGGCCAACGCGCTGGACTGGAGCCGTCCGCCGCGGACCGTGATCGGCACCGGCTATTGGTACATGCACACCGACCAGTGGCGCACCGACGGCTACTCGGCCGACACCATCACCTCGCCGCTGTCCACCGGCAAGCTGAACGGCCTGCACACCGCGGACGCCCTGGCGCTGTCGAACCGGCTGGGCTGGATGCCGTTCTACCCGCAGTTCGACCGCAATCCGCTCGACCTGGCCGACGAGGCCAAGGCCGCGGTGGAGCGCGGCGAGGCCGAGACGGTCCAGGAGTGGATCGCCGGCAAGCTGAAGTCCGGCGAGCTGAAGTCGGCGCTCGAAGACATCGACGCCCCCGAGAACTGGCCGCGGACGATGATCGTCTGGCGCTCCAACATCATGGGCTCCTCGGCCAAGGGCAACGAGTACTTCCTCAAGCACCTGCTCGGCACCCACAACAACCTGATGCCGAACAACCACGGCGCCGACCGGCATCCCGAGGTGGTGCAGTGGCGCGACGAGGCACCCGAGGGCAAGCTCGACCTGCTGATCAGCGCCGACTTCCGGATGACCTCCACCACGCTGCTCTCCGACATCGTCTTCCCGGCCGCCACCTGGTACGAGAAGCACGACATCGCCTCCACCGACATGCACCCGTTCGTGCACGCCTTCACCCCCGCGATCGACCCGCCCTGGGAGGCCCGCACCGACTTCGACACCTTCCATGCGCTGGCGCGGGCGATCAGCACGCTGGCGAAGAAGCATCTGGGCACCCGGTCCGACCTGGTGGCCGTGCCGCTGCAGCACGACACCCCTGGCCAGATCGCCCAGCCCGGCGGCGTCGTCCCCGATTGGCGCGGCACCGACCTGCCCTGCGTGCCGGGGCAGAACGCGCCGGTGCTGGCGGTGGTCGAGCGCGACTACACGGCGATCGCCGACAAGCTGTCCAGCGTCGGCCCGCTGGCCGACCGGCTCGGCTTCACCGTGAAGAACATCAATTACGACATGAAGGCCGCGGTCAACCGGCTGGGCCGGCTGCACGGTGTGATGCCGGACGGCCCAGCCGCGGGGCGTCCGGCGATCGACACCGACCAGCGTTTCGCCGAGGCGATCCTGACCTGTTCGGGCACCACCAACGGCGAGCTGGCCACCCACGGCTTCCGCGACCTGGAACGCAAGACCGGGCGCAAGCTGGCCGATCTGTCCGAGGGCTCGGAGGAGAAGATCATCACCTTCGCCTCCACCCAGGCGTCGCCGCAGCCGGTGATCACCTCGCCGGAATGGTCCGGCTCGGAGACCGGCGGACGCCGCTATGCCGCCTTCACCATCAACACCGAACGGCTCAAGCCGTGGCACACCTTGTCGGGCCGGATGCACTTCTTCATCGACCACGACTGGATCATCGACGCCGGCGAGCAGCTGCCGACCTTCCGTCCGCCGCTGGACATGAGCCGCGCCTTTGGTGAGCCGGAACTCGGTCCGAACGGCGAGAAGGCGATCGTGCTGCGCTACCTGACGGTGCACAACAAGTGGTCGATCCACTCCGAGTATCAGGACAACCTGTTCATGCTGAGCCTGGGCCGCGGCGGCCCGCAGGCCTGGCTGAGCGTCAACGACGCGAAGTCCATCGGGGTCTCCGACAACGAGTGGATCGAGCTGACCAACGCCAACGGCGTCTTCGTCGCCCGCGCGGTGGTCAGCCACAAGCTGCCGGACGGCGTCTGCT
>JBDHZN010000106.1:0-11835 GCA_039811845.1 Micropruina sp. | reverse complement strand
CGGACGCCGCGGTGGACGGTGATGTGCCGCAGCACGATGTCGCGGAGTTCGGCGGCGTCCGCGACGGCGACGTGCACCAGGAAGTCGGAGCTGCCGGCCAGGTGGAACACCTGCAGCACCTGCGGAGTGGCTGTGATGGCGTCGAAGAACTCCTCGACCAGCTGTTCACTGTGGCTGCCCATCCGAACCGACACCACCGCCTGCAGCGGGTACCCCAGCGCGGCATGGTCGAGGTCGACGTGACTGCCGGTGATCACGCCACGCTCACGCAGCTGGCGCAGCCGATGAGCACAGGTCGACTCGGCCAGACCCAGACGACTGGCCAGGGCCTTGTTGGTGATCTGGGCGTCCCGGACGACGGCCGCGAGGATTGCCCGGTCGGTGGCGTCCAGGGTGACCTGACCGCTTTGCGTTTTCATCAATGACTCCCGTTCATCTCGCTGCGAGCGATGGCGAAAATTGCGAGTTTCGACATGTCTGCCGCTTCTTCTGCGGAGACTAGTTGTGCGGACCAGTGTTTCCGGCAATCTGAGTCCCATGGCGGGGACCTCTTTCGAGACGTTGGCCGTGCACGCGGGTCGTGACGATCTCGCCGCGCTCGGGGTGCATGTGCCGCCGATCGACCTCTCCACCACCAACCCCCTGCCCGATGTCGAGCGCGGCGGCGACTCCTACGAGGCGATGGCGACCGGGGGCCGTCCGCTGCCTGACGGCGGCTTCGTCTATGCCCGGCTCTGGAATCCCACGGTCGCCCGGTTCGAGGAGGCACTGGCGGCTTTGGAGGGCGCCGAGGCCGCGGTGGCGTTCGCGTCCGGCATGGCGGCGACCACGGCGGCCGTGCTGGCGACCACCGCGCTGACCTCGAAGCACCATGTGGTTGCGGTGCGTCCGTTGTACGGCGGCACCGATCACCTGCTCGCGTCGGGCTTGCTGGGCACCGACACCACCTTCTGCGCCGAGACTGACGTCGCCACGCACCTCCGCCCGGACACCGGGCTGGTGGTCATCGAATCGCCCGCGAACCCGACCGTGGAGCTCGTCGACATCGCGGCGGTGGTCGCGCAGGCCGGCGGCGTCCCGGTGCTCGTCGACAACACCTTCGCCAGCCCAGTGCTGCAAAATCCGCTGGCGTTGGGCGCGACGATGTCGCTGCACAGCGCCACCAAGTATCTCGGCGGCCATGGCGACGTGGTGGCCGGGGTGATCGCCTGCTCCGAGGAGGCGGCGCGCGGCCTGCGCCAGGTGCGTGCCCTGACCGGCGCGCTACTGCATCCGTTGGCCGGCTACCTGTTGCACCGCGGACTGACGACGCTACCGATCCGAGTGCGCACCCAGCAGGAGTCGGCGCGCCGAATCGCACGCTGGCTGGGTGCGCAGCCGGGCGTTCGGACGGTCTTCTACCCGGGTATCGACGGTGATCCGCGCGGCCTGCTCACCCGGCAGATGCGCGGCCCTGGCGCCATGATCGCCGTCCGACTGCGGGGTGGCTATGACGCTGCGCGCCGGCTGACCTCCGCGGTCCGGGTCTTCACGCACGCCGTCTCGCTGGGCGGCGTCGACTCCCTGATCGAGCACCCCGCCGCGCTCACCCACCGTCCGGTCACCGCGGACGCCCGTCCGCCCGACGACCTCGTCCGGCTGTCGATCGGCCTGGAGAGCACCGACGACCTGATCGCCGACCTGGCGTCGGCTCTCGAGGGCTGCTGACGGGTTTCGACAAGCTCGACCAACGGTTGGCGCGGTACGAAGGGACCACTTTTGGTACGAAAAGAACCGTCCCCCCGTCCCAAAGTGACCGCCTCTGCGTACTCTCGCGCGTCATCCCGGCCTCGACCCGGGATCTCGGATGGCCAATGCGTGGCGCGCCGCAGATCCCGGCATTCGCCGGGATGACGGATGGCGAGGGGTCAGTCGACGAGGTTCGCGAGGTCGTTGAGTTGGGCGTTCAGGGCTCGGCGGCCGGTGCGGTCGATGGTGGCGACGACGACGTCCAGGCCCTGGATCGGACGGTGCAGGGCGGCGGTCAGGGCCGCCTCGTCATCCACTCGGCGGACGGGGATGCCGTGGGCTTCGGCGAGGCGGACGGGGTCGACGCCGGGTGGAGTGCCGAAGACCCGTTCGAAGGAGTCGGCGTAGCGGACGTCGCCGTATTCGAGGGTGGCGAAGATGCTGCCGCCGGAGTCGTCGGCGACCACGATCCGCAGATCCGGACGGCGCTCGCCCAGCCCGGCGGCCAGCCCGTTGGCGTCGTGCAGGAAGGTCAGGTCACCGCACAGCAGCGTGACTGGTTCCCCGGACGCCAGCGCCACACCGACCGCGGTCGAGGTCGTGCCGTCGATGCCTGCCAGGCCGCGGTTGGCGAACACTCGAGCACCCGCACCACAGGCCAGCTCGGCGTCCCGGATCGGCTGGCTGTTGCCGAGCATCAGCACGCCCGAACCGACGGACGCCACCACCGCGGCCGCCACGGCCGGCCCGGTCAGCACCGGCTGCGCAGCCAGCACCTCGTCAACACGTGCGGAGAGCAGCGCATCGGCCGCCTGCCAGCGTCGCAGCCAGCCGGAATCGTCGGGCTCGGCGGCAACGAGAGCCGGCACCACCCGGGTGGCCCGCCAGCCTGCGTCCGGCCATTCTGGGGCGGCGCTGACCACGATGATCTCCACATCGTCTCTGGCCAGCAGCCGATTCACCGATCGGGACAAGGTGGGATGCCCGAACACGACGACCCGCTGCACCTCGGCGGCCAACGCCGAACTGAGCAGCAACGATCCGGTCCGCAACGCCTCGCCCCTGGCATTACTCGAGGGCTCCGCGACCAGCGGAAACCCTCCTGACCGGGCCAGCTGAGCCGCCTGCCGTCCGACGACGACCGGAGCGTCACCGCACACCACCACCGTGCGTGGGCCAGCCACCAACGCCACCGCGCCGAGAACTCCAGAGGACTCCCGCACCACCGCAGCCAACTCCGGCGGTGCCACCTCGCCACCGACCAGCGGCTGATCAAGTTCCACGTTCAGGTGTGCCGGTCCGGGGTTGCAGCTGCCGACCCCGGCGGCCAGCACGCAGGCACGCGCGGTCTGAGCCGCCCACGAAGTCGCGGACGCCGTCGACGACACCCGCGCCGACCAGCGCACGAAGGGCTGGAAGAGCCGGGCCTGATCGGTGGTCTGGTTGGCGCCGACGCCGACCAGCGCGGCGGGCCGGTCGGCGCTGATCACCAGCAGCGGAACACCGCTGTGATGCGCCTCCATCACCGCCGGCAGCAGGTTGCCGACCGCGGTGCCCGAGGTGGTCAGCACCGGCACCGGGCGTCCGGACGCCTTCGCCAGGCCGAGCGCCAGGAAGCCGGCGCTGCGTTCGTCGAAGCGGACGTGCAGCCGCAGCCGTCCGTCGGTCTCGGCACGTGCCAACGCCAGGGCCAGGGGTGCGCTGCGGGAACCGGAGGCGAGCACGGCGTCGGTCACGCCCTGCGCGCACAGCTGCGCCACGATCGTGCCGGCGCACCGCGACGAACTCACCTGATCCCCTCTTCCACGTCGGACAGCCGCCGATGCCACCACCGGTCCAGTTCGTCCGCTGCCCGCCAATCATCCCTGCTGGGCACGACCCGGCGCACCTCGATCGCGCCATTCACCGCGATCAGCGGCTCGTCGACCACGTCCTGGGCGAGCAACGCGACCGTGTTCAGCCCGCAGGCGTACGGCAACTGCGGCAACGCGGCGGCCAGTGCGACACCGGCGGCGATGCCGACCGAACTCTCCAGCGCAGACGACACCACGACCGGCATGCCCAGCCGTTCAGCCAGCTCCAGACAGCGCCGGACGCCGCCCAGCGGCTGCACCTTCAGCACCGCAACATCGGCCGCATCGAGCGCGGCGACCCGTTCCGGATCGCCGGAGCGCCGGATCGACTCATCGGCCGCCACCGGCACCTCAATGCCGGCCCGGGCCAGCCGGACCCGCAGTCCGGCCAGTTCCTCGACGGTGGCGCACGGCTGCTCGACGTATTCGAGTTCGAACCGGGCCAGTTCCCGCAGCGCTCGGACGGCTTCGTCGACCTCCCAGGCGCCGTTGGCGTCGATCCGTACCCGCCCGGACGGCCCGAGCGCGTCGCGCACCGCCTCCACCCGGGCCAGATCGTCGGACAGTGACTGGCCGCGTTCGGCGACCTTCACCTTGGCCGTCCGACACCCTCCGGCGAGCGCGAAGGCGCCCGCGCGTTCGGAGTCCACCGCCGGGACGATGCTGTTCACCGGCACCTGGGACCGCACCGGCGCCGGCCAGCCGTCGACAGCGGCCTCAACTGCCGCCCGCCACCAGGCATCGATTTCGGGTCGCTCGTATTCGGGGAACGGGCTCCACTCACCCCAGCCTGCTGCCCCCCGGACCAACATCCCGGAACGTCGCGTAACGCCCCTGAACCGCGTTGTCAGCGGCACATCGAAGGTGAGGGAAGTGGCGATCAACGCGACCCCCGTTGGTTGAACTTGTCGAAACCCCTCATGGGTGCCACGCCAGCCGAGGTCTCGACAAGCTCGACCAACGACACTCCCTCACGAACCAACATTCACGCCCCGATCACCAGGCCGAGCGCCAACCCGGCGGCCGCGACCAGTTCACCCAGCCCGACCAGCTTCAGCACCTGGATCAGCGCGCGTCCAGTGCTGCCGGTGAGCACCATACGGACAGGTCCGGCCAGCAACACCACACAAAGCAGGCCGAGCAGCGCCCACCAGGTGGTCAGCGCCGCCACCGCCACGACGGCGCCCAGCGCGACGACCACCAGCACGGCGAAGAACCAGCGGGTGCCCCGCTCGCCGAGCCGGGTGGCCAGGGTGCGCTTGCCGGACGCGGCGTCACCGGCCAGATCGCGCAGGTTGTTGGCGACCAGGATCGCGCAGGCCAGTGCACCGATCGTGACCGCGGCCGCCCAGGTGGCCGGCGGCGTCGCCTCCACCTGCACCAGCACGGTGCCGCCGACGGCGACCAGCCCGAAGAAGACGAAGACGAACAACTCGCCCAGCCCCAGGTAGCCGTAGGGACGGCGTCCGCCGGTGTAGAACCAGGCCGCGGCGATCGCGGCGACCCCGGCGGCCAGCAACCACCACAGCTGGCTGAGGATGACCAATCCCAGCCCGGCAAGAGCCGCGACCCCGAAACTCGCGAACGCAGCCGCCTTCACGCTGCCGGGCTCGGCCGCCCCTGACCCCACCAGCCGCATCGGGCCGACCCGGTCGGCGTCGGTGCCGCGGATGCCGTCGGAGTAGTCGTTGGCGTAGTTGACGCCGACCTGCAAAGCCAGCGCGACCACCAGACAGAGCAGTGCCAGCAGCCAGGAGAAATCACCCTCGAAGGCGGCTATTCCGCTGCCGGCGAGCACCGGGGACACGGCGGCCGGGAGGGTACGCAGACGGGCGCCTTCCAGCCATTGACTCGTTGTCGCCACTCAGCTCCCTTCGGCCCACAACCGGCGCAGGCTCCGCCGATCGATCTTGCCAGTGGACGTTCGGGGCAGGCCAGCGACCCGGCGCAGCCGGCGCGGAATGGCGGACGGCTCCAGCCGCCCGGCCAGCCGAGCACGGCAGTCGTCGACGGTGAGCGGCAGTTCGGTGAGGGCGGCGATCACCGTCCCCCAGCGCTCGTCCGGCACCCCGAGCAGCACGACGGCACCGGGTCCGAAGGCGGCGTCAGCAGCACGTTGCGCCCGGCCCAGGTCGACGTTGATTCCGCCGGTGATCACCACGTCATCGAGGCGTCCGAGCATCTGCAGTCGACCGTCGGTCCACCGGCCCCGATCGTGGGTCCGCAGGGTGCGGCTGGCGCCGCAGAAGTCCAGGGCGGCTGCGGTGGCGTCCGGGTTCAGCCGGTAACCGGAGAAGACACTGTCGGCGGTGACGGTGATCCGCTCGTCAGGTTCAAGGTCGATGCGGACGCCCTCCAGCGGCACCCCGTCGTAGACGCAACCGCCGCAGGTTTCGGCCATGCCGTAGGTGGCGGCCAGGGTGATGCCGGCCTCTCGGCCGCTTGTCAGCAGCGATGCGGGGATGGCCGAACCACCGACCAGGACGGCATCGAACCTGGTCAGCGCGGCCACGGCGTCCGGATCGTCGAGGGCACGGTGTAGTTGAGCAGCGACCACAGAGAGGTAGTTGCGGCCCTCATGCAGAGGCAGTTCCGACAGATCGGACGACACCACGCTCACCTGCGTGCCGACGACCGCCGCACGAGCAGCGGTCATCAGTCCGGCGACGTAGTGCAGCGGCAGCGGACACACCCAGTGGCCGGGACCGCCCAGGCGTCGGTGCGTCGCCTCCGCCGAGGCCCGAATCGCGTCCGCGGTCAACAGCACACCCTTCGGATCGCCGGTGGACCCCGAGGTGCCGACCAGCACCGCGGCGTCCGCTTCGAGAGGGCTGCCGGCGAGATCCCAGGACGACGGCGCCGACGCCCCATCGGCCACCACGGCGACCGGCGGTCCACCGGCCAGCACCTCGGCGATCGCGGCCGGGACGGCCGGACCGCTGATCAACCGGGTACGCACATCAGTCACCCTAACGGCGACAGCTGACACCTCCGGACGGTGCCCGCACAACCCACCCCTGAGGGGTGATCGCGTCGGCATGGAGCCCTGTCCACAACGGGTAGATTGAATGCATGGGACGAGTGCTTCCGGTGGTGCTACTGGCTCTGCTGGTGGTGTATTGCCTCGTCGAGGTCGCCCAAGCCGACCCCGACCATGTGCGTCTGCTGCCGCGCTGGCTGTGGGTTGCCCTGATCATCCTGTTGCCCGGCGTCGGCGCCATCGGCTGGCTGATCGCCGGACGTCCGCAGCGTCGCCAGCCGCCGCCCAACCGTCCGCGCGCCCCCGACGACGACCCGGACTTCCTGCGCGGCCTCTAGCCGCACTACCGGGCGTTTTCGTCATCCCGGCGAACTCTTCGTCATCCCGGCGAACGCCGGGATCTCTGACAGCCGTGGAGATCGATTCGAGATCCCGGATCGAGCCCGGGATGACAGTCGAGTTCGGGATGACGTGGCCGGTTCCCTCGGCAGGACCTCAAGACAGCCTCAGCGTTCCCTCAAGGCGAGGATCGCGACCTTCACTCGCTCAGTCTCGTGTGGCACTCTCGACTGGTGCCGTCACTCATCCGTCCCGTCGTCGCGGTGGTCGCTGCCCTGACGCTCGGCGCCGGAGTGACCGGCTCGGCCCACGCCACACCACTGCCGCAGGATCCTCCCACGCCCGTGGCGCCGTCCGGTGACGGGCGCACCGATCAGACCTCCCGCGAGCAGCAGCGTCCGGAGTTGCTGCCCGAGGTCGCGCAGACACTGAACAGCCGAGAGGCTGCGCTGGCCAAGGCCCAAGCAGAGATCGCAGCTCGGGCACGCAACCTGCAGGCGGGCGACTTCGTCAAACAGCGCGCCGCCGCCGAGAAGAAGCTCCGCTACGCCGACAAGGTGAAGAAGCTCGGCTACGACCCGAAGAAGACTCCGCCGCGAAAGATCGCGAAGAAGATCGCGCTCGAAAAATACGACTGGGGCAAGGACCAGTTCAGTTGTGTGAACAAGATCTTCACCCAGGAATCCCAGTGGAAATGGAATGCCACCAACCCGACCTCGGGCGCCTACGGCATTCCGCAGTCACTGCCGGCCAACAAGATGGCCAGCGAGGGTGACGACTGGAAGACCAACCCCGCCACCCAGATCAAATGGGGTTTGAAGTACATCAAGGAGCGCTACGGGACGCCGTGCGCGGCATGGGCGTTCAAGCGCGGAGCCGGCTGGTACTGAACCGCCCGTTGGTCGAGCTTGTCGAGACCCGATAGCCCAAATCCCGGGGCCCGGAGCTCGGACGATGACGCGCATCGTGGGGTGGTCGTCAGATTACGTCCGATCTGAGGGGTGCCTTGCCTCGTCACGCTCAGACGACCTCCGAATCGGACGTAGTCTGACGAGCCTCCGCGGACGACGGGTCCGGACGCGGTCCCCTCGCGGCCCAGGTCTCGACAAGCTCGACCAACGGTGGCTGGGTCCGACTGGCTCGACCGACGGTCGACAAGGGTCTCCACAGACTCGACAAGCTCAACCAACGACAGCCCGCCCCGGGAAACTCAGTTGCGCGGTTCGACCGGCGGGATGATCCCGTCCTCGATCGCTCGGCGGAACAATTCGAGCTTGTTGTTCGCCGGACGATTCACCTGGGTGTATTTCACCCGGATGCGTTTCAAGTATTCCTTGACGCTGTTCTCGGTGATGTAGAGCTGCTGCGCAACCTCGGGAATCTCCAGGCCGGCCACATACAGCGACAGAACCTGCCGCTCACGCGGGCCGAGGTTGGCCGCCACATAGCTGGTGTCCGATTCGATGGCGGCCAGAATCTCCTGGGAGAGCACCATCTGGCCGTTCGCCACCGCCGCGAGCGCCTCAATGGTCTGGGCGATCGGTTCGGCTTTGCGGCATACGCCGTCCGCGCCGCCGGCCAGCGCGCGGCGCACCAGCCTGATGTTGTCGGCGATCGAATAGACCAGAATCCGGTAGCCGACCTCGGCGAGCCGTTCGACATTGTCCTTGGGATCCGAATCGTCGCCGAGCGACAGGTCGAGCATCACCACGTCGGCGTCCACTGAATCGGCCAGGAAGGCGTCCACGGTCTCGTGCGAACTGACCACCCGCACATGCCCGGAGGCGTGCTGCTGCAGGGCAGCCCCGATCCCCAAACGGATCGCTTCATGATCGTCGATGATCGCGGTCCGGATGATGGGGGTTTCGGTCATGTCTTCCTCACAGTGACGGTTCCGGCCTCGTCAATGGTAGTGAGGTTACGTTCGGCGTCGACTCGCAGGATAGTCACCGCCTCGGCATAGCCCTCGGGCGCCGTCCGGGCGACGATCCGTCCGCCGGTCGAATCACGCACCAACCGTTCCAGCTGTCGCAAGGTTTCACGCCGCACCGTTTCGGGCAGCCGCGAGCCGCGATTGTCGACCAGCACCACTTCGACGCCACGTCCGCGGGCGGCCTGGATGGCGTCCGACACCCCTTGTGAAACAAGGTTTCCGGCGCGCAGGGCGTCGCGCAGCCGACCTTCCAGGACGCGACAGGCGTCCCGTTCCTCAGCACTCAATTGATGGGCCGGATCAGCCAGGTTCTGCAGCAGCGGTCCGATCTGGGCGCGTAGTTCCGCCAGCCACACCTCACGCAGCACCAGCTTCGAGAAGCTCTCGGCCATCGCCTGGGTGTTCTGCCGCGACATGCTGCGCACCCGCACCAACTGCTCGCCGATCGACCGGACGCCGCGGACCACCAGGGTCGCCAGCACCATCCAAAGCAGCGGTCCGAAGACGATGTCCAGGAAGACGTACGGACCGAGGTCGTGGCCGTAGGTCCAGATCAGCGCCTGCACCATGAAGACGCCCAGTCCCACCCAGGCGATCTCGCGGCGGCCCCGCACCAGCACCGTGATCAACAGCACCATCACGACCGTGCCGTGCCAACTGCCGTAGCCGAGCCCGCGCGCGGTCGGCATCGGCACATGCGCCAGTTCCGAGATCACCGCCAGGCAGAGCACCACCACGATCGCGCCGAGATTGCTGATCCGCCGCTCCCCCGCGCGCCACAGCGCGACTGCGGTGGCGAACACCGCCAGCCCGAGCGCGACCGGCGTCCAGTCGCTGTCCTCGCCCAAGGAGGCCAGCCAGCCGACCAGCACCTGGACGCCCACCATCAGCCAGACCAGGAAGACGAACATCTCCACCCGCAGCACCGAGCGCAGCGCCTGCGAGACCCGGCGACGGGCGGCGGCGTCGGTGCTCCGCTGCTCGCGTCCCACCCACAGCAAGCTGACCCGGGTGCCCTCGCCCGGACGCGAACTGATGTCGACGGTGCCCCCGATGTGGGTCAGTCGTTCGCGCATCGACACCCGGATGCCGAACCTGTTCTCGGGCAGGTCCTCGGGATCGAAGCCCTTGCCGTCGTCGCGGATGTCGACCCGTACCTGCTGGTCGCCGCGCTCCATCCGGGCGGACACCGTGATCGTGCAGTTCTCGGCCTCAGCGTGCCGGCTGACGTTGAGCGCGGCCTCCCGCGCCGCCTGGCCGAGCACACTGGCGACCGCAGCGGTCACCGTGAGGTCATCGCTGGAGGCGTCGACGATCACTTCGGCCTGCGGGCACACCGGGTCGACCATGTCCTCGATCAGCCTGGCCAGTTGGTGCAGATCGAGCGGCTGGGCGCCGTCCGGCGCCGAGCCCGCGTCGGCGACCGCGTCCAACGCCGTCCGGGCCAGCTCGGCGACTTCACCACGCGACTGATCGGTCTGCACGGCCGCCACCAGCGTCGTCATCACCCGGTCGTGGATGATGCCGTCCAGCACTGTGCGCTGCTGATGCAGGGCGCGGTCGATGGCCCGGTCGGCCTCCACCTGCTGCGAATCGGCGGTGGTGGCGTCCAGTTCGTCGACGGCGTTGGCGAAGAACCTGATCAGGAGCAGCAGCGCGGTGGGCAGCACGAGCAGCGTCAGCACGTCCTGCATCGCCTCGAGTGCGCTCAGATCGCCCCCGGACCGGGTCATCCGGACGGCGCCGAAAACCAGCGCCGAGACAACGGTGTACACGAAGCCGAGTGGCACCGTGGTCGCGATCGCCGCACACACCGCGGCGATCCCCACGCACATCCATAGCCAGGGCGCATGGTTGGCCTTCAGTGGACTCGTCCACGCCCAGACCCAGGTGGCCAGCCCGAGCAGGCTGACCAGCGCGTACGCTCCGCACAGCCAGCGGACGTCGCCGAACGACCAGGCGTAGACCGGCAGCAGCAGGCTGAACCCGACGATGCCGCCGCCGACGGTCGCCAGCCACAGCGGATGCAGATGCGGCAGCTGGATGAACGCCTGGAACAGGGCCGGAACGAGGGTGGCGAGACAGGTCAGTGCGACGGCTCGGGCCAGGCCGAGCCGCAATCCGGCCGCGCTCGGACCCCGGGCAGAATCAGCCCTGCCCAGGTGCCCAGCGCTACGACGGGACGTCACTAGGCGCCGCCGAGTCCGCAACGATGCCGCATCGGCGCAAACCACGTCAGGGCGCGCAACGACTCCCCCGAAAACGCGCCCTGCATGGGCTCATCCTGCCATCGGCCTCCGAGGCGGTGCCAGAGAGCCCGATCAGCGGGCCGCTGCCAACCACCCTGGCTGGCCCGGTAAGAGAGCAACGACGCACCACGCTCGTCCCGGCGGACGTCGGAGCTGGGCCCGGCCGCTACCCCGCGTAGTCGTTGCTGAAGGCGTCCTGCGCGGTGACCGGTTTCGAGACCAACTTCGTCTTGGCTAGGAAGGACGCCATCGCCTGCCATTGGGTGGCGTCCAGGGCGGGCTGGAAGCGGCCGCCGGTCAGTTCCATCAGGTCGATCGTCGCGGCCAGGACGGCTTCGGCGTTGGGCCGGGCGGACTCCGTCCAGCCCGGAATCTGGGAGGCGGCGATGTCGATCGCCGCCTTCTGGTCGGCGGCGGTCGCCTCGATCGCCCTGCTGGTCGCGGCCACGACCTGGCGGACGACCTCGGGGTTCGCCGCCGCGTAGGCGGACGAGGTGAGCAGGCAGGTGCTGACCAGCGGCACCGTGCCGTCCGCGACCGGCAGTGCCCTGGGCTCGACGCCCTGGGCCCGCAACTGGACCAGTTCGTTGGTGCTGAAGCCGACGATGGCGTCCACCTTCTTGCCGGTGAGTGCGGCCACCTGGGTGTAGCCGACCTCGACGATGGTGACGTCCTTCTCGGTCAGCCCGGCGGTCTGCAGGGCGGCCTGGACGGCGAACCAGGACTCCCCGTAGCGTCCGGGCACGCCCAGCG